>JAYUCJ010000289.1:0-17914 GCA_043740415.1 Polaromonas sp. | reverse complement strand
CTTCGTCCAGGTCAGACGCAAACTGCGCAAAAGCCGCCAGCTCGCGGTACTGGGCCAAGTCGGTACGGATGCCGCCGGACTGGCCTTTGATGACCTTGGTCTGCGCAGCACTGCCAACCCGCGACACCGAGATGCCGGCGTTGATGGCGGGGCGGATGCCAGCGTTGAAGAGCGAGGTTTCCAGAAAGATCTGGCCATCGGTGATCGAGATCACATTGGTGGGCACGAAGGCCGACACGTCGCCCGCTTGGGTTTCAATGATGGGCAGAGCCGTCAACGAACCGGTTTTGCCTTTGACGGCACCCTTGGTGAAGTCTTCAACGTATTTTTCATTCACGCGGGCGGCGCGCTCCAATAGCCGGCTGTGGAGATAAAACACGTCGCCGGGGTAGGCTTCGCGGCCTGGCGGGCGGCGCAGCAACAGCGACACTTGACGGTACGCCACGGCTTGTTTGGACAAATCGTCATACACAATCAACGCGTCTTGACCCCGGTCACGGAAGTATTCGCCCATGGTGCAGCCAGAGTAGGCGCTGACGTATTGCATCGCGGCAGACTCAGACGCTGTCGCTGCCACCACAATGGTGTATTCCATCGCGCCGGCTTGCTCCAAAGAGCGCACCACGTTTTTCACGCTGGAAGCTTTTTGACCGATCGCCACATAGATACAGGGGACGTTTTGGCCTTTTTGGTTGATGATGGCGTCAATCGCGACAGCCGTTTTACCGGTCTGGCGGTCACCAATGATCAATTCGCGCTGACCGCGACCGATTGGCACCATGGAGTCGATGGACTTCAAGCCGGTTTGCATCGGTTGGTCCACTGATTTACGCGCAATCACGCCTGGGGCGACTTTTTCAATCACGTCTGTCATTTTGGCGTTGATCGGGCCTTTGCCGTCAATCGGCTGACCCAGAGCGTTCACCACACGGCCGAGCAACTCAGGGCCGACGGGAACTTCAAGAATACGACCGGTACATTTGACCGTATCGCCTTCAGAGATGTGTTCGTACTCACCCAAAATCACGGAACCCACAGAGTCACGCTCCAAGTTCAAGGCCAAACCGTAGGTGGGCAAACCATCGCTACCGGCTGGGAATTCCAACATCTCGCCCTGCATCACGTCTGACAGACCGTGGATGCGGCAAATGCCGTCGGTCACTGAAACCACAGTGCCTTGGTTGCGAATGTTCGCGCTGGCTGACAGGCCTTCGATACGGCTCTTGATCAGTTCAGAGATTTCTGCTGGATTGAGTTGCATGACTCTTTCCTTCTTTCTTTAGTTAGCTAGATAGCTAGTTAATTAAACACTTACGACAAGTGAACCCTGACAGCCTCAAGCCGTCAAAGCCACTTTCATTTGTTCCAAACGGGCTTTGACAGACGTGTCGAGCACCTCGTCACCCACCACCACACGAATACCGCCGATCAACTCAGGCTGCAACTCAACAGATAAGTTGAGTTTGCGCTTGAATTGCTTTTCCAAGGTGACCGCCAAGTCAGCCAAAGCTGCGCCGTCGATCGGGAAAGCGCTGTGCACAACCGCATCAGACGAACCGCTTTGCGCATTTTTCAAGGCGCGAAACTGTGTCGCCATTTCTGGCAAAGCACTCAAGCGACCGTTTTCAATAACGGTGCGCAAAAAGTTTTTGGCGGCGTCTGGCAAATCCACCTGGGCCACGCCAGCGATCAAATCAAAAACTTGATCCGTGCTTGCTTTGGGGCTGTCGGCAAATTGCTGCAGTTGTGCGTTTTGCGCAACGGCAGACAAGGCGTCCACCCAAACGGCAGCGCCGTTCAAATCCTTGGAAGTTGCTTTGAAAAGCGCCTCCGCATAGGGACGGGCGATGGTTGCTAATTCAGCCATAAAGTGCTCGTGTAATTCAGGTTAAAAGTTCAGTCAAAGATCGAGATCAAAGCTCGGTCTTTAAGCGACCCAACAAATCCGCATGGATGCCAGCATTCACTTCTTTACGAAGAATTTGCTCAGCACCTTTGACAGCCAATGCAGCCACCTGCTCACGCAGGGTCTCACGGGCTTTCACGGTTTGTTGCTCGGCTTCAACTTTGGCGGCAGCAATGATTTTGTTGCCTTCATCGGTTGCTTTGACTTTGGCTTCTTCGACAATCGCTTGACCGCGACGCTCGGCGTCAGCCAAACGTGTGGCGGTTTCTGTTCGTGATTTGGCCAATTCGTCTTCAACACGCTTGTTGGCGTTGTTGAGTTCAGACTTGGCTTTGTCGGCAGCAGCGAGGCCGTCAGCAATTTTTGCAGCGCGTTCGTCCAAAGCGGTCGCGAGTGGTGGCCACACGAATTTCATCGTGAACAGCACCAGCAATGCGAAAACGATCATCGCCGCAATTAGTGTTCCATTAATGCTCACTGGACGTTTCCTTCAATTGAAGATTGATAAACAAACAAATTGTTAAGCGGGTTGCCCAACAAAATATCCATTTACTTGACCAAACGTGCGATTTGCGCGAGGAACGGGTTGGCTGTAGCGAACCACAAAGCGATACCAGTTCCAATAATGAAAGCCGCGTCGATCAAACCAGCCAACACGAACATTTTTGTTTGCAATTCACCCATCAACTCAGGCTGGCGAGCAGCTGATTCCAGGTACTTGCTACCCATGATACCAATACCGATACAAGCACCCAAAGCACCCAAACCAATGATCAAACCAGCAGCGAGAGCAGCAAAACTAATGACTTCCATGATGACTCCTAGATAAAAAAAACAAAAAACAAAAAACCAACGAAAAACTAAACCAACGAAACTTTTACGAACTTAATGAGCGTCGTGCGATTGACCGATGTAAACCAGCGTCAACATCATGAACACAAATGCTTGCAGCAAAATGATGATGATGTGAAACACCGCCCACGCCCAGCCGGCAACGATGTGCAAACCCAACAGCGCCAAGCTGCCCGGCTCCATGGACAGCGCCCATGAACCGCCCAACAGAGCGATCAACATGAACACCAACTCACCCGCATACATGTTGCCAAACAATCGCATGCCGTGCGACACGGTTTTAGCAACGAATGAAATCAGCTGCTCAGCAATATTAACCACCGCCAACAGCACAAAGAAGATCGGATTTTTGCTGGTGCCAAACGGTGCAGAGACCAACTCGTGCGCCCAGCCGCCCAGACCTTTGATTTTCATGTTGTAAAACAAGCAGATCAACAAAATAGAGAGAGACAAACCCATGGTGACCGACAAATCAGCCGTCGGCACAACGCGCAAATAGGCGTGGCTTTCATCGTGGCCGGCAGCACCGTAGATCTTCTTCCAGATTTCCGGCAACAAATCGAGCGGCAACAAGTCCATCGCATTGAGCAAGAAAATCCACACAAACACCGTCAAAGCCAAAGGGGCAACCAGTTTGCGGCTTTTGGCGTTGTGAACGATAGATTTGGCCTGGTTATCCACCATTTCATACAAGATTTCGACAGCGGCCTGGAAGCGACCTGGCACGCCAGAAGTTGCTTTGCGTGCAGCTTTCCACAACAAGAAGCTACCAACCACGCCCAACAAGGTCATGAAAAAGATGGAATCGTAGTTAAAAACAGAGAAGTCAACAATGTCGACTTGCTTCTTGTTTTGCCAATGCGTCAGATGGTGAACAATGTATTCACTGGCTGTAGGCGCAGCGTGTGCTGCTGATGTTGCTACTTCGGACATTTTTAACTCTTATAAAACTGTACTAGACACTTAATTTCACAATGCTGCCGTGTTTTTCGCCCATTTAGGCAACAACCACAACAACACAAAAACCACCTTCATGGTGACGATCAAGCCGATCAGCATGGCCAACCAGTCCAAATCTGCCACCAACTTCGGCGCTATGGCTATCAACACCACAGTCGCCACAATCTTGATCATTTCCCACACAAAAAACCCAAAGCCGGCGGTAAGCGCGTTCAAACTTGAAAACTGACTCATCAGCCCCCTCGCAAACACCGCTGCAGGAATAACCACAGCCAACGTGCCGTAAGCCATTGAAACCGCCACACCAGAATTACCAGTGATTAACCATGCCACCGCCGCAAACACCGCCCCTGCCAACAACTGGCCCACAATGATTTGCCATGGTGATATTAACGAACCAGACTTACCCAGTCTTACGCGCAACTCTTGCGCTTGACTCGCGGTCAAACGCTCCGGCTCACCCTGCGACTCTGCATCCACATCATCAAATGCATTTGCTTTCACGCCTGCATTCAATAGCTTTGTCCGCTCAGCCTCCCGCGAAGTCTTTTGCTTCGCTAGATATTTAGATAACAGAGTAGTTGTCAACATATGTAACTCGGCACAGCCACTGATTATACGTATAAACCCGCACCCTTGTCTAGACCCCTGTGTTAAAAATCGCACCAAAAACAAGCGCCTTTGAAGAAATTGACACAAATTGACGCATAAATTCAACACTACGTGCAAAATACAGACTCATTTTTGAAAGCAGCCCATGGTCTATCTCCTCTCCAAATTCCTCCACCTTGCCGGCGCCATCGTTTGGATGGGCGGCATGACGTTCATGCTGTGGATCTTGCGTCCGGTCGTCACCGAAAAATTGCAGCCGGCCTTGCGGCTACCCTTGATGGCGGGTGTGATGGGGCGCTTTTTTCCCTTGGTTGGGCTCTGTATTGCGGCTTTGCTGGTCACCGGCACAGGCATGCTGATGACCGTGGGCATGAAGGCGGCGCCACTGGGCTGGCATGTGATGCTGGGCATTGGTGTGCTGATGTTTGCCCTGTTTGGTCACGTCTATTTTGGACCGTTCAAACGTTTAAAGCTGGCTGTTGCGGCGACTGACTGGCCTGAGGCGGGGCGACGCTTGGGGCAAATTCAGGCGATTGTGAAAACCAATTTTGTGCTTGGCTGGTTGGCTATTGCTGCCGTGCTGTTTCTTCACTAAACCCTATAAAACTCTATTTTTACATGCTAAATTGGCACCTAGCCGGCGTAAAATATGCTTTTATAGCTATCATAAGTATAGCAATTTTGACGTTTTTCAGCAACTCAAACGCGCAAAATGACAGCACGATCAAGGCGCACCACACGCGTAGTGTTCAGGCTGTTCTTGCCCTACTCAAAGCCCCAGCTTCACCCACTGTCACCTAGATGGGCACGCCACCGCCTTGGTACAGGCCAGTGGTTTGAACGTGTTGGTAGACCCAGTTTTTTCTGGGCGTGCCTCGCCCGTGCAACCCTGGTCTGCCCGCAGCAGCACGTCAGTTTAGCGGCTCGAATCGCGGCAATTTGCCAAACGTAAGCCGCCATTCGACCCGTTAACCGCCCTTACAACCCTCTCAGCGCGATAATTGCCGCATGAATCCTGAAAAACCTGCTGTCACAGCCGCATCCAGCGCCCCCGTGGTCGAAGAATCCCTCATCGTCTACCCCTGCGCCTTCCCGATCAAGGTCATGGGCGCCAAGGCGGACGGCTTCGTCCATGCCATCACCCTCATCGCCCACGAGTTTGACCCCACGTTTGACGCCAAAACCCTCGAATTACGTGAAAGCAAAGGCGGCAATTACCTGGGCATCACCATCAACATCACCGCCACCAGCCGCGAGCAATTGGACGAGCTGTACCGCACGCTGTCGACGCACCCGATGGTGAAGATGGTGTTGTAAATTTATTTTAGAGTAGAATAATCCATCCTTGGGGTGGAACTAAACTTGAAAATTGACTTCTTAACGGCTGCGGACAAGCTTTTTTTTGAAAATCTGCGCAAGGTCAAAGCCGCTTTTGGCGAACCCTCTGCTAAAAAACTACAAAGCCGACTTGATGATCTGCACGCAGCGCCATCGATGGAGACGATGCGCTCTTTGCCAGGATCATGGGAAGAACTGACAAGAGATCGCAAAGGTCAATTTTCAGCCCGATTGCAAGATGGGCGTCGCCTCATTGTGCGACCTCAAAAAGAACCCCCGCCCACCAAAGCCGATGGAGGCTTGGACTGGCGGGCGATTGATAGTATTTATATTGTTGAAGTGGTGGACTACCATGAATGAACCGAACCTAGCTTACCAACCCAGCACCGTGTCGCCTCCTGGCAGCACCTTGCTTGAACTACTTGAAGAACGCGGCATCACCCAGGCCGAACTGGCGCGGCGCATGGGGCGACCGCTGAACCCCATCAATGAAATGATTTTGGGCGCGAAAGAAATCACCGAAGACACAGCGCTTGAGCTTGAACGCGTGTTAGGCACCCCCGCCAACTTCTGGCTAGCCCGTGAGGCAAATTACCGCGAATTTTTAGCCCGCCAGCGTGACGCCGTGCGCATGCCTGACCGCATGGCGTGGCTCGATTCACTGCCCCTCAAGCAACTGCAAAAAATCGGAAAACTGCCTTCTGGAACACTGACCGCCAACTTCAAAGCCACCTTGATCGATGCCGCCCTGCGTTTTTTTGGTGTCGCCTCGCCCGAAGGCTGGCTAGACCAATATGGCAAAGTGCAAGCCGCCTTTCGCCGTGCCAACCCAGCCAAGCAAACCAACAATGCCGCCATCACCGCCTGGTTGCGACTGGGTGAGCTGGATGCCCAAACTGCCATGCAATCAGGTGATTTTCCAGCCTACAACGTCGAAACGCTGCAAGCCAATGTGCCCGCCATGCGCGCGCTCAGCACCCAGCCTGCAACTGAGATTGGCGAAGGCTTAAAAACCTTGTGTGCCGAAGCGGGCGTGATTTTGCTCTTTGTTGCGCCTTTTTCAGGCACCCACGTCAGTGGTGTGGCACGCTGGTTGGGGGACAGGCCGCTCATCCAGCTCTCGCTCTTAGGCAAATGGAACGACATGTTTTGGTTCAACTTCTTCCACGAAGTAGCGCACATCCTCAAACACCCCAAGCGGGCCGTGTTTCTGGACGATGCCAGCTCTGGCGCAGCCGTAGAAAGCAAAGAAGAGAAAGAAGCCAACCAATTTGCCGCCGATGTACTTCTTACAGCGGTTGACCGACGCAGATTAGGTGAGATTGATCTGACAGCGGCAAGCATCCGCGCTTTTGCAGTGGAAGTCGCTATCCATCCTGGTATCGTCGTTGGCTGCTTGCAGCACATGGGACGGGTAGGCTACGCCAGCCCCCTGACCAACTTAAAAGACCGCTACGAACTCGCCCCCACTACCTAACAAGGCACTCGTTCTTACCTTTTACCGTTACTTCTCCCATGCCCACCCTAGACTGGCTCAACCGCGCCTCTGCCTTCACCACCGCCGCCAAAGTGCCCTACCGGCTGCTGGAGCAGGTATCTGCACACACATCCAACGCTGAAAACGCTATAAATTTAATAGCTACTAAAGCAACAAATACACCGGCTAAAGGCAAAAATAGCACTCAAAACGGCTTAAATTTCACCCCCGTTCGCCCTGAGCTTGTCGAAGAGTCTAAGGCTTCGACAAGCTCAGCCCGAACGGGTGTTTTTGATAATCTGCTGATTCAGGGCGACAACCTGGAGGCGCTGAAGGCGCTGCTGCCGTTTTACCGGGGACAGGTCAAATGCATCTTCATCGACCCGCCCTACAACACCAAAAGCGCGTTTGAGCACTACGACGACAACCTGGAGCACGCCCAGTGGCTCAGCCTGATGCTGCCGCGTCTGCAGCTCTTGCGCGAGCTGCTGCGCGAGGACGGCTCGATCTGGGTGACCATCGACGACAACGAGGGGCACTACCTCAAGGTGCTGATGGATGAGGTGTTTGGGCGGGGGAATTTTGTGGCGAATGTGGTTTGGGAGAAATCTGACAGTCCAAAGATGGATTCGCTGCAATTTTCAACTCGACACGATCATTTATTGGTCGCTTGCAAAAACGCTTCGAGCTTCACGCTGAAACGACTCGATACTGAAATGGCGTCACATTACGACAAAGTGGATGAGAATGGCCGCAACTATTACCTCAAACCGCTTCGCGCTATGGGAGGTCAGGGTGATTCTCGGGAAACTCGTCCGAACCTGTATTACCCACTTATTGCCCCAGATGGCAGTGAAGTTTATCCAAAGCGTACAGACGGCAAAGACGGTGCGTGGCGCTGGAGTCGTATAAAAGTTGCAGATGAGGCCTCGCGTATTGAGTGGCGTACTGGCAAAAACGGCTGGAGTGCATATTTCAGAATTTTTGCCGACCAAAACACGGGGCGGCCATCTGAAACCATTTGGACTCACTCAGACGTTGGCAGCAATCGAACCTCAAAAGCTGAAGTAAAAGCGTTTTTTGACGATGCAGGTGCATTCACCACACCCAAACCCGAAGCGCTTATTAAAAGAGTTCTAGAACTCGCCACCAACGAAGGCGCCCTCGTCCTCGACAGCTTCCTCGGCAGCGGCACCACGGCCGCCGTCGCGCACAAGATGGGGCGGCGGTGGATTGGGATTGAAATGGGGGAGCACGCGGCGACGCATTGCTTGCCACGGCTGCAAAAGGTGCTGGATGGCGAGCAGGGCGGCATCAGCAAGGCGGTGAATTGGACGGGCGGCGGGGCTTTCCGCTTCCTGCGGCTGGGGGAGGCGGTGTTTGACGACCGTGGCCGCATCAACCCCGCCGTGCGCTTTGCGACACTCGCCGCCTTCGTCTGGCAGCAGGACACCGGCACGGCACTGGATTTGACAGCCTCCAAACCCGGCACACCGCACATTGGCACACACTATATATTTAATAGCAGCCTAAGTAATGAATACGCCGGCTACAACCAAATTGAGTCTCTAAAACAGGGCGAAACGGCTGATTTGGCGTTTGATTCCGTTCGCCCTGAGCTTGTCGAAGGGTTTGCTGAGGCTTCGACAGGCTCAGCCCGAACGGTGGAGGATGTAGCCCGAACGGCGTTGGATGCTCCCCAAACGCCCAAGGGAACGGCCTATTACCTGCTTTACAACGGCATTCTGGGCGACAAACGCCCCGCCAGCGGCAACGTGCTCACCCGCGAGGTGCTGGCTGCGCTACTGGAATTGCACGCCAAGGTGCTGGCCGATGCGCCGGTGGGGGCGGAACTGGATTTGGTCGTCTACGGCGAAGCCTGCCGGCTGGGCGAGGAGCGGCTGAAGCAGGCGAAGGTGACGTTCAGGCATATTCCGTATGATGTGCGGGCGCGGTGAAACAAGAAAATCGTGCCATGAAACCCAAAAAACAGCCCGAAGACGCAAGCACCCACTATTTTGTGGATGAATCTGGCGACGGCGTGCTGTTTGGCTCGCAAGGGCGTGTTTTATTAGGATCGCCGCTCGTGGGTAGCCACTTCATGCTGGGGGTGTTACAAGTTCAGCAATCCACAATCTTGGCGGCAGAGCTGGAGGCGTTGCGACAAGATTTGCTGCAAGACCCTTATTTCAAGGATGTGCCATCGATGCAGGCAGCGCGGCAAAAAACAGCCTTCATGTTTCATGCCAAAAACGATGTTCCCGAAGTTCGCCGCGAAGTGTTCAAGCTGCTGGCGCGGCACGAGATGAAGTTTTATGCCGTGGTGCGCGATATGCGCTACGTGCTGGCGTACGTGCAGGAACGCAACGCACGAGATGCCAACTACCGCTACCACCCCAATGAGCTTTACGACCAAACGGTGGCGCGTTTGTTTAAAGATCGGCTGCATTCGTATGAAACTTGCAAGATTAACTTTGCTGTGAGAGGCACAGCCGACAGAACGCGCGCTTTCCAAGACGCGCTCACCCTCGCGCGTTCACGTTTTGAGCAAAAGTGGAACAAGCCTGTCACCACGCAAATTGAACTGATAGCCAGCAGCCCCCGCAAAGAGCCCTGCATACAAGCGGTGGACTATATGTTGTGGGCGTTGCAGCGTTATTACTGCAAGGGAGAAAGCCGGTTTATTGAAATGCTGTGGGGCAAAGTCGGCTTAATCCATGACGTGGACGACAAAGCTGTGGCGGCTTACGGCACGTATTACACAAAGAAAAAGCCGCTACCCGAATTACCAGGAGCGGCTTTATGAAAAAATGTGGGGATATAGGATTGCGCGGCTGGATTTCTCCTTGGCTTTTGCATTCACACGGCATGGAGCCGAATTTTGTCCCCAACACGTGTATTGTATCTTCCTGTGGATAACTTTGTCAATAAGTCTGTATAAGTATAAATATGACCACCCTCTCCCTCAAATCCTACCAACAAACCGCTCTGGACGCTTTGGCGCGGTTTGCGCGGTCGGCGCAGATGCATGGCGCGGCGCAGGCGTTTCGGGAGCAGGCGGGGCACAGTTACAACGCGGATGCGTTTGGCGCAACGCCCTGCGTGTGTTTGCGCATCCCCACCGGCGGTGGCAAAACGCTGCTGGCAGCCCATGCAATACAGGTGATGGCGCAAGAACAAGGACAACTTTGGCGCGCGACGGACGCACCGGTGGCGGTGTGGCTGGTGCCCAGCGACACGATTCGCAGCCAAACCCTGAAAGCGCTGCAAACCGACGGCCACCCGTACCGCGAGGCTTTGGCGGCGCATTACGGCGCCGGGGTGCGGGTGTGCACACTGGACGACATTGCCAACATCGCCCCGCCCGACTGGGGGCTGCAGGCCGTGGTGGTGGTGGCGACGATCCAAAGCTTTCGGGTCGATGACACCGATAAACGCAATGTGTACAGCTTCTCAGAAGGGTTTGAGCGCCACTTCAAAGGGGTGGACGAGCAGCGTTTGCGGGTGTTGCACGGTTTACCCGATGCACTGGTGACGGCCGAGGAAGCGGCGACGGATACAACCGGCGTCCTGCAAGGTTTTATCGGCCAGCCGCGCTGGAGTTTGGCCAACTGGCTGGCGCTGCACGAGCCGATGCTGATTGTCGATGAGGCGCACAACACCAAAACGGACAAAAGTTTTACGGCTTTGCAGCGCCTGAACCCCAGCATTATTTTAGAGCTGACCGCCACGCCGGTGGCGGGCAAGGCCAATGTGCTGTACCACGTGAGCGCCCAAGAGCTGGCGGCGGAAAGCATGGTCAAACTGCCGATTGCACTGGCCGAGCACCCGCTGGGCTGGCAGCAGGCGGTGTTTGCCGCCGTGCAAACGCAGTGTGCGCTGGAGGGGGAAGCGCTCAAAGATGAGGCTGCTGGCAATGGCTACGTCCGCCCGATTGTGCTGTTTCAAGCGCAAAACGAGAACGACGAGGTGCCGCCCGAGGCGCTGCGCACCTATCTGCAAGACGAGCTGCACATTCCACCCGAGCAGATCAAAGTAGCCACCGGCAACACACGGGAACTGGACGGGCTGGATTTAAGCTTGCGCACAGAACCCACGCGCTTTGTCATCACCGTGCAGGCACTGCGCGAGGGCTGGGACTGCCCGTTTGCCTACGTGCTGTGTTCGCTGCAACGGCTATCCAGCGCCACGGCCGTCGAGCAGCTGCTCGGGCGCGTGCTGCGCATGCCGTATGCCAAGCGGCGTGGGCGCGAGGCGCTGAACAAGGCCTATGCCCATGTGGTGGAGGCGAAGTTCTCCAACGCGGCGCATGAGCTGGCCGACCGGCTCATCAACAACATGGGCTTTGAGGCGCTGGATGTGGCGTCGATGATCGTGCAGCAGGGTGCTTTGCCGTTGTTCGACACAAATCAACCTCTAGCCGGCGTGATTATTGCCGAAATAGCTACTAATTTTATAGCAATATCACCCTCACCTGAATTGCTGGCTGTGGCTGGCATTGAGATGGCCACCATTGGCGGCGAGCAGCAACTGGTGGTGACGGGGCATATTTCACCTGAAGTGGAAACCTTGCTGATCGCCGAAGTGCGGGGTGCTAAAAAACAGGAGCAGGTGCGCGACAAGGTGGCTCAGCACAACGCGCTGACCAGTGCGCAGCAAGCGCCCGCCTCGCGCGGCGTACCGTTTGCGCCACTGCCGACGCTGAGTTACAGGCCGCGCACCAAGGAACAAAGCCAAAATCAAAGTGATTTGTGGCCTTTTTACCCCTTGGAACGCGCTGCCGTGCTGGAAACGGTGGATGTGGACTTGCTCGCACCAGAAGCGGTGCAATTGCAGGGTTTTTTGGTTGTAGAGCAGTCCAACACCTTTGAAATCTACCTCAAAGACGCGCATGTCCAGCTACGTGCGGCAGATGCCAGCCAGATTGCGTTTGACTATGGCTCCAGCACCATCAGCGCGGAGGATTTGGTGCGCTGGCTGGACCAGTCGCTGTTTCAAAAGATGCCCCATTTCACGCAAAACGAGCGTTGCAGCTATTTCGCAGCGGTGGTGAGTTACCTCATCCATGAAAAACGGCAATCTTTGGTCGGGTTGGCGAAAGCACGTTTCAAACTAGCGCAAGAGATTGAGGCGCACGTGGCCGATTTACTCAGCAAAGCCGCTAAAACGCAATTTCGCCAGCTGGTTTTGGAGCAAACGTGGGAAATCGCAGCGGACTGGGAGCGCCCCATGCTTTTTGAGCGCAACCGCTACCCCGTGCCGACGGGTTCGCGCTACAGCGGGCGCTACCAGTTCAGCAAGCATTTTTACCCGGTGCTGGCGGACTTGAAAGACGGTGGTGAAGAGTTTGACTGCGCCCAACTGCTGGACAACCATGCCAATGTGCGACATTGGGTGCGCAACCTGGACACGCCACCTTGCGGCTTTGCCCTGGCCACGTCCAAAGGCCGCTTCTTCCCAGACTTTGTCGCAGAGCTGATGGATGGCCGTATGGTCGTGGTGGAATACAAAGGTGCGCACTTGCTTACCATGCCCTCTGAAATTGAAAAACGCCAAGTGGGCGAGCTGTGGGCCAAGGTCAGCGAAGGCAAGTGCCTGTTTGGGCACATTGTGCTGCAGCGAGACGGTTTAAGTATGGCGCAGCAGCTTGATGCGCTTTTGGCGGCATAAGAAAACAACATCAAAACCATGGACACCCGTTTCTTAGGTCGCGTCGATTACCTGTCCACCTACGAGGCGATGCAGACCTTCACAGACGGACGCAGCCGGCAAAATAGTGATCAGCTTGGCATCCAGCCGGCGTATTTATTGCCTGATCAGCTATGGATTTGTGAGCATAATCCCGTCTACACACAAGGTCTAACCGGTAAAACTGAGCATATTTTGAACGCTGGCAGCATCCCCATCATCCCAACCAACCGGGGCGGGCAGGTGACCTACCATGGGCCGGGGCAGGTGGTGGCTTATCCGCTGGTGGACTTGAAGCGAGCCGGGTATTTTGTCAAAGAATATGTGTACCGCATCGAAGAAGCCGTCATTCGCACCTTGGCGCACTTCAACATCACGGGGCACCGCGTGGCGGGCGCACCTGGAATTTATGTGCGACTGGACGACCCGAGTTCGCACGCGCTTTTGGAGCAACGACCGCAGAAAAAAACGGCTGAGAATCCAAACCATGAGAATCTAGCCTCAATGAATGCCATTAATTTCACCGGACTAGGCAAAATCGCGGCTTTGGGCATCAAAGTCAGCTGCCATTGCACCTACCACGGGGTGGCGTTGAACGTTGACATGGACTTAGAACCCTTTTCCCGCATCAACCCGTGTGGTTATTCTGGGCTGCAGACCGTAGACCTTTCTACAATAGGGGTATCTTGCACTTGGGACGAGGCGGCTGGCGTGTTGAGCCAGAAGCTTGTGTCCTACCTAACACCCTGAGTTAGCGCTTTAAACTAGCGCCCTGAATTGAACCACACCATGACCATGCCTGAAACCACCACCCATCCTGCCGCTCATCCTGTGGTGCGGGATGCCCAGTCGCAAGCCGATTACAACCCGCTGGCCAAGCAAAAAGCCGGTGCCAAGCTGTCGCGCATCCCCGTCAAGGTGGTGCAGGGCGAGGTGCTGAAGAAGCCGGACTGGATTCGCGTCAAAGCCGGCTCACCCACCACCCGTTTTTACGAAATCAAAGACATTCTGCGTGCCAACAAGCTGGTGACGGTGTGCGAAGAAGCCAGCTGCCCGAACATCGGCGAGTGTTTTGGCAAAGGCACGGCGACTTTCATGATCATGGGCGACAAATGCACCCGCCGCTGCCCATTTTGCGATGTCGGTCACGGCCGGCCCGACCCACTGGATGTGAACGAACCGCTCAACTTGGCCAAAACCATTGCGGCTCTGAAGCTGAAATACGTGGTGATTACCAGCGTTGACCGCGACGACCTGCGAGACGGCGGGGCGCAGCACTTTGTCGATTGCATCAAGAACATCCGTGAACTCTCGCCCGCTACTGAAATCGAAGTGCTGGTGCCCGATTTCCGGGGTCGTGATGACCGCGCCCTGGAGATTTTGAAATTAGCACCACCCGATGTGATGAACCACAACCTGGAAACCGCGCCGCGCTTGTACAAAGAAGCGCGCCCGGGTTCAGATTACCAATTCAGCCTGAATCTGCTGAAAAAATTCAAAGAACTGCACCCGAACGTGCCGACCAAGAGCGGCATCATGGTTGGGTTGGGTGAAACCGACGAAGAAATTTTGCAGGTGATGCAGGACATGCGCGATCACAACATTGATATGTTGACGATTGGCCAGTACCTAGCACCGTCGATGTCGCATTTGACCGTGAAACGCTATGTCCACCCTGATACCTTCAAGATGTTTGAAGCAAAAGCCTATGAGATGGGCTTTCGCCACGCGGCGGTCGGTGCCATGGTTAGGTCGTCTTACCACGCAGACGTGCAGGCTGAGCATGCGCACGCCGCCATTCAGAAACTATAAATAGAAAGAATTGCCATGTACCACGCCGCAACCCATCGTTATGACAGCATGCCGTACCGCACCGTCGGGCGCAGCGGCTTGAAGTTGCCCTCCATCACGCTGGGTCTCTGGCACAATTTTGGCGATACCACCCCCATGGCCACGCAGCGCGCCATGCTGCACACGGCGTTTGACCTGGGCATCACCCACTTTGACTTGGCCAACAACTATGGCCCGCCTTATGGCAGCGCCGAGACCAATTTTGGCGAACACATGCGGCGTGATTTCAAGCCGTATCGCGATGAGCTGATCATTTCCAGCAAAGCCGGATATGACATGTGGCCGGGTCCGTATGGCCAAGGCGGTGGCTCGCGCAAGTATGTGTTGGCAAGCCTGGATCAAAGCCTGAAGCGCATGGGCTTGGATTACGTAGATATTTTCTATTCGCACCGCTTTGACCCCGGCACACCGCTGGAAGAAACCATGGGTGCGCTGGCGACAGCGGTGCAACAAGGCAAAGCCTTGTACGTGGGTATATCAAGCTATTCCGCCGCCAAAACACGCGAAGCCGCGGCCATGCTGCGCGACCTGAAAGTGCCGTGCTTGATTCACCAGCCGTCGTACAGCATGCTGAACCGTTGGATTGAACCCGATTTGCTGGGTGCGCTGGAAGACAACGGCATGGGTTGCATCGCCTTCAGTGCCTTGGCGCAGGGCCTGCTGACCAACAAGTATTTGAACGGCATTCCAGCCGATGCACGCATCAACAAACCCGGTGGTGACTCCTTCAAGAGCGAGCACCTGAGTCCACAAAATTTGACCCATGTGCGTGCGCTGAACGAGATGGCTTTGGCGCGTGGTCAAAGCTTGGCGCAAATGGCGATTGCCTGGGTGCTGCGGGACAAGCGCGTGACGTCTGCACTGATCGGTGCCAGCAGCTCGGCGCAAATTGTTGAATTGGTGGGTGCGTTGAAGCAGTTGTCCTTTTCCGCTGAAGAACTTACTGCAATAGACCAGCACGCCATCGAGGGTGGCATCAACCTGTGGCAAAAACCGTCGACGGATCAAGCCTTGACTTGATCCGTGCGACAGCTGGTTTTTAGCCGACGTATTTTTAGCCGATATAACCCGACAAGCGGTAGCCTTGGCCACGGTAAGTTTGTATGGTGTCGCGGCCTAGTTTGCGGCGCAGGTGGCTGATGAACACTTCCAACGTGTTGCTACCAATATCGTCATCAAACGTATAGATAGCGCTTGTCAATGTTTCTTTGGAGTGCAAACGGTCAGGACGTGACGCCAAAACGCGCAAAATCGCCCATTCTTTGCCGGTCAAATTGGCCGGCACGCCATTGGCGGTAACGGTGTTGCGACCCAAATCAATTTGCAGGGCGCCACAATCCAGAATCGCGCTGGCAGCGCCACTTCGTCTTCGCTCGATAGCGCGCAAACGGGCCAACAGTTCGTTAGGATCGCAAGGCTTGACCATGTAGTCGTCAGCGCCAGCGTCTAAACCTTTGATGCGATCGGCAATTTGGCCTTTGGACGTGATCATGATGATGGACGCCTGATCGGCCTGCTTGCGAATTATCGGCAGCAAATCAATGCCCTCACCATCAGGCAAAGACCAGTCTAGCAAGACGGCGCCCCAATTGGTCGTGGGCAACAAATCTTTGGCTGCTTGCATATTTGCGGCATGGGCAACGGTATAACCTTTTCCGCTCAGGAAGGCAACCAAGTCGCTGGCAATTGCCGCATCATCTTCAATTAATAGGATTCTCATATAGCGCCTTATTTGATAACAACACGGTGAATATTACCTGAAACTTACCGAAAATGATAGCCATAATGAGAACTTTTGTAATCTTTTTTGAGATTTAGGTATCAATATGTAACAATTTATAACTTCGAAAATGTGATTTTCACACGAATTCTGCGGGATTTTCAGAGGTGAGCACCTCTTGAACCCATTCACGCAACTTACTCGTATCGGTACGTAAAATTTGTTGTTTTACCATCAGAATTTGCGAGGGGTGCATTGAAAAACTGCGCAGCCCCATGCCTAGCAATAGCTTTGTAAGACTGACATCACCGGCCATTTCGCCACACACACTGACGACTTTGCCCTGCAGCTGACCTTGGCGAATGGTGTTGGCTATCAAATGCAGCACGGCCGGGTGCAAAGGGTCATACATGTGCGCGACGGCTTCATCCGCACGGTCAATCGCCAAGGTGTATTGGATCAAATCGTTGGTGCCGATCGATAAAAAATCAAAGTATTTCAGAAATGTTGGCAGCATCAACGCCGCAGCGGGGATTTCAATCATCGCGCCGATTTTGACGTCACCATAGGCCACGCCTTGGGCATCCAACTCGGCTTTGGCCTGCTGGATCAACGCGAGTGTTTGGCGAATTTCACCCACCGCGCACAGCATCGGTATCAACAACTTGATTTGTCCAAAACTGCTCGCACGCAAAATGGCACGCAGCTGCGTTAAAAACATGTCTGGATCAGCCAGGCTCCAACGAATGGCGCGCAGTCCAAGCGCAGGGTTGAGCTGCGTGTCTTGCGCTTTCTCCAGCCGGTCTTGTCGATCCAGTGGCTTGTCCGCCCCAATGTCGACGGTGCGAATGGTGACGGGTAAACCTTGCATGCCATCCAATGCACGCTTGTAGGCTTGAAACTGCTCTTCTTCATTCGGCAGCCTGGGCAGCCCTTTGCCATCACGGCTCATGAATAAAAATTCGCTGCGAAACAGGCCCACGCCGACGGCACCCGCATTGAGCGCGGCAACAGCGTCATCAGGTTGCTCAATGTTCGCCAGCAATTCAATTTTTTCGCCATCCATGGTCACCGCGGGCGTGTTGCGCAACCGTGCCAAGCGGCCACGTTCAAGCTCGCCTTGGCGCTGTTTGAAACCGTATTCGGCCAAAATAATCGGGCTGGGGTCGACGATGACGACACCGGCATCGCCATCAATGATCACCCAGTCGTCTTGCCGCATCAAGGTACTGGCGGCACGCGCACCCACCACGGCTGGGATGTTCATGCTGCGCGCCACAATCGCAGTGTGCGAGGTTTTACCACCCACATCGGTCACAAAACCAGCAAACACGCTTTGCTTGAATTGCAACATGTCGGCAGGCGACAGGTCATGGGCCACCAAAATCAACGGCACGTCAATGGTGTCGTCGAGCAGCAAATCTTGCTGCCCTATGCGCTGCTTGCTTTCACGTTTTGCCTTTCTGGCACTTTCTGCGCTGTCCGCAAGCGGTGACGCAACGCCTTGCAT
>JAYUCJ010000288.1:0-6257 GCA_043740415.1 Polaromonas sp. | reverse complement strand
TGTTTACGTGGCGGGGCTAGACTCGCACTTGAACGAGAAAGCCTATATCGTGCCGGGCTTGGGTGATGCGGGTGATCGGATATTTGGTACCAAGCATGAGTAGGCACAAAAACAAAAAAGGACTTATGAATTTTCATAAGTCCTTGATTTATCACCATTTTCTGTATTGAATTTGGTGGGCAGTACAAGTTTCGAACTTGTGACCCCTGCAGTGTGAATGCAGTGCTCTACCCCTGAGCTAACCGCCCTGAATCTGGTTCAGTACAGCCTTTGATTATACATACTTTACGTGCACTTAGGCAGGCTGGGGCGTTGCACGCCACACCGTTTTGCCTTTGCTGGCTTTGTCAATCTGGCTCAGCACGTCTTCATGCGCGGCGGTTTCTTGCTCGTTGGCCAAAAGCACATCTAGCTTGAAGCTGCTCAAATCGATTTGAATCACCGTCCCATCAGCGCTTTGCCCGGCACTACCATCAATCAACAAAGCGT
The DNA here is from genome assembly GCA_043740415.1 of Polaromonas sp. GTDB lineage: Bacteria > Pseudomonadota > Gammaproteobacteria > Burkholderiales > Burkholderiaceae_C > Aalborgiella. The sequence continues at coordinate 5,768 of JAYUCJ010000288.1, read as the reverse complement.
CTTGGCCGCGCGTGAGGTTGATGTAAACATCGGCCAGCAGCTCCGCATCCAACAGCGCGCCATGCAAGGTGCGTCCTGAATTGTCCACGCCAAGGCGATCACACAGCGAATCCAAGGAATTGCGCTTGCCTGGGTACATTTCTTTGGCCATGACCAAGGTGTCGGTCACGCTGGCCACAAAGCCTTTGAAAGACGGCTTACCGATCAACTCTAGCTCTTTGTTCAAAAAGCTCAGGTCAAACGGTGCGTTGTGGATGATGATTTCTGCGCCGGCGCAAAATTCTAAGAATTCTTCAACAACTTCAGGAAATTTTGGTTTGTCTTTTAAAAATTCACTGCTGATGCCGTGCACCTTCAGTGCGTCTTCATGGCTTTCGCGCTCTGGGTTGAGGTAAAAATGTTTGTTGTTTCGGGTCAACTTGCGGTTGATTAGCTCTACGCAGCCGATTTCAATGACGCGGTCGCCATTGGCGGCGGATAAACCGGTGGTTTCGGTGTCCAGGAAGATTTGACGCATACAAATTCGCCCTTAGTGGTTCTCTTTGGCGTGATTAATTGAATACTTCGGAATCTCCACCGTCACATCGGTCTGCGCCAAGATGGCTTGGCAGCTCAGGCGCGAGTTGGGCTCTAGACCCCAGGCGCGGTCTAACAAATCATCTTCTTCTTCGTCCGTTTCACCCAGCGACGCAAAACCCTCACGCACGATGACGTGGCAAGTCGTGCAGGCACGGCTCATGTCGCAAGCGTGTTCGATGTTGATTTTGTTGTCTAAAAGCGCTTCACAAATCGACGTGCCAGCGGGCGCAGTGATGGTCGCGCCATTGGGACAGTATTCTGCGTGGGGAAGGATGGTAATGGTGGTCATGACTGGAGCTCTTTACATAGTTTCTACAAATATTTATCGACTAAATATTTTCAATATTCTTGCCGGCTAGGGCTTTGGCAATGCCGCTGTTCATACGCATCGCAGCAAAGGCTTCCGTCGTTTTGGCTAAATCCGTCGTTGCAGATTCAACCACTGCTGCATCTGTCGATTCTTTTGCTATCAATAATGCAGCTATTGAGGCAGTGATTTCATCGGTTTCAGCTTGATTCAGCAGGTTTCCATCAATAGCCAAGGCACTTTGTGTGGCCAACACCATGCGGTCGGCATCAACACGGGCTTCTATCAGCGCACGGCTCTTCATGTCTTGCTGGGCGGTGCTGAAGCTGTCTTTCAGCATGGTGGCGATTTGGTCGTCGCTGAGTCCGTAAGACGGCTTCACCACAATGTTAGATTCAACGCCGCTGCCAAGTTCCTTCGCCGCCACGCTGAGCAAACCATCGGCATCGACGGTAAAAGTCACCCGAATCTTCGCCGCGCCGGCCGCCATGGGTGGAATCCCGCGCAGCTCAAAGCGCGCCAAACTCCGGCAATCCGCCACCAAATCGCGCTCGCCCTGCACCACATGCAGTGCCAAAGCGGTCTGGCCGTCTTTGTAGGTGGTGAAATCTTGCGCCATCGCGGTCGGAATCGTCTGGTTGCGCGGTACGATACGCTCGGCCAAGCCGCCCATGGTTTCTATGCCTAAACTCAACGGAATCACGTCCAACAGCAGCAAATCCCCTGCGCCATTGTTACCGGCGAGCTGATTCGCCTGAATCGCCGCGCCCAAAGCGACGACTTCATCCGGGTTCACATTGGTTAACGGTGGTTTGCCGAACAGGTTTTCCACCGCTGCTCGGATATGCGGCATGCGCGTGCTGCCGCCGACCATGACCACACCCTTGATCTCGTCTTTGCCTAACTTGGCATCGCGTAAGGCTTTTTTGACGGCAACGAGGGTTTTATCGGTCAAATGGTGGGTTGCAGTAACAAGTTGCTCTTTGGATAGCATAAAATCATCTGTAGCCGGCGTATTTATTGCCTCTAATGCTATTATATTTCTAGTAGATAAAGCTTCTTTACAGCGCCGCGCTTCTACCAATAATGCGGCTTTTTCAGTTGCAGTACTGGGTAAATATCCCGTCTTTTCAGAGATGAAATCTGCCAAAGCACGGTCAAAGTCGTCACCGCCGAGCGCAGAGTCGCCACCCGTGGCAATCACCTCGAAAACACCCTGCGTCAGCCGCAAAATCGAGATGTCAAAGGTGCCGCCACCTAGGTCATAAATCGCATAAACACCCTCTGCCGCATTGTCCAAACCATAGGCAATCGCAGCAGCCGTAGGCTCATTGATGAGTCGCAGCACATTGATACCCGCCAGCTGCGCTGCGTCTTTGGTCGCTTGGCGCTGGGCATCGTCAAAATACGCCGGCACGGTGATGACCGCGCCGAACAAGTCGTCGTTAAACGTGTCTTCTGCACGGTAGCGCAGCGTCGCTAAAATTTCAGCGCTGACTTCAACGGGCGATTTAACGCCACCCACGGTGTCTAAACTGACCATTCCCGTTGACGATTCGCCCTCTACAAATTTGTATGGCAACTTTTCCCGATGCGCAATATCTTTCAACCCGCGCCCCATAAGCCGCTTGACGGAAGCTATCGTGTTGTGCGGGTCAACAGCCACGTTTTCTAAAGCTTCAAACCCAATTTGTCGTTTGTTATCAGGTAAATAGCGCACCACAGACGGCAAAATCACCCTACCCTGATCATCCGGTAAACACTCGGCCGCACCGCTGCGTACGGCAGCGACCAGCGAATGCGTGGTCCCCAAGTCAATACCCACGGCGATGCGCCGCTCATGCGGGTTGGGCGATTGGCCAGGTTCGGAGATTTGTAAAAGTGCCATTTAAAACTAGTTTTCTGAATTTGTACCATCCCCGTTCGGACTGAGCTTGTCGAAGTCTTCTTCAACCCTTCAACAAGCTCAGGGAGAACGGGATATTGAATTATCTCGGTTTATTGAACCTTATCGAGCCGAGCTTCAATTTCACCGACGAAGCGTGCCACGAACATCAGCGCCCGCACCTCGTTGGCGGCGGCACGATAGTCATGCTTTACATCTATGAATTGCTCTATTTTTAATAGCTGCTCTTGCTTGTAATTCGCCGTTTGATGCTCAATTTGCTCCAGTTCTTCAGTAGTTTCCGCTTCTTCCAACGCTTCTCGCCATTCGATCTGCATCATCATGAAAGCCGGCGGCATGGCCGTGTTGGTGTGGGCTTGAATCGGTGCCCCGTTCAACTCACATAGGTAGGTGGCACGCTTCAGCGGGTCTTTCAGCCGGTTGTAGGCTTCGTTGATGCGGACGGACCATTGCATGGCAATGCGTTGGGCGGCTGCACCTTGGGCGGCGAATTTATCGGGATGCGCCTCACGCTGCAGATCTTTCCATTTGGTGTCTAAAACGCTGCGGTCTTGTGCAAATTGGGCTGGAATCTCGAAAAGCTCGAAATCGGTGGCTTGGAGATTCACCTTAAAACTCTAAACTCTGAACGACTCACCACAACCGCACTTGTCGCGCTCGTTCGGGTTGAGGAACTTGAAGCCTTCGTTCAAGCCTTCGCGCACATAGTCCAGCTGCGTACCGTCAATGTACGCCAAGCTTTTCGGGTCAACCGCCACTTTCACGCCAAAGCCTTCAAAAATCGTATCCTCGGGCGCGAATTCGTCCATGTACTCCAGCGTGTAAGCCAAGCCAGAGCAGCCCGTGGTTTTAACGCCCAGCTTGACACCCACGCCCTTGCCGCGCTTGGTTAAATAGCGGGTGACGTGCCGAGCGGCGGGTTCTGTGAGGGAGACGGACATTTTTGTTTATCAGTACGTAAAATTAAATTCAATATCCGTTCGGGTTGAGCATAGTCGAAACCCTTCGACAAGCTCAGTGCGAACGGAATCTTAATGTGCAGCAGCAGTTGCTAAACCGTGCTTCGCCTTGTAATCGCTCACAGCGGCTTTGATGGCGTCTTCCGCCAGGATGGAGCAGTGAATCTTCACCGGCGGCAAAGCCAGCTCTTCGGCGATTTCGCTGTTTTTCAAGGCGGCCGCTTGGTCCAAAGTTTTGCCTTTGACCCACTCGGTCACCAGCGAGCTGGACGCAATAGCCGAGCCGCAGCCGTAGGTTTTGAAGCGTGCGTCTTCAATCACGCCGGTCAGCGGGTTGACCTTGATCTGCAGCTTCATCACGTCGCCGCAAGCTGGTGCGCCCACCATGCCGGTGCCTACAGTGTCGTCGCCTTTTTCAAAGCTGCCAACGTTGCGTGGGTTTTCGTAGTGGTCGACTACTTTTTCTGAATAAGCCATGATATTTACCTCTTATATTCTATAAATGACTACTAATCCGTTCGGGTTGAGCCTGTCGAAACCCTTCGACAAGCTCAGGGCGAACGGTGCTTTTCTAGTGAGCTGCCCATTGAATCGTACTGATGTCGATTCCTTCAAGGTACATGTCCCACAAAGGGCTTAAATCGCGCAATTTCGCGACGTTCAGCTTGATCGTTTCCACCGCGTAGTCGATTTCGGCTTCGGTTGTCCAGCGACCAATCGTCATGCGCAAGCTGCTGTGCGCCAATTCGTCGCTACGACCCAGAGCGCGCAACACATAGCTTGGCTCTAAAGAAGCTGATGTACAAGCCGAGCCTGACGATACCGCCAAACCTTTGATGCCCATGATCAAAGATTCGCCTTCAACATAGTTAAAGCTCATGTTCAAGTTGTGCGGAATGCGCTTGTCGGCGTGGCCGTTCAAAAACACCTGCTCGATGTCTTTCAAACCGTTCAACATACGCTCGTGCAGGGCCTGAATGCGCACATTGTCAACCGCCATTTCAAGCTTGGCGATGCGAAATGCCTCGCCCATGCCCACGCACTGGTGCGTCGGCAAGGTGCCTGAACGCATGCCACGCTCATGACCGCCTCCGTGCATTTGCGCTTCCAGTCGCACACGCGGTTTGCGGCGCACGTACAAAGCACCGATACCTTTGGGGCCGTAGGTTTTGTGTGAGGTCAAGCTCATCAAATCGACCGGCAGTTTGGACAAATCAACGTCGATACGCCCTGTAGCCTGCGCCGCATCGACGTGGAAAATAACGCCTTTTTCGCGGCAAATGTTACCAAGCGCGGCGATGTCTTGAATCACACCGATTTCATTGTTGACAAACATGACGCTGGCCAAGATCGTATCGGGACGAATCGCGGCTTTGAAAACTTCCAAATCCAGCAAGCCATCGTCTTTAACGTCAAGGTAAGTCGCCTCAAAACCTTGGCGCTCCAGCTCGCGGAAGGTGTCCAGCACGGCTTTGTGCTCGGTTTTCACGGTGATGATGTGCTTGCCTTTGGTTTTGTAAAAGCCAGCAGCGCCCTTGATGGCCAAGTTGTTTGACTCAGTCGCACCAGACGTCCAAACGATTTCGCGTGGGTCGGCGCCAATCAAATCTGCAATGTGGCCGCGCGCGGTTTCAACGGCGGCTTCTGCCTCCCAACCCCAAGCGTGGCTGCGCGAAGCTGGGTTGCCGTGGTGCTCACGCAACCAAGGAATCATGGCGTCGACCACGCGGCCATCACAGGGTGTGGTGGCGCTGTAATCTAAGTAGATGGGGAAATGAGGTGTAGCGTCCATGGTCTTTTTTAATTAAGTTTTAGCTGAATACATGTCACCCAAGGCAAACACGGAGTTTGGCGCATTGGTGCGAATTGGTTTTTGTACCGGCATGCTTGAAATGCCGCGCTTCGATAAAGGTGCACTGACAGTCTCAACCCCGCCCTTGGCGTGGTGGTCGTCCATCAGTTTTTGCAGCGATACAGAGTCTAAAAACTCAGTCATTTTACTGTTCAAAGAGGTCCA
>JAYUCJ010000287.1:0-2500 GCA_043740415.1 Polaromonas sp. | reverse complement strand
TGGGCTTCGAATTTGGGGATGGGGATGCCAGTGCGCAGCCAGAGCAGCATTTCGCGCGGGGTGCAGATGCGCATGGTGCCTACGCAATACAAAGCCAGCACGTCTTCGTCGCCAGAGATGAAATAGTCACAATTTGCGAGCTTGGCGTCAGCCAGTATCCAGCCGTCGTCTTCGTCCTTACAGGGAACCGAGGTGTAAGCGGGTGGAGCAAGTTTGTATTCGTCGGTAAATAGTTTCACGGCGGCTTCGGTGTGCGCACTTGACCAACCAAATTTGCTGGGTGTCTGACGTTCTAACGCTTCCAAGTCTTTAAGTTCTTGTAAAACGCGGGCGCTGGACATGCAGACAAAGCGATCAAAAGGATCTGGGTGCGTGGTGTGCAGGGCGCGTAGCAGTTCGTGGCAGACGCCGTTGGAGATCAAAGCGGAAAGCAGCACGCTGGTGTCAAGAAAAATCTTCATATTGCCTTTTTAAGAAACCAAAGTAAAAACGTCTTCATCCGTCAAAATACCATGTGCTTGCGCCATCGGCACACCCTTGGCGCGTAGGGCTTCTAGCCGGCTCAAAAACATTTGCGATTTGATGGCTTCACGGGCAATGTCACTTTTAGACTTGCCAGTAGCCGCAGCAAGATCGTTGAGTTCTTTGTCAAGTTTGTCATCAATACGCAGCGTCAGCATGGACATGGATGTCTCCTAAATAGGCTTGTATGACATTGTAATACAGTCCAAATGAAAACACCAGCTTACTTTTCGCAACAGATTTCACCTGCGGTTAACAGACCTTTGAGCCTCTTGGCGCGTTGTATAGGGGCTTTAGAACACAATAACCCAATTCAAATTCATCCAACCCAAGGAGATATTCTATGAAAGCAACTTCAATTTACGAAAAAGTAGCAAAAACAGCAGCTTTTGCCGCTTTGGCCGTGACTGCATTGGTCGCAACCACAGCGCAAGCGCGGCCACATGACATACAAGACGTGCAATATGTGCAAGGCGGAGCGCAAGTCGTGATAACGCCGCCGCAGTTGGTCATTCAGGCACCGTTGCCGCAAGTTTATGTTGCACCTGCGGTGCTGTACCCACGCCACGCGGTGGTTGTCCCTGTGAATGCCCCTGTTTATGGACCAAGGTATGTGCGGGATCGTATTTACTACATCAATGGCCGCGCTTATATGAATGGTCAACGTTATATTCGTGGTAATGCGTATGGGCACTACAAGGAAAAAAAACCAAAACATAAACACCATAAACGCAATAAACACCATGATGACCGTGATGACCGACATGATCAAGGTCGTCATGGTGGCCCGCACCGCTGATTGAGCCTCGTCGTGTAAAAAACTTTACTCGACCGATACACCAGAGATACCCCTGGGCAACTTCTTCATAGCTGCGAATTCGTAGAATGTAGCTATGAAAAAACTGAATCAAGTCTTTACCTGGAAATTAGCTGCTATCGCTGTAGGTGTTTTGGCCCTGGCTGGCGGTGGCACTTGGTGGTACACCCAAAAGCAAGCGTCTAGCGATGTGCAATACCGCACCAGCAAAATTGAACGCGGCAGTTTGCAGGCCAGTGTGTCGGCCAGTGGTGCGGTCAACCCAGTCACCCAAGTGTCGGTGGGTACGCAGGTGTCTGGGCAGATCAAAGAACTGTATGTTGACTTCAACGCTGAGGTCAAAGCCGGCCAGTTGATTGCGCTGATCGACCCTGAAACCTTTGAATACCGCGTGCGTTCCGCCCAGGCGGATTTAGATTCGACGCGAGCGCAAGTGCTGACAGCGCAGGCCAATGTGGCTTCTAGCATTGCCCAAGTATCGCGCGCCAAGCTTGATTTGACCGAAGCGCAGCGCGATTTGGAGCGCCAGCAAACGCTGGTAGACAAGCAGTTTGTCACCCAAAGTGTGGCAGACAAAGCGCGTGCTTTGGTGGGGAATCTGGGCGAATCTGTCAAAGTGGCAGAAGCGCAAATGGCGGTAACCAATGCGCAAGTGAAAAGCGCCCAAGCCAGCGTGGCACAGCGTGAATCGTCACTCGCGCAAGCGCGGATTGACCTGGCGCGGACCAAGATCACCTCACCGGTGAACGGCATCGTCATCAAACGCTCCATCGAAAAAGGCCAAACCGTCGCGGCCAGTTTGTCGTCGCCCGAGTTGTTTGTCATCGCCCAAAACCTGCAAGACATGCAGGTGGACGCAAGTATTGACGAAAGCGATGTCGGCAAGATCCGCACCGGGCAAAAAGCCACCTTCACGGTCGATGCCTTTGCCGGTCAAACTTTTGAGGGCGAAGTGCGCCAAGTCCGCAAAGCCGCACAAAACGTGGCGAATGTGGTGACTTACACGGCGGTCATTGGTTTTTCAAACAACGGCGGCCGCTTGCTGCCAGGTATGACGGCGAATGTGCGGGTCATCACCGAAGCGCGTGAAAACGTGCTCAAAGTGGCGAATGCGGCGTTGCGGATGAAGATTGCGGGTATAGAACCTACCCCTTTGCCTGC
>JAYUCJ010000286.1:0-18178 GCA_043740415.1 Polaromonas sp. | reverse complement strand
GTGGGGCGCAAGCCCGAGAAGCTGCAAACCGTGCTCGACGAGATTACCCAGGATGGCGGCGCTGCCAGTTTTCATGTGTGTGACATCCGCCAGGAGGAAATAGTCAAGCAGACAGTCGCTGCCATCGTGGCCGCACATGGCCGCATAGATGGCCTGGTCAACAACGCCGGCGGGCAGTACGTTACGCCGCTGGAGGCCATCAGCGCAAAAGGCTGGCAGGCGGTGATTGACACCAATTTGACGGGCGGCTTTTTGATGTCGCGCGAATGCTATTTGCAATCGATGGCCAAGCAGGGCGGTGCGATTGTCAACATCGTGGCCGACATGTGGGGCTCGATGCCCGGCATGGGGCACAGCGGCGCAGCGCGCTCCGGCATGGTGAGCTTCACCGAGACCGCAGCCGTGGAATGGGCGCACAGCGGCGTGCGGGTCAACGCCGTGGCGCCGGGCTACATTGCGTCCAGCGGCATGGACCACTACCCGCCCGAGATGGGGCCGATGTTTCGCGAGATGGCCAAGACCGTGCCGCTGGGCCGCTTTGGCACCGAGGCCGAAACGTCGGCCGGCATTGTGTACCTGCTCAGCCCGGCGGCGTCTTTCGTCACCGGCACCACCCTGCGCATTGATGGCGCGCGCCCGCAGGTCCGCATGGGCTGGCCCATGAAGGTGACCAAGCCTGAAGAGCAAAAGCGCGCTGCGGTGATACCGTTTGAAGGCTTTCACCGGGCCATCGTCCCCAAAGTATTTTCAACATGAACTACACCCACGAACACCTTGAAATCCAGAAAACCCTCAAGCGCTTCATTGACGCCGAGATCAACCCGCATGTGGACGACTGGGAGGCGGCAGAAATCTTCCCCGCGCACGAAGTCTTCAAGGGCCTGGGCAAGCTGGGGTTGCTGGGCTTGACCAAGCCCGAAGCCTATGGCGGCGCGGGGCTGGACTATTCCTACGGCCTGGCGATGGCCGAAGGCCTGGGCAACATCCACTGCGGCGGCGTGCCGATGGCGATTGGCGTGCAGACAGACATGTGCACGCCCGCGCTGGCGCGCTTTGGCAGCGACGCGTTGAAGGCTGAGTTTCTGGCCCCGGCGATTGCAGGTGACGTGGTGGGCTGCATCGGCGTGAGCGAGCCCGGCGCAGGCAGCGATGTGGCATCCATCAAGAGCCATGCCCGTAAAGACGGCGACGACTATGTCATCACCGGCCAGAAGATGTGGATCACCAACAGCCTGCAGGCCGACTGGATGTGCATGCTGGTGAATACGGGGGACAGCGCCAGCGGGAATCAGCACAAGAACAAAAGCCTGGTCATGGTGCCCATGCGTGATGGGCCAAACGGCAAACTGACCCAGGGTATTGAAGTGGCGAAGAAGATCCGCAAGATTGGTATGCACGCCAGTGACACGGGCTTGATTTATTTTGACGAGGTGCGGGTGCCGCAGCGCAACCTGATCGGGCAGGAAGGCGCGGGCTTCATGTACCAGATGATGCAGTTCCAGGAAGAACGTCTCTGGGCGGCGGCCAGTGGTTTGCAAAGTCTGACCAACTGCATTGACTGGACGGTGGCATGGGCGCAGGAGCGCAAGCTGTTTGGCGCGACGCTGGCGGACCAGCAGTGGGTGCAGTTCAAACTGGCGGAGATGAAAACCGAGGTGGAGAGTCTGCGCGCCCTGACCTACCGCGCCTGCGAGCTGTATGTGATGGGGCAGGACGTGACAGAGCTGGCCTCGATGGCCAAACTCAAGGCCGGGCGCTTGAACCGCATCGTGCCAGACGGCTGCCTGCAGTTCTGGGGCGGCATGGGCTACACGCTGGAAAACAAGGTCTCGCGCATGTTCCGCGACGGGCGGCTGGGCTCGATTGGCGGTGGTGCGGACGAGGTGATGCTGGGCATTCTGTCCAAGATCATGGGGATTGCGAAGAAATCGCCAAAGCAGTCGTGATTTTGTAAGCGTAAATATTCATCATCACATGCCAGTCATTAAAAAATTACTCATCGCCAACCGTGGCGAAATTGCGCGGCGTGTGATCCGCACCGCACAGCGCATGGGGATAGAAACGGTCGCGGTGTATTCGGACGCGGACGTCCAGGCCTTGCATGTGCGCGAGGCAACCTGTGCCGTGGCCCTGGGTCGCAACACCTCGGCCGAGTCGTATTTGCGCATTGACAAACTCATCGCTGCGGCTCGCGCTGCGGGAGCCGATGCCGTGCACCCCGGCTACGGCTTTTTGAGCGAGAACGCCGACTTTGCACAGGCGGTGGTGGATGCGGGCCTGATTTGGGTCGGGCCATCCGCTGCTGCGATACACGCGCTGGGCAACAAATCTCGCGCCAAAGAACTGGCCTTGTCGCGCGGCGTGCCTTGCTTGCCGGGTTACAACGGCAGTATGGACGCCGATGGTCAATCGGACGAACGCTTTGCAATTGAGGCCAAGCGCATCGGCTACCCGCTGATGGTCAAAGCCACAGCAGGTGGTGGCGGTCGGGGCATGCGCTTGGTGCTGGAAGACTCCGCCTTGGTAGCGGCGTTGCACAGTGCGCGCTCGGAAGCGCTGTCTGCCTTTGGCAGTGCGGAGTTGTTGATCGAGCGGGCACTTTTGCAGCCGCGCCATGTGGAGGTGCAGATTTTTGCCGACCAGCATGGCCATTGCCTTCATTTGGGTGAGCGGGATTGCTCGGTGCAGCGTCGGCACCAGAAAATCATCGAAGAATCGCCCAGCCCAGCGGTGGATGCAGCTTTGCGGGAACGCATGGGGCGTTGCGCGGTGGAGTTGGCGCTCGCAGCGGGTTATGTGGGCGCAGGCACGGTTGAGTTTTTATTGGACGATACGGTTGCGGATAAGGACGCTCCTTCTTTTTACTTGATGGAGATGAACACGCGGCTACAGGTGGAACACCCGGTGACCGAAGTGGTGACGGGTTTGGACTTGGTGGCTTGGCAACTGCGCGTGGCACAAGGTGAGGACTTGCCGCTGACGCAAGAACAAGTCACCTTCACCGGCCACGCCATAGAAGTGCGCTTGTGTGCTGAAGATGCGCACTACACCCCGCACTCGGGCACGCTGGCGCATTTTGCGGAGCCGCATTCAAACACACGGTTTGACCACGCCATCTACAGCGGCATGACGGTTGCGCCGTATTACGACTCCATGCTGGGCAAGCTGATTGCGCATGCACCGACGCGCCAGCAGGCGATTGAACAATTGAGCAATGCTTTGGCGCAAACGCAACTGCTGGGCTTGCCTAGCAACCGCTCATTTTTGAAAGCCATTTTGCAGGACGAGGAATTCCAGGCCGGGCAGGCGCGCATTCCTTATCTGGTGCACAAGGCTGAGAGTTTGCGGCAACAATTGCAAGCAGATGAGAAAGACGCTTTGCTGTATGCGGCGGTGGCGATGTATTTTGCGGGTTCAACGCAGCCTGCGGAACAACTCGCCTGCCCTTTTGCGAAATCATTGTGGCTGCAGCATCAGGACACCCTGCATACTTTGAGCTTGCAAGAGTTGGGTGGCGGCAAAGTCAAACTTGCGTACAACGGTGTTGCGCACGTGGGCAGCTATCAAACCGACAGACAGGGACAGCATGTTGTCACCGTGGATGGCCTGAAAAAACGCGTCTGCGCCGTTCCATTGGCAGACCAGCAATGGCATGTGCAAGTGGGTGGTGTGGACCTGTGGCTGGAAGACCGCACTTTGACCGCGCCTTCGACCAGCACGTGCGCCGCAGGGTCGGCCGAGGTGCGTGCCAAATTCAACGGCAAGGTGATTGCGATTCAAACCGAAGTGGGCAACACTGTGAAACGCGGTGACACGCTGTTGGTGATCGAATCCATGAAACTGGAACACGCGATTGCGGCGGCCCAGGACGGTGTTGTTACAGGTATTGACGTTGTATTTGGGCAGCAGACCACAACGGGTCAAATTCTAATAAGATTAAGCGCATGAAATCAACTATTGAATTTGAAGCCGAATTCGTCACCAACCTGAAAAAGATCTTTGAAGAAAGCATCGTTTTCAACCAGGTGTTGGGGCTCAAAATCACAGAGCTACGGCCTGAATCTGTCCACGGCCGTATCGAGATGCGGCATGAACTCATCGGCCACTACAGCTACAAGCGGGTGCACGGTGGGGTGATCAGCGCGGCGCTGGACGCCATGGGTGGTTTGGCGGTGATGGCAGCCATTGGCGCGCGGCACATGGACGAGCCCGTCGCCGCCCGGTTGCATCGCTTCGGCAAACTGGGGACGATCGACCTGCGGATTGATTACTTGCGCCCCGCCATCGGGGACTTTTTCACCATGAACGCCGAGGTCTTGCGCCTCGGCTCGCGCGTGGCTTCCACACGCATGGAATTCCACGGGCCAGACGGCAAATTGCTTGCCGCTGGCTCGGGGGTTTATATTGTGTCTTGATTATTTGAAGTAAGCAGACACAGGCTTCCATTTGCCGTCCGTGATTTGTGACAAACGCGATGCATCGCTACCCAATCGCTTGGTTGGGCTGAACGTGGCTTCTGCGCTGCCAAACATGTCTGGCGGAATCGTCATGGTATCCATCGCTTTGATAAACGTTTCGGTTGACAGATTTGCGCCCGCTTTGCCAGCTGCCTTGGCAAATGTATCGATGATGTTGTAGCCATACACCGAGAATACGGTTGGATCTTCGCTGAATTTAGTCTGGTATTTCTTTGCCCAGAAACTGATCGCTGGGGAGGCATCATCCAGGTACGGATTTTGTACCGTGCTGGTGGCATACAAACCGTTCATGGCAGGGCCGCCAAGCTTGTGGATCAAATCAGTATAGGCGGCACTAGAGCCTAAAAATGTTGGGTTATAACCCATTTTTTTGGCGGTTCCAATGGCTCCGATGGTTTCACGGATGATGGTTCCCAAAACAACCAAGTCGCAACCACTGGCTTGCAGTTTAGACACCTGTGAAGAGAAATCAGTCGCACCACGCTTGTACGATGTTTTTTCGGCAAATTCCATGCCTATGGTTTTCAAGCCGGCTTCTGCGCCACGGAAAACTTCCAAGCCAAACTCATCGTCTTGATACAAAGTACACACTTTTTTAGCGCCTTTTTCTTTGGCCACTTTAGGGACAGCGTTGCGCATTTGGTCGAAATAGGTCGCTGCAAACGAGTATTTCAACTTGTGAAAGGGTTCATACATTTCACGTGCGGCGGTGATCGGGAAGAAGTTGATCACATTTTTCTCAAACTGCACGGGCATGGCGGCCAAGTTTTGCGCCGTGCCTATATGGCCCACCATCATAAAAATTTTGTCTTGATTGACCAATTTTTGAGCCGCCAGCACTGCTTTTTTAGGGTCATAGCCCGAGTCTTCAACAATCAGTTTCAGTTTACGCCCGTTGATACCACCTTGTTCGTTGATTTCGTCCACGCGCAGCATCATGCCCAAACGAGCTTGCTTCCCAAAACCAGCCAGTGGCCCTGATAAATCTTGAATTGAGCCTAAAGTTATATCAGCTTTGCTGACGCCTTGCTGCGCGCTTACCTGCGTTGTTGCCGTTGTTGCCAGCGCAAGAGCAGCGAGCAAGCCTAGTGTTTTAAATTTCATCATCTCTCTCCTTTTAGGTTTAAAAACTATCAAAATTCAGTTCGGCAGCAGGCCTTTAACTTTTGTACATCGCACTGATCTGCGGCTCGTATTTCTTTTCGACCAACTTGCGTTTGAGCTTCATCGTCGGCGTCAGTTCCTCATCTTCTGCCGTCAACTGCGTCTCCAGCAGGAAGAATTTTTTTATCTGTTCAACCCGCGCAAATTTCTTGTTGACCCGATCAATCTCCAACTGGATCAATTCTTGCACTTCTGCAGCGCGCGTCAAGCTGGTGTAATTACTGAAAGGGACATCCCTATCTTGGGCGAACTTTTCGACATTTTCCTGATCGATCATGACAATGACCGTCAAATACGGGCGTTTGTCACCAATCACCACCGCATCGGTGATGTAAGGCGAGAACTTCAAATCGTTTTCTAGTTCGCTTGGCGTGACATTTTTACCACCCGCCGTGATGATGATGTCTTTCATGCGGTCGGTGATCTTGAAATAGCCATCCGCATCCACCACGCCCACGTCACCGGTGTGCAACCAGCCATCCGGTGTGATGGTTTCAGCCGTTTTCTCGGGCAAGTTCAAGTACCCCATGAACACGTTTTTGCCGCGAACCAAGATTTCACTCGTTTCAGGATCTAGCCTGACCTCGTTGTATTGTGCGGCTGGCCCAATCGAGCCGGGCTTCATTTTGGTCAAGGGCACGCCTGTGGAGGCACCGCAGGTTTCGGTCATACCCCAGACTTCCAACATCGGTACGCCCAAGGCCAAATACCAGCGCACCAAATCGGGCGAAATGGGCGCAGCGCCTGTCACCAAAAACCGGGCACGATGAATGCCGATCAACTTGCGCACGTTGTTCAGCACCAGCCACTGGGCGATCTGGAACTTCAGCTTCAACCAGGAGCTCACCGGTTGATCGGCCAGCACCTTGTCGGCAATCGTCGTCCCCACGCCAATACCCCAGGCATAGGCGGCTTGCTGCACAGCGCCCGCTTCTTTGAGCGAAATCATCACGCCTGAATAGAATTTCTCCCAGACGCGTGGCACGGCGGTGAAGACCGTGGGCGCAATCTCGCGCACATTCTCGGGAATCGTCTCTGGGTTTTCGACAAAGTTGAGCTTGGCACCGGTGTACAGCGCATGGTACTCACCCCCCACCCGCTCGGCGATGTGGCACAGCGGCAGGAAGCACATCCGCTCATCCGCAGCAGTTTGCGACACCAGGGTGTTGTAGCCACGCACGGTAAAAACCAGGCCTGCATGGCTGTGCATCGCGCCTTTGGGCTTGCCTGTCGTGCCCGAGGTGTAGACCAAAATCGCCAAATCCTGCGGTTGAATCGCTGCAACGCGCTGCCTGATCGCATCGGGATGCCTAGCCAAGTAGTCGCGCCCCAATGCCCGCAAACCATCCAGACTGATGATGCCTGGGTCTTGCAGATTGCCCAAACCCTCCATGTCAAACACCACGATTTTGCGCAACAAAGGCAGCTGGTCGCGCATTTCCAGCGCTTTGTCGAGCTGTTCATCGTCTTCAACAAACAAAACGGTGGTGCTAGAGTCTTCACACAGGTATTGCACTTGGCTAGATGCATCGGTCGGGTAAATGCCATTGGCGACGCCAGCAGCCGACAATACCGCCAAATCAGCCCAGACCCAATCCACCACGGTATTGGCCAAGATAGAAGCACACTCGCCTTTGGCAAAACCCAAAGACATCAAGCCACCAGAAATTTCACTCACCGCAATTGCCGTCTGTTGCCAACTGGTGCTGCGCCAGATACCGAGGTGTTTTTGCCGCAACCAGGTGGTTTCGCCGCGCTGCGCAACCGCGTTCCAAAACATCGCAGGAATAGTCTCACCCGGCACCATGATGTCGCTGTTGGCTTTGATACTGCCGAGATCCCAGAGCTTAGCCATGCATCATCTCCATGTCTTTTTCTTTTTCCAGCGGCGCTCACTGCGCATGCCCTCTTCTTTCATGCCCAGGTAGAACTCTTTGATGTCGTCCTTTTCGCGCAATCGGGCGCAAGTGTCTTCCATCACGATGCGGCCGTTTTCCAGTACATAGCCGTAGTCCGACGCATTGAGCGCCATGTTGGCGTTTTGTTCGACCAGCAAAATCGTGGTGCCGCGCTCGCGGTTGATACGAACGACGATCTCAAAAATCTCTTTGGTCAGCTTCGGGCTCAGCCCCAAACTCGGCTCGTCCAGCAAAATCAGGTCGGGGTTGGCCATCAAGGCGCGTGAGATGGACAACATCTGCTGCTGCCCGCCGGACAGCAAACCCGCATCTTGTGCAGCGCGTTCTTTCAATATCGGAAAGTACCCAAACACCGCCTCGATGTCTTTGGCGACGCCGTCACTGTCTTTGCGGGTGTAAGCGCCCATGAGCAAATTGTCGCGCACACTGAGCAAGGGAAACACCTCGCGCCCCTCGGGCACATGGCTCAAACCCTGTTGCACGATAAATGCCGGGTCTTTTGCCGTGATGTCTTGGCCTTTGAACTCAATCGACCCCTTGCGCGGGTCAATGATGCCGGAAATGGTCTTCAAAATCGTCGTCTTGCCCGCCCCGTTGGAGCCCAGCACCGTGCCGATTTCACCCTTTTTAACCTGCAAACTCACGCCGCGAATCGCCTTGATCGGGCCATAGGCGCTTTCGACGTTGAGCAGTTTGAGCATGGGCTGCTCTGCAGACGATGCTGCACCCATGGCGTTGTTGTCTGGCAATTGACTCATGCCGCCCTCCGCAACGAGGAAACATCATCTATCGAGCCCAGATAGGCCTCGATCACACCCGGGTCATTTTGCACCTCGCGCGGCGTACCCATGGCCAAGACCGCTCCTTGATTCATAGCCACCACGCGGTCGGAGACCTTGGAGACCAGACTCATGTCATGCTCCACCATCAGCACGGTGATACCGAGTTCGTTTTTGATGTCCTGAATCCAGAACGCCATATCGTCGGTTTCTTCGACGTTCAAACCAGAAGATGGCTCGTCCAACAGCAACAATTTTGGCTCGGTACACAGGGCGCGACCCATTTCCACCACTTTGCGCACGCCGTAGGGCAAGCCTGCCACCAAGGAATCACGGTGGTGCTGCAAATCCAAAAACTCGATGATTTTTTCGGCTTTCTCCCGCGCTTCCATCTCGGCTTTGAAGGTTTGGGGGGTGAAGAAGACCTCACTCCAAAAGCCGGTTTTCTTATGGGTATGGCCGCCAATCAACAGGTTGTGCATCACGGTGGCGTGCTCAAACAGCTCGATGTTTTGGAAGGTACGCGCAATGCCCAGCGCGGCGATGTTGTGCGGCGCCTGGTCGGTCAGTTTCTTGCCCAGGTAGGTGATCTCGCCGCTGGTTGGGGTGTAGATGCGGCTGATCAGGTTGAACACCGTCGTTTTACCGGCGCCGTTGGGGCCGATCAGCGTGAAGACCTCGCCCTGTTTGACGTCAAAACTCACGTTGTTGACCGCCAGCACGCCGCCAAAGCGTACGCTCAGGTTTTTTGCCGACAGTAGCGTAGAACCCGTTCGCCCTGAGCCTGTCGAAGGGTTTTGTGCGAAGGCTTCGACAGGCTCAGCCCGAACGGTAGTGATGGTACTCATTTCAACCTGTCCGATTTCTGGAACGATTTTTGCCGCTTGAACATGCCTTTGCGGTAGAACGGGAAGGTTTGCAGGTAAGTCCTGACTTTCAACCAGCGGCCATACAGCCCCAGCGGCTCGAACATCACAAACGCAATCAACACCACACCATAAACGACCGACTGCAAGCCCGGTGCTTGCCCAATGGTGGCAGGCAGATAGTCTTTGCTGAGAGAGATCAACTGCGGCATCGCGATCAAGAAAATGGCGCCCAAAAACGCACCATGCACCGAACCCAAGCCACCAATCACCACCAGCAACAGCAAATCAATAGACTGCAAAATGTTGAACTGATCCGGCGAAATGAACTGCAGCTTGTGCGCATACAAAGCACCGGCCACACCGGCCAAGGCGGCAGAAATAGAAAACGACAGCGTTTTGTAGCGCGCCAAATGGATGCCCATGCTTTGCGCCGAGATTTCAGAGTCTCGAATCGCCACAAAAGCGCGACCCGTGCTGGAACGCAGCAAATTCAAAATGCCCAAGGTAACGACCACGGTGATGAACAGGCACAGCAGGTAAAAATCGACCCCGGAACCCAGCTGCCAGCCAAATATATTTTGCGCTTTGATGTGGATGCCTGAATTACCGCCCGTCACCGACTCCCAGCGTGCAAACACCTCCTCGACGATGAAGCCAAAGGAGATGGTGGCAATGCCCAGATAGATGCCCTTGAGCCGCAGCGCTGGCATGCCCACCACCACCCCGACCGCAGCAGACAACGTACCCGCCAGCGCCAGTGCGATGGGAAATGGCACACCCATGTTGGTAAACACCGCCTGCGTGTACGCGCCCACCCCCAAAAAGGCGGCATGACCCAGCGAGAACTGCCCGGTAAAACCCGCCAGCAGCATCAGCCCCAGCCCGGCGATGGCGTAGATCAAGATAAAAGTGAGCTGCGCCAGCCAGTACTCCGCAATGATCCACGGCGCGGCGACCAGCAGCAGTACCAGCAAGCCGTACCAAAAAACATGGCCGCCATGCTTGGCCAGCTTGATGTCTTGCGCGTAATCGGTTTTGAAGATGAAGCGCATAGATTAACGCTCCCCCCGAAGCGTCTTCGAAGCCTCCCCCGGAGGGGACGCCACCAGCAGCCCAGCAAAGCCGGTTCTGCGGTGGCCCTGGTATTTAGAGCTGCACGTATTGCCTTGGAACTTCGTCATACCTTCTTCCTCAGCTTTTCGCCAAACAAACCATTCGGTTTGACCATCAGCATGACCAACACCACCACGTAGGCGGCGACGTCTTTGAAACCATCTGGTAAGTAAAAGCCCGAGAAAGACTCCACAATGCCGATGATCAGCCCGCCCACAATCGCGCCCGGCAAGCTACCGAAGCCACCGACGACTGCGGCTGGAAAGGCTTTCAACCCGATAAAACCCATGTTGGCATGGACAAAGGTGATGGGCGCCAGCAGCAAACCGGCAATCGCCGCCACCGCCGCCGCCAAACCCCACACCAGCCCGTTGATGCGCTTGACCGGAATGCCCATGTAATACGCCGCCAGCTGGTTTTGTGACGAGGCTTGCATGGCAACGCCCACTTTGCTGTATTTGAAAACGGTGAACAACACCGCGCACAGCACACCGGTCGCGGCAATCACCACCATTTGCTCCACGTTCAAAACCAAACCGCCCAGCTTCCATATCTGGTCTTTGTAGGGTACGGGCAGGGTGTGGGTTTCTGTGCCGATATTGGGGATCATGGTGATCAGCCCGCGCGCCACGTAGCCGATGCCGATGGTCAGCATCACGATGGAAAACGCCGGTTGCCCGAGGATGGGGCGAATCACCACCCGTTCCAACAACACGCCAAACACCGCCATACCGGCGATGGCACAAATCACCGACAACCAATACGGAAAGCCGAGCAATGTCATGCCCGCCAGCCCACCAAACGCGCCCAGCATCATCAGCTCGCCCTGCGCGAAGCTGACCGTTTCAGTGGCTTTGTAAATCAACACAAAGCCCAGCGCGATCAGCCCATAGATGCACCCCTGTGCGACGCCGCTGATCAACAATTGAAGAATCTGCAAACTTTTGTCTCCTACATCCTGTCGGTGTGGCGTATTTGTAACTTCCCTGTTTATAGTTGGTTTCATGCGTTTTACTTCTAGGGGTTGCCCCTAGTACGGACTTGGCTCCTTGCCATCAATGGCAAGTTGTTATTGCGAGTAATATGCCCTTTATCCCAAACCCCACATCGCCATTCTCATGATCCAAAGCACACCTTCCTCACCCCCCTCACCACGCATCGCCCTCATCCACGCCCTGCCGCACTCGGTTGACCCGATCAACCAAGCGCTCGCCCGCGACTGGCCGCAGGCAACCCGTATGAACCTGCTGGACGACAGCCTCTCCACCGACCTCGCCACCAATGGCCGCGGACTGGATGCGGTGATGCACGAGCGCTTCCAACGCCTGGCGCAATACGCGGTCGATGCCGGCTGCCACGGTATTTTGTTCACCTGCTCGGCGTTTGGCAGCTGTATTGAAGCGGTGGCGCAGCGCCACCCCAGCATTCCCGTGCATAAACCGAATGAGGCGATGATTGAAGACGCGGTCAAACAAGCTGGCGCGCATGTAAACGCGCTTACTGGCGCGTCCGGCAAAATCGGCCTGATCGCCAGCTTCGCCCCCACTTTGGTCTCCATGCCACGCGAGTTTCCTGCAGGTACCAACCTAGAAACCCGCCTGGTGGCTGCTGCGATGACCGCCCTGAATGCTGGCGACACGGCGCTGCACGATAAATTAGTCGTAGAAGCCGCCGCCAGCCTGGCCGCGAGCGGCTGCAGCGTGATTGCCTTGGCCCAATTCAGCATGGCGCGGGCAGCGCCTTGGGTGGCAGCTAAAACGGGTTTACCGGTGCTGACCACCGTTTCGAGCGCGGTGGGCAAGCTGCAACGGCTTTTGGCATAAAATTACCTCAAAAATAGGCGTATATATGACTCTAGACGGCGTATTTATTGCCTAAGTTGCTATCTTAAATATAGCAATATTATCTGCCTTCGCGGCGCCCTGCAATGCGCGCATAATCTTGGTTTGTTCATCCGCCCCTCCCTCCACCAGCACAAGGAACCGTGTCATGCCGCTCGTCGTTTTCAACCAAAAAGGTGGGGTGGGCAAATCCACCATCACCTGCAACCTGGCCGCCATCAGCGCCAGCCAGGGTCTGCGCACCCTGGTGATCGACCTGGACCCGCAGGGCAACTCCAGCAGCTACCTGCTGGGGGCGCAGGAAAGCGACGCGCTGCCCAGTGTGGCGGGATTTTTTGAACATGCGCTGAGCTACAGCTTTAAGCCGGTTCCACCGACCGAGTTCATCGTGCCCACGCCGCACGCGGGGCTGCACCTGATGCCGTCCAGCTCGGCCTTGAATGAACTGCAGGGCAAGCTGGAGTCGCGCCAGAAGATCTACAAGCTGCGTGAAGGCCTGCAGCAGCTGGCCAATGATTTTGACCGCATCTACATCGACACCCCGCCGGCGCTGAATTTTTTCACCCGCTCCGCCCTGATCGGCGCCAGCGGCTGCCTGATCCCGTTCGACTGCGACGAGTTTGCCCGCAAGGCGCTCTACACCCTGCTGGACAACGTGCAGGAGATCCGCGCCGACCACAACCCCGAGCTGGCGGTGAAAGGCATCGTGGTCAACCAGTTCCAGTCGCGCGCCAAGCTGCCCCAGCGCATGGTCGATGAGCTGATCGAAGAAGGCCTGCCCGTGCTGCAACCCTACCTGCCCTCCTCGGTCAGGATCCGCGAGTCCCACGAGCAGTCCCTGCCCATGATCTACATGGAGCCCGGCCACAAGCTGACGCAGGCGCTGCTGGCCCTGCATGAAACGCTGGAGTCCGGACGGGCGGCTTAGCTGATTAACGACCCGTGGCTATCCCAAGGATGACGTGTGCCATCTCCTCGGGTGACAGCACGTAGTCGATGCAGCCGCTGTCGATGGCGCTTTCGGGCATGTCGGGCTGTTTGGCGGTCTCGGGTTTTTGGGCGATGGTGATGCCGCCCACCTCCTGAATGCCGCACAGGGCGGCCGCGCCGTCGCCGTCATAGCCCGAGACGATGACGGCGATCAGCTTGCCATCCCAACACTCGGTGAGTGAGCGCAAAAAAACCGTGATCACATCCGGCCAGCCGCGTGGCTTGGAGATGGGTTTGAGCTGGAACTCGCCGTCTTCAACGTGCAGATCCCGGTTCGACGGGATGATGAACACGTGGTTGGGCTCGATCGACAAATCGTCGGTGATCAGCGTGATCGGCATGCTGGTGAACCTGGGCAGCACCGTGTGCAGCTGCGTCGGCAGCGTGGTGATGTGGTTGACGATGACAATCGCCACGCCCATGTCGGCCGGTAAATTTTGCAACAGCCGAATGTAAGCATCCAGCCCGCCCGCAGACCCGCCCACGCAGACGATGGGGAAGTTCTTGGTGGAGGTAGCAGGCGCTTTTTTGGCAGACATGCCTTGATGGTAGTCCTTTGGCGCTGAAAAGGTGCGAAATCTGTATGTAGCCTGTCTTTTACCTCCTTAAATCCCTGAACTGCGGAATTTACCCCTCAAATATGCGTCTAGCCGGCGTATTTATTGCCTAAGATGCTATATTATTTATAGTATTTTGCAGCTGCGCAAGCTGGTTTGTTTCCCCCGCTCACCCCCAGCCCCTCTCACCCCGCCGGGTGAAAGTGGAGCTTTCATGTGATGGCTAGCGGTCGAGTGAAGCTTCTACCAGCAGAGGTAAAGAAATTAGGGTCAGATTCCAATTCAGGACAATTTGCTATTCGGCGGACAGCAGCATTACATCGAAATTTGACTCTGCCCCTAATTTCTGTTTCTAGGAGACTACATATTTCAACCCTCAAACAAAAAGTTTGCAAATTTGAGGTCACAGTTTGTGACCTCAAATTCAGGAGCTGGCTATGGTGGTCGCCGTTATGCGCCCTATTAGCTTTGTGCCACACGAAGATAAGTCCAAAAATAGGTTTTTGTGACCATCTTAAAAACCCTCAAATTCACCCATAAAATATATCTCTAGCCGGCGTATTCATTGCCTAAGCAGCTATAAAAACAATAGTTAATTTATGCAACCTTCGCTAGTTCGATGAATTGATCCAGATTCATCAGCTTTTGCTGTTGTTTTAAAGAAAATGTCTTCGCAACTGACGGAGGAACAACCAATTGCACGGAGTGGTTTGTCATTTCATCAGTTTGACTTTCAGATATAGCAGTTTCCAGAGTGAATAAATGCTTTTGCGGAATACGTGCTGCTTCCGCAAGTATTTGTCTCCATCTGTCTTTACAGGTTGACTTAGCCGCAAGCATTCGTAGCGGTGGCGAGCCAATAGCAGCGTTGTGATACTCCTTAGTTCCAGGAAACAAAAAGTCTGGTTTGGCATTGCCTTCTGTTTTACCTCCACGTTGGTAGCGAACATTTGAAGCTTTAAAAACAGCCTCCAAATGGTTCTCCAACGCATGCCCAACGCGCGATTTTCTACGGTTTTGCACTGACAAAGAAAATCCCACGAACGTTTCAACCGAGTCAAAACCACTCTTAAGTCTTTCTTCAACAATTTCACGTTCTAAAGTTCGGAAAAGCCGTTCCTCTTGCTTCATCCATTCTTCGAGCGCCAAATCTGGTTGTGTTGCTGCATTTATTTGAGTTGCTAATGTTTCGCGTGCAAACGCTGAAAAAATTGCCGTTTTTGGAAAGATAAGGCCAAACTTATCTTTAATTTGTCCTAAAAGATTTTCTACTGGTTCTGCAGTTTCGATGCCAATTGCAGCAAGAATGCCGCGCGAAGCAAAATCTAATTCTTTCGAACTTACTTCTGTGCCAATTACCCATTGATTCTGTGCATCTTCAGCATTAAACAAATAGCGCAACCGTCTCTCATGATCGCTCCCTTGTGGCGCTATAGCAATAAGTAACTCACCGTTTGTACGAAGTGAAATTAAGCAAAAATCCGTTGCGCTCATTAACTCCGTAATGGGGTTAGAGTGGTAATAAAGACGGTATTCAGCAGAGCGATGCGGTTGATTTGCACGACTATCGTAATATGTAACTTTATCTTTATAAATTTCCGGTTCTTCTTGATCAGAACTGAAAAGTAAAAATACTGCTTCGAAAAACCGCTTCTCGCTTCCACTTGGCACACCTAAAATTGCGGTAAATTTGTTTGAACCTATTTCATGCTGATTTGACTTAGCAGGCGACGCATCAACCTCACTAAGATACTTGCAGGCAGTTCCTTTGAAGTAATTACTAAGTGCATTCATTTTTAATGAGCCTTTGATTTAATACGCATTGAGATCATTGTTTTTGGCTCATCAACACTAGGTATTCTTAAATGCTTATTGTTTTACAGATATATTTATAAGCGACATCGCATACTTTATCACCATGTTTTTCAAACATGGCATCAAGAATTTTTTCTAAACTGTCACATTCTTCAGAAGTAAACATTGGTTTGCCTGATGCAATCTCAATAATATCGCTAGCGCAATCTTCAGGATGAAAAAGTAATCCGCTTGTATACATTTTAGAAAACCAGCGATCCATAGCGGAAATCGAATTGTTTACTGGGTCTGGAATTCGTGAAATTGTTTGCATTGCATTACTCCTTATAAACTAGGCTTTGGCACGGGTGAATCGCGGTTTCTTCACTACTTCTTGAACGATGAAAGGTTGCATAGCTTCAGCTACTTTTGTCATGACGGGCACAACGACTGAGTTACCAAACTGTTTGTACGCGCGGGTATCAGATACGTTAATTTTGAAAGTATCAGGAAACCCCATTAGACGTGCGCACTCTCGTGGTGTTAAACGTCGCGGATTCTTTTTAGCTCCTTGACTGAATAAAATCTCAGAACCGTCTTTGTAATATCTAGCTGATAAGGTGCGAGTAACACTTTCAGGTGTTACTAAACCAAAGCCAAATCCATTACCTGCAGCGCTGTGCTTTTTCTTGTAATTTTGCAAATACAACCAAAGGTTGTCAGTTAAGGTGTATTTATCAAGCACCTTCTTTTTTGAGTGATCGAAATAATTAGAGCCATCCCACTCTAGAAACGGTTCGTCAGCTTTTGCATGGATGATTTTGCTTAATAAATGATCACCTTTTCCTGGCAATTCGATGCCTTTCACGTCAAAATCAACTTCGTCGCGGAAACCCACAATAATGATTCGTTCACGGTGCTGAGGGACAAAATGAGCGCCATCTATCACGCTGTAAGTCACGTGATAACCCAGATCTTCGGTTAACGTCTTATAAATAACGTCAAAAGTACGGCCTTTGTCATGCGACTTAAGATTTTTGACGTTTTCGAGCATGAATGCGCGTGGGCGTTTTTTTGCAATGATTCGTGCCACGTCAAAAAATAAAGTGCCTTGTGTTTCGTCTGCAAATCCATGCGCTTTGCCAAGCGAGTTTTTCTTGGAAACACCTGCTATTGAAAAGGGCTGACACGGAAAACCTCCTATCAAAACGTCGTGATCTGGGATGTCATCTTCATGAATCTGGGTAATGTCGCTATTCATCTCATGATCTGTAGAAAAGTTCATGGCGTAGCTTTTTTGCGCAAATGCATCCCACTCACTTGTAAAAACGCATTCACCGCCAATTGCTTCAAAAGCTAGTCGAATTCCACCAATACCCGCAAAGAGGTCTGCAAAGGTGAATTTCCCCTTTGTCGCGGCAGGAATCCCGAAATTTAAAAACTTTTGTAGTTCTGATGCAATATTTACAGGAGGTAGCTGTTCGCCATTTTCCCAACGACGAACTTGGCGAGTGCTGAAATTCAAGTGCTTTGCAATTGCTTCTTGGGAGTGAGTTTTACGAGCTGCTGCTAAATATGCGAGAGCGGCAGAATGATCGGCAGTAGAAATAGAAGAGTTCATCGGCGGGAATAATACAGGACATTTGTCCTATTTTTGTCCCTCTGTAAAAATAAACAGTAAATTTACCTCAATCCACCTCTGTTTTCATTATTTCTAAGTCAGAGCCAGTTAAATTCTCCCTTTCTTCGGAATCCTCAAATTTACCGATAATTTACGCCTCTAGCCGGCGTATTCATTGCCTAAGACGCTATTAAATTCATAGTAAACCAGCTACTTCCCCAACCCCATACTCCGCGTGATCACCTCTTTCATGATCTCGTTCGTGCCGCCGTAGATGCGCTGCACACGGGCGTCGGCGTAGGCGCGGGTGATGGGGTATTCCCACATGTAGCCGTAGCCGCCGAAGAGTTGCACGCATTCGTCCATCACCTTGCATTGCAGGTCTGAACACCAGTATTTGGCCATGCTGGCGGTCGCCGTGTCGAGCTTGTCCTGCATCAGCAGTTCGATGCTTTTGTCGACAAACACGCGGGCAATCTGCACCTGGGTTTGCAGCTCTGCCAGCGTGAAGCGGGTGTTCTGAAAACTCGCGACTGGCTGGCCAAACACTTTGCGCTCTTTCACATAGTCCACCGTCCAGTCGATGGCGCTCTGCGCTGCGGCAACGGCGCCAATCGCTATCTGCATCCGCTCCCAGGGCAGTTGTTCCATCAGGCAGATGAAGCCACGGTTCTCCTGCGCCGGGCCACCCAGCAGGCCGTCTGCGGGAACCTTCACGCTGTCAAAAAACAATTCGGATGTGTCCTGCGCCTTCAGGCCCAATTTTTTCAGGCGCTTGCCGACCGAGTAGCCTGGCATGCTGCGCTCGACCAGCAGCAGGCTGGTGCCTTTGGCGCCTGCCGCCGGGTTGGTTTTGGCGACGACGATGGTCAGGTCCGCGTGCCAGCCGTTGGTGATGAAGGTTTTGCTGCCGTTGAGCAGGTAACTCCCGTCTGGCTGTTTGATCGCAGTGGCTTTGATGCCCTGCAAATCAGAACCCGCCGCAGGCTCGCTCATGGCAATGGCGCCGACCATCTCGCCACTGGCGAGTTTCGGCAGGTACTTTTTCTTCTG
>JAYUCJ010000285.1:0-6324 GCA_043740415.1 Polaromonas sp. | reverse complement strand
TCTGGCAAACGCGCGGCCACGTACAAACTCATATGTACGTTCCTGCGGCGCATTTCAATATCGGCCAACTCCTTGGCGGCTTCCACCATAGCTGGCACGTTTGACAGGGTTCGATTCGGCGCGCTGCGCTTCACGAACGAACGGATCCGCTGAATAATCTGCCCCGCACGCTGGGCTTGTTTCGCTGTTTTATCAAGTGCGCCAAGCATCTCTTCTTCAGATATTTGCTTCGCTTTGATGCGCGATACAATGCCGTTGCAATAGTTGTTGATGGCTGTCAGTGGCTGGTTCAGCTCATGTGCGACGCTGGAAGCCATTTCACCCATGGTGATGAGCCGGCTGGCGCTTTGGGCACGTTCAGCTTGCTGCAAGGCTTGCGCTTCCGCATTGCGACGTGAAGTAATATCAGTCGCAATCACCATTTGCGCCAATCTCCCATCGACCCATGTTAGGTAACGCGAGCGAACCTCCAACCATTTTGCAAGCTCAGGAATGAAAATTTCAAAATTTTTGATTTGCGAAGTGCTCAGCTGATCCAGCGGCAAGCCTGCCAAACTGTCCACGTCGTCACCCAGTTCTTCCTGCGGCAGCTCAAACGCTACTCCGGCTTGTGCAATCATTTGCAAGTGCCCAATGGTGTCAGCGCCAAACCATTGGCGGTACATTTTGTTGGCAAACAACAAATCAGATCTGCCCAAGGGCGCAACCGACACAGAAGCGTCCATCCCTTCCAGAACGGTGATAAAGCGATCTTGAGACTCCAGCAGTTGCTGGCGGACACGGTTGGGTTCTGTGATGTCTGTGGTTGATGTCATCAAACCGGTTTGCTGGCCTTTGGCATCAATCAAGGGTGACACATACATGCGCGCATCAAACAATTTGCCATTTTTGCGCTTGACCCGGATTTGGAACCCACCTACTGGCGAGCGTCCTGCAAGCTCTTCTGCCAGCTGCTTGCTTAGAATTTCATAATCCTGTGCCGGCCAATAGGAATAAGGCGCTGTTGTGCCGATCAATTCTTTCTCAGACCAGCCCGTCATTTCGCAAAAGGCTGGATTCACGTAGGTGATTTTGCCTTGCATGTCTAATGCTCGCATGCCGGTGAGCATGGAGTTTTCCATCGCACGGCGAAAGTTGGTTTCACTGATCAAAGCCTGCTGCGTTTTCATGCGCCTGCGGGTGTGCCGCCAAGTGGCAATCAGCATCCATACAGTGATCGCACTCAAAGCTGCAGTGAGCCAAAACAGACCACTGCCGACCAAGCCGAGAGATGTGCGGTAGGCTTGCGCGCGCAAAACCAAGTCGTTGCCCACGGGAGATACAGGTATTTGATACTCGTTGGGTGCCGCAGCCCAAGGCAAAAGTTTGGTGGCAGCGCTGCGCGGCTTGATGGCTTGACCTGCCATCATTGTATTTGTGCCGTTGATGAGTGAAACCGCATATTTGGCGGTGATTTCGTTGGGTATGCCAAAACGCATCAAACCATCAACAGCGTATTCGGCCATGATGACACCGGCAAATTTCCCTTTTTCAACCAGTGGAATATGCAGTTGCAATATAGGTCCAGCACCGGTTTCAATGACTGGCCGCGAATAGGCGGGCTGTGACAAATTACGTGCTAAATTAAATGCAAATGCGCCTTCATTGTCCTTAAACCCGACTGAACTACCAACCCCACGTAGTTGATTGAGTGATGCGCTTGACGATGCGTACGCTGCTTTGACCCGCAGTTTGTTGTCTATCCATGTGATGGCATGCAGTTCTGGGTAGTTGTTTATCAACGATTCTGCTTGCGTAGTGAAGTCTTCGGCATCTATTTCCTTACTAGACACATCGCGTGCCACACGCATGAGTTGTTCTTGCCGCTCTAACAGCCGCAAACGCAAGCGTTGCTGCGCATACTCCACATCGCGTTTGATGGTTTCTTGCTCTCTGTCGATTTCTTCGAGTCGCAAATACGAAAACGATGCAATGATAGCGGCCAAAAACAACAGTACGCTAATAAGTGGGGCAATGCTGGCATAGCGATCTTGTCTGTTTGGCGACTGTTTTCTCCACCACGCACGCAACCACGCCGGTATTCCAGCCAGTGAAAAGATTGCTTTTCTGTTGGGTTTGAGTTTGATCTGCGGAAAATCCATCCCCTGAGTGTATGGCTTTGTTTATCGCTATAAATTTCATAATATAAAATCATAAATCACAATTTGATATCTATTAAAATTTATGCAACAATAGAGAACTTGACCTAATTTGCGTTTAAATTCGATGTAAGTTACGCGTCAATATTATTAAAAACCGTGCTTTCATATCTAGTACAGCACTAAATTAAAAGTCTAAATTAACAGGAGACAACCATGTCAGCAGTTCCTAACAACCTACTCGGCCTGATCCAACAGGACGCCGATAGCCAAGAAACCCGCGAATGGATGGACGCTTTGTCTGCCGTGATAGCCTCAGAAGGCCCTGAGCGCGCCCACTTTTTACTTGAAAAGCTACTTGAACATGCGCGCCAAAGCAGCATCGACATGCCATTTTCAGCAACGACTGCGTATGTCAACACCATTGAAGTAGATCAAGAAGTGCGTGCGCCAGGCAATTTGGCCATAGAAGAGCGCCTGCGTGCCTATATGCGCTGGAATGCGATGGCAATGGTGGTTAAGGCCAATCGCCACCACCCGGTTGACGGTGGCGATTTGGGGGGGCATATTGGCTCGTTCGCCTCTCTGGCGAGTCTGTTTGGTGCTGGGTTTAATCACTTTTGGCACGCTGAGTCTGAAAATCATGGTGGCGATTGCCTGTATATCCAAGGCCACGTGTCCCCAGGCGTTTACGCCCGCGCTTACCTTGAAGGCCGTTTGACCGAAGAGCAATTGCTTAATTTCCGTCAAGAAGTGGACGGTAAGGGCTTGTCCAGCTATCCGCACCCTAAATTGATGCCTGAATTTTGGCAGTTCCCAACCGTTTCCATGGGACTTGGCCCCTTGATGGCGATTTACCAAGCGCGTTTCCTGAAATATTTGCATGCACGTGGCATTGCGAATACTGAAAACCGCAAAGTTTGGGTGTTCTGTGGCGATGGCGAGATGGATGAGGTCGAATCATTAGGCGCGATCGGTTTGGCTGCACGTGAAAAGCTGGATAACTTGATTTTCGTCATCAACTGCAACTTGCAGCGTCTGGACGGCCCGGTGCGCGGTAACGGCAAAATTGTGCAGGAGCTGGAAGGCGAGTTCCGTGGTGCGGGCTGGAACGTCATCAAACTTTTGTGGGGCAGCGGCTGGGACGCACTCTTAGCACGCGACAAAGATGGTGCGCTTAAAAAATTGATGATGGAAACCTTGGACGGTGACTACCAAGCCATGAAGGCCAACGATGGCGCCTATGTTCGCAAACACTTCTTCGGTCGTGACCCGCGCACTTTAGAAATGGTGGCGCACATGAGCGACGAAGAGATTTTTGACCTGCGCCGCGGCGGACATGACTCTAAAAAGGTCTACGCCGCTTACCACCAAGCCGTCAACCACTCAGGTCAGCCAACGGTGCTGCTGATCAAAACCGTCAAAGGTTTTGGTATGGGTAAATCAGGCGAAGGCAAAAACAACGTCCATCAAACCAAAAAGCTGACCGACGAGGACATCAAAGCCTTCCGCGACCGTTTCAACATCCCAATTCCAGACAGCCAATTGGCCGATCTGCCGTTCTACAAACCGGCTGACGACACGCCAGAAATGCAATACTTGCACGAGCGTCGCAAGGCCTTGGGTGGCTACTTGCCACATCGCCGCACGAAAGCGGACGAGCAGTTTACCGTGCCCGCGCTAGAAACCTTCAAATCCGTGATTGAGCCGACCGCTGAAGGCCGTGAAATTTCCACAACACAAGCTTATGTGCGTTTCTTGACGACATTGCTGCGCGATCAAGCCCTGGGGCCGCGTGTGGTGCCGATTTTGGTCGATGAAGCCCGTACCTTTGGTATGGAAGGTTTGTTCCGCCAAATCGGGATCTACAACCCTGAAGGCCAGTTATACACCCCCGTCGACAAAGACCAGGTGATGTACTACCGTGAAGACAAAGCCGGTCAAATCTTGCAAGAGGGCATCAACGAAGCCGGCGGTATGTCCAGCTGGATTGCGGCTGCAACGTCGTACTCGACGAACAACCGCATCATGATTCCGTTTTACGTGTATTACTCCATGTTCGGTTTCCAGCGCATTGGCGACTTGGCCTGGGCTGCGGGCGACATGCAAGCGCGTGGTTTCTTGTTGGGTGGCACATCCGGCCGTACCACGCTGAATGGCGAAGGCTTGCAGCACGAAGACGGCCACAGCCACATCATGGCGGGCACGATTCCGAACTGTATCAGCTACGACCCAACCTTTGCGCACGAAGTGGGCGTGATCTTGCACCACGGTATGAAGCGCATGGTCGAGAAGCAAGACAACGTGTATTTCTACCTGACTTTGCTGAATGAAAACTACGCCATGCCCGGCCTGACCGCTGGCACAGAAGAGCAAATCATCAAAGGCATGTACTTGTGCAAACCGGCTACTGTGAAAGCGGATTTAACAGTTCAATTGCTCGGTTCGGGCACGATTTTGCGTGAATCTATTGCTGCACAAGAGCTGTTGGAAAAAGACTGGGGCATTGCTGCCAACGTCTGGAGCTGCCCAAGCTTCAACGAATTGACACGCGATGGTCAGGATGCGGAGCGCTACAACCTGCTGCACCCAACCGATGCGCCACGCGTATCGTTTGTGGGGCAACAATTGTCCGCCCACGCTGGCCCCGTCGTCGCTTCGACCGACTACATGAAGGCCTATGCTGAGCAGATTCGCCCGTTCATCCCGAACTACAAAGACGGCAAACACCGCGCTTACAAGGTGTTGGGTACGGATGGTTTTGGTCGCTCAGACTTCCGCTCCAAACTGCGTGAGCATTTTGAGATCAACCGCCACTACATCGTGGTTGCCGCTCTCAAAGCCTTGAGTGAGGAGGGCAGCGTGCCAGTTGCCAAAGTGGCTGAAGCCATCAAAAAATACGGCATCAAAACCGACAAAATCAACCCGCTGTATGCATAAGTTTTACGCTTAAGCTGTACAAATAAACAATATAAAACCTATCTAAAAATACGCGGGAGATAAATATGGCATTGGTAGACATCAAAGTTCCAGATATTGGAGACTTCGAAGAGGTGGCCGTCATTGAGTTGATGGTCAAAGTGGGCGACACCATCAAGGTGGATCAATCCATCCTGACGGTGGAAAGCGACAAAGCGTCGATGGAAATCCCTTCCAGCCACGCTGGCGTGGTGAAAGAAGTCAAAGTAGCGGTTGGCGGCAAAGTCAAAGAAGGCTCCATCGTTTTAGCGTTAGAAGTTGCGGGTGAGGCTGCTGTGGCTGCTCCAGTCGCCCCCGTTGCTCAGGCACCGGCTGTAGTCACTGTAACTACTGCCCCAGCCGCTGCACAAACTGTAGCGCCTGCAGTGGCAGTAGTTACAGGCTCGGTAGAAATCAAAGTGCCAGACATTGGCGATTTCAAAGATGTGTCGGTGATCGAGATTTTGGTCAAAGTCGGCGACAGCATCAAAGCCGAGCAATCGTTGATGACGGTGGAATCCGACAAAGCGGCGATGGAGATTCCATCTTCTGCTGCTGGCGTGCTCAAAGAACTCAAGGTCAAACTGGGCGACAAGGTCAATATTGGTGATTTGATCGCCATTTTGGAAGGTGCGGCATCGGTAACTGCAGCACCTGCTGCCGCACCCGCCCAATCCGTTCGGGCTGAGCTTGTCGAAGCCCCAGCAAGCCCTTCGACAAGCTCAGGGCGAACGGAGGCTGCACATGCACCGATATCGAATACTTTGAACTTGCCACATGCTTCTCCCTCCGTACGCAAGTTCGCGCGCGAGCTGGGCGTACCCTTGGCAGAAGTCAAAGGCAGCGGTCAAAAAGGCCGTATCACTGAGCAGGACATTCAGCAATTCACCAAGTCGGTGATGTCTGGCGCTATACAAACAATAGCATCTCAGGCAGTAAATACGTCGGCTAAAGGTGGAAGTGGCGGCGATTTGGGTGGCATGACGCTGTTACCATGGCCAAAAGTCGATTTCACCAAGTTTGGCACGGTTGAGCGCAAAGATTTGTCGCGGATCAAGAAGATCAGCGGCGCTAACTTGCACCGTAATTGGGTGATGATTCCACACGTGACAAATCATGACAATGCGGATATCACCGAGTTGGAAGCATTCCGCGTTCAAATGAACAAAGAGAACGAAAAGGCGGGCATCAAGATCACCATGCTGGCGTTCGTGATCAAAGCCATCGT
>JAYUCJ010000284.1:0-2540 GCA_043740415.1 Polaromonas sp. | reverse complement strand
ATTAACAAAACCAGCAGCCAAATCCCGTATTGTGAAAATTAAACAGCGCATCGCGCCAATGCGCTCGCAAATGTTGAATAAATCCGCGCTTCCCTAGAGGCTCAAGGCTTTGACGCAGCCGCAGCCGGTGCAGCCGCCGGCGCAGCCTGCGCTGGCTCGCCATGTTTCTCCCCGCCCATGTCGATATCCCCGCCCTTGCTCAGCATGTACAGCGCCACCGCCGCGAATATGACAAACCCAATCGCTATTTTCCACATACCAGTCCAATCATGAAAAAGGCCCTCACCGCAGGAGGGCCCGTTGAAGAGCGCTTTGTCTCTTTATCGCTTAATCGTTGGCGTAAATGTTGACGTCTTTGGTTTCACGCACGAACAACATGCCAATCACAAAGGTCATGGCCGCGATGATGATGGGGTACCACAAGCCGCTGTAAATATTGCCCTGCGCCGCCACAATCGAGAACGAAATGGCCGGCAGGAAACCGCCAAACCAGCCGTTTCCGATGTGGTACGGCAAACTCATGGACGTGTAGCGAATACGCGTGGGGAACATTTCCACCAGCATGGCCGCAATCGGCCCGTACACCATGGTGACATAGATCACCAGGATGGTCAGGATCAGCACCAGCATCAGCCAGTTGCTGGAACCCACGGGAATCGGGTCCGCCTTGGCTGGATAGCCCGCGTCGTTGAGCGCCGCACGCACCTCTTTCTCAAACCTTGGCTTTTCGTCCTTGGCATTGGCAGCGGTTGCATCGTAGCCCGCAATGGCTTTGGCGCCCACCTTGACCGCCGCCACAGCACCGGCTTTGGGCACCAGGTCGTAGTTGACGCCGGCGTTGGACAAATACACGCGCGCCAGATCGCAAGCTGACGTGAACTTGGCGGTGCCCGTCAGGTTCAGGATCAGGTTGCAGTTGGCGGGGTCAGACTCCACCGTTACAGGTGATTTTTGAATCGCCTGCTGCAGCTTGGGGTTGGCATACGTGGTCAGCGCGTTGAACAGCGGGAAGTACGTGACGACCGCCAGCAGGCAGCCGGCCATGATGATCGGCTTGCGGCCAATCTTGTCAGACAGGGAACCGAAGAAGATGAAGAACGGTGTGCCAATGATGAGTGACACCGCAATCAGCACGTTGGCTGTGGGGCCGTCCACCTTCAGGAAGGTTTGCAGGAAAAACAGCGCGTAAAACTGGCCGGAGTACCAGACCACGGCCTGGCCTGCGGTCAAACCGACCAGCGCAAGAATCACGATCTTGAGGTTTTTCCACTCGCCAAATGACTCAGACAGCGGGGCCTTGGAGGTTTTGCCTTCGGCCTTCATTTTGGCGAAAGCAGGCGACTCGTTCAACTTCAGGCGAATCCACACGGAAATGCCCAGCAGGATGCCCGACAGGGCGTACGGAATGCGCCATGCCCAATCGGCAAACTCTTTTTCGCCGTAGTAGGTGCGCACACCCAGAATCACCATCAAGGCCAGCATCAGGCCGACGGTGGCGGTGGTTTGAATCCACGAGGTGTAAAAACCGCGTCGGCCATGCGGCGCGTGTTCGGCCACGTAGGTTGCCGCACCGCCATACTCGCCACCCAATGCCAGGCCTTGCAGCATTCGCAAGGCAATCAGCATGATGGGCGCGATGATGCCGGCACTTTTATAGGTGGGTAAAAACGCCACCAGAAACGTCGACAGGCCCATGAGGACGATGGTGATCAGAAACGTGTACTTGCGCCCGATCATGTCGCCGAGCCGGCCAAACACCAGCGCGCCAAATGGGCGCACGGCAAAGCCGGCCGCAAATGCCAGCAGCACGAAAATGTTGCGGGTGCTTTCATCCAGTGCGGAGAAAAAATTGTTGGCAATGATGGCAGCCATCACGCCAAACAGGTAGAAGTCATACCACTCGAAAATGGTGCCAAGCGACGAAGCGAAGATGACGGTCTTCTCCGTTTCACTCATTGGCCGGGGCGCAGCGACGGTTGCCATGGTTGTTGTCTCCAAAAAATTGATTAACAAACGCCCTTCAGACGTCTGCCCGTACTATCGTGGGACTCGCTGACTGCGCTCTGACGCATTTCGCACTGAAACTTACGCTCAACTTAATGCAGTCTTACAGCGTTGGTAATAACCCTTGTTTAAATTTTCTTGATGCGGGATACTGGGTACGACGGGTAATGCATGCCTTGCCATGAGTCGTCAAGGAGCCGCTTGTGTGCTCCGTTTTTTGCACCCATTCTCACCCAACTTGAAGGAGACATTCATGAGCGATCCGGTGGTAGACAAAATTCAAAAACATCCAAAGTACCTGGAGCTTCGAAAAAAGCGCAACAGCTTTGGCTGGATGCTGACGCTTGTAATGATGATGGTGTATTAC
Organism: Polaromonas sp.; assembly: GCA_043740415.1. Lineage (GTDB taxonomy): Bacteria > Pseudomonadota > Gammaproteobacteria > Burkholderiales > Burkholderiaceae_C > Aalborgiella. Next base: position 169 of record JAYUCJ010000284.1, on the reverse strand, counting down.
GGCTACATTGCGTTGATTGCGTTCAACAAACCCTTCCTGGCCCAGCCCATTGGCGCGGGCGTGACCTCGTTGGGAATTCCCATTGGCATGGGCGTCATTATTTTCACGGTGCTGATTACGGGCATCTATGTGCGCCGTGCCAACAGCGAATTTGACGATCTGACCACCG
>JAYUCJ010000283.1:0-18399 GCA_043740415.1 Polaromonas sp. | reverse complement strand
GCATTATTCAAAGCAATTTGAAGAGCTTTTGGGTGATAAAACGCACCGTTTGCTGAATGAAGAAACGCAGCCTGCTTTTGTTTCTGGTGCGAGTGATTTTGAATTCAAGCAAAATTGCAACTACAGTATTGAAGGCGTCGTTTGCAAAGTACCTGCAGGCCACTATTTTATGATGGGCGATAACCGTGATAACTCATTAGATTCCCGTTATTGGGGCTTCGTCCCTGATAAAAACATAGTTGGTAAAGCTTTTTATGTGTGGATGAATTTTGGCAATTTGAAGCGCATTGGTTCGTTTGATTGAAGAACAAATACTGACCCACGCTAACTTTTTGGAGATAACCATGAATAACTTGTCAAAGTCGCAGTCAAAATCAAAGCAGCACGGCGCTAGCTTTTTCGGTATGCTTTTTCTAGCTGCCATTGTTGGTATTCTGTTCATTGTTGGCGCTAAAGTAGCACCAACTGTGGTTGAATATCAATCGATTTTGAAGGCAGTGAATACTTCAAAAGTAGGAAACTCAGTTGCAGAAGTGAGAAGTCTTTTTGATAAAAATAAAGCAACAGGCTACTTTGATGCTATCAGCGGGAAAGACTTGGTCATTGAAAAAATCGCCGACAAGCATGTTGTAAGTTTTGCCTATCAAAAAGAAATCCCTTTGGCTGGACCTGCCTATTTATTGCTCAAGTACGAGGGCAAAAGCAATTAAATGCGGTTTCAGATTTCGTCTAAATTGCGGTTTTTATTAGCGTGATCACACCTTTGATTGGCCTTCAAACACGGCTACAACATCAGTTTAAAGACATCGCGCTGCTTCAACGAGCGGTCACACACCGAAGTTTTTCAGCAGACCATAACGAACGTCTTGAATTTTTAGGCGACTCCGTACTCGGTATGGTTATCGCCGGAATGTTGTATGAACAGCTATGCGACTTGCCAGAGGGAGATTTATCACGCGTGCGTGCTAATCTGGTTCGACAAGAGACTTTGCATCAGCTGGCTTTGGAATTGCATTTACCAGAGGTGCTACGTTTGGGCGAGGGCGAGTCTAAATCTGGTGGGCAAAAACGCCCTTCAATTTTGGCTGATGCTTTAGAGGCGTTGATAGGCGCAGTCTATCTGGATGCGGGGTTTGAGACGGCACAATCGCTGGTGACCCGTCTTTTTAAGGCTGTGGATATCAACCCGCAAATGCAAGCGATTGGCAAAGATGCGAAAACCGAGTTGCAAGAATGGCTGCAAGGTCGCAAAATGAAGCTGCCTTTTTACCGCGTGGTCGGAACTTTAGGCGCTGCGCATGAGCAGACTTTTGAAGTCGAGTGCGAAATTGAAGAATTGAACCTGAATGAGCGGGGCATTGGAACGTCGCGCCGCGCAGGCGAGCAAGCCGCCGCTGCTGTGATGTTGTTGTGTATTAAAACTGCTTTGAAGGCTAAGAATAAAAAATGAATGCTACAAATAATATAGCTAATGAGCCAATAAATATGCCGGCTAATGCTGAAATTATGCCTGAAAATGACTTGAATATCGAAAATACCACTCCTGCAGCAGAAGACCGCAGAATAACGGCCATGTTGGGGGCTGCGGCGGCGCCTAAAACTGCAAGTACCGTTCCTGTGGAGTTGCAGCGCTGCGGTTTGATTGCCATTGTGGGGAAGCCCAATGTTGGTAAATCCACGCTATTGAATGCTTTGGTCGGCCAAAAAATCAGCATCACATCGCGCAAAGCGCAAACCACGCGCCACCGCATCACCGGCATGTCGACCCGTGGCGAGGTGCAATTTGTGTTTGTCGACACGCCAGGTTTTCAAACCCTGCATGGAAACGCCTTGAACCGTTCGCTGAACAAGGCTGTACAAGGCGCTGTCAGCGATGTCGATTTGGTGTTGTTTGTGGTGGAAGCGGGGCGCTCGAACATGGCAGACGACAAAGTCGTCTCCTTGCTGAGCAACGATATTCCCACACTGTTGATCGCCAACAAGCTAGACATGGTGAACCGCCGTGGTGACATTGCGCCGTGGCTTCAGGGCATGCAAGCGCAGCATAAGTTTGACGAATTTGTGCCCATGTCGGCCAAAAACGCCAAAGACATTGAGCGCTTGTTTGGTATTTGCGAAAAATACCTGCCCCAGCAGCCGTGGATGTATGACGCTGAAGAGTTGACCGACAAGAGCGAAAAATTCTTAGCGGGTGAAATGGTGCGTGAAAAACTCTTCCGTTTGACCGGTGATGAGCTACCTTATACGTCGACAGTGGTGATCGATAAATTTGAAGAAGAAGCACCCAAGAAAAAAGGGCAAAAACGTCTTGTCAAAGTCGCAGCCACCATCATTGTCGAGCGCGATGGCCACAAAGCGATGGTGATTGGCGACAAAGGCGAGCGTATCAAGCGCATCGGCACCGAAACGCGTGTGGAGCTTGAGCGGCTGATGGATGCCAAAGTGTTCATCGAGTTGTGGGTGAAAGTACGATCAGGTTGGGCTGATGATGAGGCTAGAGTTCGTTCCTTCGGCTATGAATGAAGCGCATCACTGACGAGCCCGCTTATGTGCTGCACCGCTACGACTGGAGCGAGTCCAGCCTGATTCTTGAGGTGCTGACACGTCACCATGGCAGGATTGCCTTGGTCGCTAAGGGGGCGAAAAAGCCCAGTTCCAATTTCCGTCCTATTTTGCTGCCGCTGCAACCGCTGCATTTGGCTTTCGGTGGTGATGCCGAAATCCGTACACTTCGCAGTTCTGAATGGATGGGTGGTCACGTCATGCCGACGGGCGAGGCGCTGATAGCTGGCTATTACCTGAATGAGTTGCTGATGCGGCTGTTGGCGCGGGATGACCCGTACCCAGCCTTATTTGACGCCTACGCTTTAACGGTGCACATCATCGCGCAAGAGTTTCTCAAAAGGTCTGAGGAGACTACCGCAACGGCAGAAGGAGTAGAACGTGCCTCTGAACGTGTTTTAGAAGTTGCTTTACGCGCTTTTGAGTTGATGTTGCTGCGTGAAATTGGTTTTTTGCCGTCTTTGAAATCGCAAACAGCCAGCTTGGCAGACTTGCAGGCTGAAACTACCTATGTTTTGATTCCTGAAGGTGGCTTGAGAGTCGCCCATTCTGAAGATCGCAGTAGTTTGACCGGAACGCAATGGCTGTCGCTGCAAACCGCTTTGGATTCGGATGCGCCGTTTTCGCAGCTTTTGCAAGCGTGCAGCAGCTGTTTACAACCGCTCAAAACACAACTTCGCACGCTGCTGCATTACCATTGCGGTGTCACGACTTTAAAAACACGCCAAATGATGATGGATATTCAAAGCTTATAAAGCAGAATTGACGATGTTTAAAATTGCTTTGAAACCATGAAAAAAACACCTTTATCTGTCAATTTATCCGTCAACTTAAACAAAGTCGCACTTGTTAGAAACACGCGCCACTTGGGCATTCCCAGCGTGACCCGTGCTGCGACCTTGTGTTTGCACGCGGGCGCGCAGGGTATCACGGTGCATCCACGGCCTGATGAGCGGCATATTCGCGCAACCGATGTGGCGGATTTATCAGAGCTGATGCGCGCTTGGCCAGACCGTGAATTCAACATCGAAGGTAACCCTTTGCAAAACTTGATGGGTTTTGTGCGGCAATTCAAACCGCACCAAGCCACCTTTGTGCCGGATGGTGAAGGCCAATTCACCAGCGACCACGGCTGGAATCCTGCGACAGATACTGACAAGCTACGCCCTTTGATCGCTGAAACCAAAGCCTTGGGCGCGCGCGTCAGTTTATTCATGGATGCGGAACCAACGCACATGGCTTGGGCGAAATCGGTGGGTGCGGACAGGGTCGAACTTTATACCGAGCCTTTTGCTGCAGCATGGGGCACGTCGGCGCAATCAGCCCAGCTAGAGCGATTTGCCAAAGCGGCACAAGCGGCATTGGATGCGGGTTTGGGTGTCAATGCAGGTCATGACTTGAACCGCGCTAATTTGACAGTTTTTTTGATGCAAGTTCCTGGCGTGCAAGAAGTCTCGATTGGTCACGCCTTGATTGCCGACGCCTTGGAACTGGGTTATTCAGCCACGGTTGCAGATTATCTGCAATGCATCGCAGCTGCCAAGATTGATTAACCATGATTTACGGCATAGGTACTGATATTTGCGATATTCGCCGCATCAAAGCGGCGTTAGAGCGCAATGGCGAGCGCTTTGCGACCAAAATACTCAGTGATGCGGAATTGAAAGTTTGGAAAGCCCGCAGTGCCCGCTGGCCAGAACGCGGTTTGCGCTATTTAGCAACGCGGTTTTCAGCCAAAGAAGCCTTCAGCAAGGCCATTGGCTTAGGTATGCGCATGCCCATGAGCTGGCGGCTGTGCGAAATCAGCAAAGTGGCTAGCGGTAAACCAGAGATTGTTTTGCACGGCGGTTTAAAAGTTTGGTTTATTGAAAAAGGACTGACAGCGCATATCACCGTAACCGATGAATCAGACTATGCCGCTAGCTTCTGTGTTGTTGAGAAAAACGTATAAAAATCATTGAAAATATGACTCTATCCGGCGTATTTGTTGCCTAAGTTGCTATTGAAAATATAGCTAAAATGCGCATTTATTTTAAACTTAAAGATGAACTTGTAATATGACACAACATGCCCCGCTCATCATCGACGTTGCTGGTTTAACACTGACCAAGCAAGACCGTCAGCGCCTCAAGCATCCGCTGGTAGGTGGCATTATTTTGTTTGCACGCAATTGGCAAGACCGTTCACAACTAAGTAGCTTGTGTGCTGACATCAAACAGGTGCGAAAAGACTTGCTCATCTGTGTGGATCATGAAGGTGGCCGGGTACAGCGTTTCAAAACCGACGGCTTCACCCATTTGCCAACCATGCGCACTTTGGGTGATTTGTGGATGAAAGACGCCATGAAAGCCACCAATGCTGCCACCGCTTGCGGCTACATTTTGGCATCAGAATTGCGAGCTTGTGGCGTCGATTTCAGCTTCACCCCCGTGCTTGACCTTGATTTTGGTGAAAGCAGCGTGATTGGTGACCGTTCCTTTCACCGCGATCCACGCGTCGCCGCGCTGTTGGCTAAAAGCTTGATGCATGGTTTGCTGCAAAGCGGCATGGCCAATTGCGGCAAGCACTTTCCTGGCCATGGTTTTGTGAAAGCAGATTCGCACACCGATATTCCGTTTGACAAACGCAGCCTCAAAGCGATCTTGGCAGACGATGCTGCGCCGTACAACTGGCTGTCCAGCAGTCTCACCAGTGTGATGCCGGCTCACGTGATTTATCCCAAAGTGGACAGCCGGCCCGCTGGCTTCTCGTCTAAGTGGCTAGGCGATATTTTACGTGGTCAATGCGGCTTCACTGGCGCCATTTTCAGTGATGACTTGAGCATGGAAGCGGCACGCTTGATAGACGGTCAACGCGTGGGCTACACGCAAGCCGCTGTGACAGCGCTCAATGCGGGCTGCGACATGGTCTTGCTGTGCAACCAATCGGTAGATGGTGGTGAAGCCGTAGATGAGTTGATCAACGGCATGGTGGAGGCGGTGGTGCGGGAGCAGTGGTTGCCTTGCGAGGCTAGCGATCTGCGCCGCTTGGCATTGCTGCCAACGACGCCAGCGCCTGAGTGGGATGCCCTGATGGTGCAGCCGTCGTACATGCAGGCATTGAGCTTGTTGCCTTGATGCAAAATGACCTCATCACGAATCTTGCCCTGCAAGGTGGTGGCTCGCACGGTGCTTTCACTTGGGGCGTCTTGGATGCATTGCTTGAAGACGGCCGAGTGGCGATAGAAGGAATCAGCGGCACCAGTGCTGGTGCGATGAACGCCGTGGCTTTGGCGCATGGTTTTGCGCAAGCGCAAGGTAAAAGGACATCAAAGGCCAAAACCGATCCACGAGAAGCCGCGCGCGCTTCTTTGTCCAACTTTTGGGAAGGCATTGTCAGCATGGGGACGGTGGGGAATATGCTCGAAGCGCAACGTGCCCCATTCGACATGCTCATGGGCAGTTTGGGTGGCGATGCGTCTCCCGTGGGGCAAATGATGGCGTCAATGACCAATATGTGGTCAACTGCGATGACGCAGTCCATGTCGCCTTATCAAAACAACCCTTTAGACATCAACCCGCTCAAAGAATTTCTAGAGAGAAATATCGACTTTGAAGCCATTGCTGCGCTGACTGACATCAAACTTTTCGTTGTTGCTACCGGTGTGTCTACCGGTAAAGCTGAGGTCTTCAGTGGTCAACGCATAACTGCCAAAGCGGTGTTGGCGTCAGCCTGCTTGCCCACGCTTTTCAAAGCGGTTGAGATTGAGGGTGAGCACTATTGGGACGGTGGTTATTCGGGTAACCCTGCGATTCACCCTTTGATTTACAACTGTCGTAGCCGAGATATTATGTTGGTGCAAATCAACCCCATCAAACGCGACAAGCTGCCGACGACAGCAGCTGAGATCATGGATCGCATGAATGAAATCACCTTCAACGCCGGTTTGTTGGCGGAAATGCGTGCTATTGATTTTGTTAAACGCTTGATTGCGCAAGGCAAATTAGATGCCAACCATTACAAGGACATACTCATGCACCGCATTGACGGTGGTGAGCTGCTAGAGCAGTACAACGCAGCCAGCAAGGTATCGACCAATCGCCAAATGATTCATAAGCTGCGCGATTTAGGGCGAGCTTGTACCCAAAAATGGCTCAAACAGCATATTGACCAGATTGGCAATCAAGCCACGCTGAACATCGCTCGTGATTACTTGGACGATTTGCGTGTGCCTACAAAAACGGTTGACGGTTAAATCACGCGCTTGGCAGCCACAATTGTGGTGAATCGCCCTCGGTTTTCGGTAAATCCTGATACGTCAAATACAGCCGTAAATCCAGCTCATACTGGTGGTATTGTGGCTCCATGTAGGTGCAAAGCTTGTAAAACGCTTTGTCATGCTCGCGCTCTTTGATATGCGCGAGTTCATGGACGACGATCATTCTGAGCAGTTCAACAGGCACGTCTTTGAAGAGCGTGGCAACCCGAATCTCACGCTTAGATTTAAGCTTGTTGCCTTGCACACGCGACACCGTGGTGTGTGTTCCCAGTGCGTGCCGAATAACTTTGAGCTTGCTGTCAAAAGCAACTTTGCTCAACGGGTCTGCGCCACGCAAAAACTCATTTTTCAGCGCCATGACATAGTCAAACAACGCTTTGTCGTTGCGAATAGTGTGTGTGGCGCTGTATTTTTTGAGCAAAAGTTCGCCTAATTTGTTGTTCGCAATCAGATCACGAACTTGTGACTGCACACCCTCAGAATAATGAGCTAGGTACTTCACACAGCAAGTAAATTCAAGCTTTTCAATTTAAATGTGGCGCAGCGCTGGGAACAAAATCACATCGCGAATGCTAGGGCTGTCGGTTAGCAACATCATCAAGCGATCGATACCGATGCCGCAGCCACCGGTTGGTGGCATGCCGTACTCCAGCGCGCGGACAAAGTCATGGTCATAAAACATGGCCTCGTCGTCGCCGCTGTCTTTGGCGCTGACTTGCGCATTGAAGCGGGCGGCTTGGTCTTCAGCATCGTTCAGCTCACTAAAACCATTGCCAAATTCACGACCGGTGATGTACAGCTCAAAACGCTCTGTCACCTCGGGGCGGTCATCATTCGCGCGCGCCAGCGGTGAAATTTCAGTTGGGTGCTCCATGATGAAGGTCGGCTGCCAAAGTTTTTCTTCCACGGTTTCTTCAAAATACAGCACTTGCAAGCTTGCTAGCGAACGGGTGGACAGCTTGTGTTTGGCCTCGTTCATACCCAGTTTTTTAAGCGCATTGGTTAACCAAGTCGCATCAGTCACGTTGCTGCCTGCATCGGTGTGTTTTACAATCGCTTCAACAATCGTCAAACGCTCAAAGGGTTGGCTCAAATCGACTGGTTTGCCGCCATAGCTGAGTTGCAACGAGCCGGTCGCCTTCATCGCAACGTCGCGGATGATCGCCTCGGTATAGGCCATCAAATCGTTGTAGTCCCAATATGCGGCATAAAACTCCATCATGGTGAATTCAGGGTTATGCCGCACGCTGATGCCTTCGTTGCGGTAGCTGCGGTTGATCTCAAACACGCGTTCAAAACCACCCACAATCAAACGTTTCAAATACAGCTCAGGCGCAATCCGCAAGAACATCTCTTGGTCCAGCGCGTTGTGGTGGGTTTTGAACGGTTTGGCATTGGCACCTCCGGGAATCGGGTGCAACATCGGCGTTTCCACCTCTAAAAACTCGTTGGCGACCATGAATTCACGAATCGCGCTGACCGCTTTGCTGCGCGCTTTGAAGCGGTTGCGGGCAGATTCGTCGGTGATCAAATCGACATAGCGCTGGCGATATTTGGTCTCTTGGTCGGCCATGCCGTGAAATTTGTCGGGCAGGGGGCGCAGGCTCTTGGTCAACAGACGCACTTCGGTGGCATGGATGGACAATTCGCCCGTTTTGGTTTTGAACAATGTGCCGACACAGGCCACGATATCGCCCAAATCCCAGTGTTTGAAGCTGCTGTGCAGGGCTTCACCCACGCCATCATTCGTCACATAAATTTGAATTTGCCCCGTGCTGTCTTGCAGTGTTGCAAAGCTGGCTTTGCCCATCACGCGTTTCAGCATCATACGGCCAGCCACGCTGGCGACGATTTTTTGTGGGTCCAGCTCGTCTTTGGCTTCGCCGTCGTAGCTGGCAATCAGTTTGACAGCACGATGTTGTGGTTTGAAGTCGTTGGGAAACGCCACGCCTTTGCCCTCAACCTGTGCTTGGCGAATCGCTTTGAGTTTCTCGCGGCGCTCAAGGATGAGTTGGTTTTCTTCTTGTGGATCGTGGGCGGCTGGGGTGATTTGTGTATCGGACATGGCTAGGGAAGTAGGGCTGAGTAAGTTGTAACAGTGTGGATAACGTGCCAGCAGAAGGCTGTAAACACAGATTTTACTGGGTACGCCTCTTTGAGCCTGTTTTGCATGGTAAATTCAAGCTTGCTTCATCACTTCCTTTAAATAAACATGAAATTCATCAAACCATCTCTCATCGCTATCGCTGCATTAGGCTTTTTAACGGCTTGCCAATCCCCGCCAATGCAAATGGGCGACCCAGCAGCCAAAACCGTGGCTACGGGCAGCGCAGCAGGTAGCACAACTGCGGGCAGCAACGGTGCTTTAGAGCGTTGTGCAGCGCCTCTGGGCACGATTTCATTGATCGAAAACGTCAATGCTGGCTGGTACACCATTTTGACAAACCAATACCGCCTGCCACCAACCGCTAATTTGTTGCGTTTGTTGATTCAGCAGTCCAACTGCTTCGTCGTTGTTGAGCGTGGCGCAGCCGGCATGGCCGCGATGAACCGCGAGCGCGAGATTCAAAATTCAGGCCAAATGCGTGCGGGTAGTAACTTTGGCAAAGGCCAAATGGTGTCATCTGACTTCGGTCTGTCACCAGAAGTCATCTTCAACGAAGGCAATGCCTCCGGTTCGGGCGCGCTGATTGGCGGCTTGATTGGCGGCGGTGCAGGGCGTGCGTTTGCTGCTTTGGGCGCTTCCACAAAAACACGCGAAGCCAGCGTTTTGTTGACCATGATTGACAACCGCTCAGGTGTGCAAATCGCAGCATCTGAAGGCTCTGCCTCTAAAACTGACTTTGGCGGCTTTGGCGCTTTGGCCGGCATCAGCGGCGGCGCAGCTTTGGGCGGCTACACCAATACACCCCAAGGTAAAGTGATCGCAGCTGCCTTCATGGACGGCTACAACGGCATGGTGATCTCATTGCGCCAGTACAGAGCGCAAGAAGTCAAAGGCGGTTTGGGTAAAGGCGGACAGTTGCCAGTCGGCAGATAATTCGTCCGGTCGATAGATTAAAAGGGTGAAGGCGTAAGTTCGACACCCTTTTTTTGTGTTACGCTATATTTTAGATAGCAGTGTAGGCAATAAATACGCCGGCTAATGCCGTTTTCCACCTATTTCTGAGGGCTTAAATTGATTTTCGGCTCAAATTTAGCTCGTTTAACGCTAAAAAATGTTTTGACATTGCGCACATTCGCGTCTTGTGTGAAAAGTCGGTTCGCCAAAGCCAAATAGGCTGGCATGTCTGCACAATAAACCACCAAACAAAAATCTGGTCCTGGGGAGACGCGGTAGCACTGCTGGACGGCGCTGTCGTGTGAAATGCGGGTTTCAAAGGCGTCTGCATGCTCAGCACCTTGTTTATCGAGGGTTATTTCAACGATTGCGGTGAGTCCGTAGCCCTGAATAGCGGCTAATTTATCGGGGTTCAGGACAGCAATTTGACGTTCAATCAAGCCACTTTCCACCAGTGCCTTCACACGGCGCAAGCAGGTGGGCGGTGAAATATGCACCTTTTCTGCAAGACTTTGGTTGCTCTGGCTGGCATCCATCTGCAGCAGTGCCAAAAGTTTGGTGTCGATACCATCTAGATTTATTTCTTTCATAAATATAGTTTATTTGAATTTAAATTCCGTAGCAATGAAATTGCGTAATTAAATTTCAAATATTTTAAAAATAAAGTGATTAATTATTTTTCAATGAGCGTAATATTGTCTCCAATCAAAATTCAATGACGAGGTGATCTATGTGCGGAATTGTTGCAGCAGTCTCTACCAAAAACGTGGTTCCCGTCCTAGTGCAGGGTTTAGCGCGGCTGGAATACCGTGGCTACGACTCGTGCGGCGTGGCGGTGCATGCTGGCGGCTTGAAGCGCGCCCGCAGCACGGCGCGCGTGTCTGAACTACAAGAGCAAATTGCTGCTGATCATTTTGAAGGCCACACCGGCATTGCGCACACCCGCTGGGCCACGCATGGCGTGCCGAGCGAGGGCAATGCGCACCCGCATTTCAGCTTTGGCACGGGTGATACCGCTTCTAAAGCTGGCAAGATTGCCCTGGTGCACAACGGCATCATTGAAAACCATGACGAATTGCGTGCTGCTTTACGTGCCAAAGGCTATGTGTTTGTCAGCCAAACCGATACCGAGGTCATCGCGCATTTGGTGGACAGTCTGTACAACGGTGATGTATTGGAAGCCGTCAAAGCCGCTTTGCCGCAGCTGCACGGTGCGTATGCCATTGCGGTATTTTGCAAAGATGAGCCGCACCGCATCATTGGTGCGCGGGCGGGTTCGCCGCTGATTCTGGGCGTCGGAAAATCGGATAGTGCGAACTACTTGGCCAGTGATGCCATGGCCTTGGCCGGTGTGACAGATCAAATCGTCTATCTAGAAGAGGGCGATCTGGTCGATTTGCAGTTGGGCAAATATTGGATTTTGGACAAAGCTTTCAAACCATTGAGTGCAGAACAACGCATAGTCAAAACTGTTTTGGCGCACAGCGGCGCAGCTGAGCTGGGTCCGTATCGCCACTACATGCAAAAAGAGATTTTCGAGCAGCCACGCGCTATTGCCGACACGTTAGAAGGTGTCGATGCGATTGTTCCTGAGCTTTTTGATGCGCTGATGGCGCAAAACACGTCAATGAAAGCCGGCGAAAACGCCCATGCCGTGTTCAAAAAAATCGACAAAGTGCTCATCCTCGCCTGCGGCACCAGCTACTACAGTGGCTGTACCGCCAAGTATTGGTTAGAGAGCATTGCACAAATCCCAACGCAAGTCGAGGTTGCCAGCGAATACCGCTACCGCGACTCTGTGCCTGATCAAAACACCTTGGTCGTCACCATCACCCAATCTGGTGAAACGGCAGACACCTTGGCAGCGTTGCGCCATGCACAATCCCTTGGCATGATGCACACGTTGACAATTTGCAACGTCGCCACCAGCGCCATGGTACGCGAGTGTTCGCTCGCCTACATCACGCGCGCAGGGGTTGAAATTGGGGTCGCATCTACCAAGGCTTTCACCACACAATTGGCAGGGCTCTTTTTGCTCACCTTGGCCTTGGCGCAAAGCAAAGGCCGCCTCACAGCCGCACAAGAAGCTGCGCACTTGGTCGCGATGCGACATTTACCAGCGGCCTTGCAAGCGGTGTTGGCGCTGGAGCCACAACTCATCAGCTGGGCTGAAGATTTCGCTAAACATGACAATGCACTCTTTTTAGGTCGTGGCATGCATTACCCGATTGCACTGGAAGGTGCACTCAAACTCAAAGAAATCAGCTATATCCATGCTGAAGCATACCCAGCGGGTGAGCTAAAGCATGGCCCATTGGCTTTAGTCACAAGCTCTATGCCTGTGGTCACGGTCGCGCCTAACGATGCGCTAATCGATAAACTCAAAAGCAATATGCACGAAGTCCGCGCACGTGGCGGTGTGCTGTATGTGTTGGCCGATGCGGATAGCAAGATTGAGAGCGAAGAGGGGATTCATGTTATTCGCATGCCCGCGAACTATGGCGCGTTGAGCCCTCTGTTGCATGTGGTACCACTGCAGCTGCTGGCGTATCACACGGCCTTGGTCAGAGGGACAGATGTGGATAAACCTCGCAATTTGGCCAAATCTGTCACTGTGGAATGAGCTTGAAAAGCGCCAACTTCATAGTTGACGGTTTCATGATAATTCCAGGTTGTTAAAAAGGGTGGAGTCGCGCTAAGAGGGTTTAAGTGTGTTGCGATATTTCTGAAAGCGCTTCGGCGACCGGTTGGATGTCCGAACTCTCGACGGCAAAATCGCCCAGCGCCACAATGCCGGCGAGACGCTTGTCGCGGTCGACCACCGGCAAACGCCGCACCTGCCACTCGCTCATGATCATGGCGGCATTTTCGACCGAATCGTCCTCGTAGGCCCAAGCGACACCTTCGGACATGACATCACGAACCTTGGTGTCGGCATCCAAGCCGTCGGCAACGGCGCGGATGACGATGTCGCGGTCTGAGAGGGTTCCTATCATCCGGTCATCCTCGCCGACTGGCATCATGCCGAAGTCCCCGTCACGCATCTTTATTGCGGCTTCCTTGATGCTCATGTCAGGGCTGATGACTTGTACGTCGCGGCTCATCATGTCTTTTAGTTGCTGCATTTTCATTCTCCTTGTATCAATTTGTAGGGTGAAATTTGTACGGTGAGCTTTTTACGATGTTCATGCACGGTCTCGCAACTCCTTCACGCCTGACCTTTCGGCGCAATGGTCACAGCAGAACATCTTTTCGCTCTTTTGCAGGCCGTGGCCGATGATGCGCACACCGCAATGCGCGCAGGTGGGTGCCAGCATATGAATCGCGCATTCAAAACTGTCGAAGGTATAGGTCTTGCCCCGCGCAGTTATCTGAAAGGATTGGTCGTAGTCGTTACCGCACGCGTCGCATATCGCCATGGAGAACTCCTTAAAACAGTTGCTGTTGATGCGTGATGATCGACGTTGAGCTATTCGACGTCTGTGCGCTGTCGCACACACCTTCTTGTCTTTCTTGGCAAAGCAAAATCGCGCCACGGGTAAGACGAGCGATTTGCACACCTTCCTGTGATGGGATGACTTGCACCAGGCAACGCGAAACAGCGGCGTTGACTGGATTGGCGGCCGACTGGTTGCGGCCCTCGTCAAGGCTGACGCCGATCCAGGACAACTGGCCGCAAATTGCGGCGCGCACCTGCGCATCGTTTTCTCCAATGCCACCCGTGAAGACGAGTAGATCGATGCCATTCAGTGCGGCGATCATGGCTGCGATTTGTTTGCCGACCGAATAACCAAACATCTGGATCGCAAGCCGTGCATCTGTGTTTGACAAAGCGGCTTCGTGCAAATCCCGCATGTCACTGCTGATGCCCGATATCCCCAGCAGGCCAGAGCGGTGATCGATCAAATCAGCGAGCATGGCGGCATCCAACTTCTTTTCACGCACGAGGTAGAGCAAGACTCCCGGATCAAGATCGCCGGTACGCGTGCCCATGATCACCCCACCGCTGGGCGTCAAACCCATGCTGGTGTCGATCGATTGGCCATATTTGACAGCAGTCACGCTGGCGCCATTTCCGAGGTGGGCGATGACCACGCGGTCTGGAACATCAGGCCCGAGTTGATGCAGGATCGATTCGAGGGAGAGTCCGTGAAACCCGTAGCGCTGGATGCCTTCCAGTTGCCACTGCTTGGGAATGGGCAGCACGCGCGCCACGTCAGGCAGGTCGGCGTGAAAGCTGGTATCGAAACACGCCACCTGCGGCAGACCGGGAAACTGCTCCTGCGCAACGTGAACGAACGACAGCGCTGCCGGCATGTGCAGTGGCGCAAAAGCGACCGCCGCTTCAAGCTGCTGCAGCACCGAAATATCGATCAGGCAATGCTGGCGCAACGCCGGGCCACCATGCACGATGCGATGTCCTATGGCGTCAGGTGTCGGTAGTTTGGACTTGGTCAGAAGTTTGGCAACACCGGCAACGGCTTCTTCCGCGCTGCGTGCAGGAATAGCGTCCGAGAGCAACTCTTCGGCCCGGGATGCCTCCACTCGGTACAAGCCGAATTTGAAGGAAGAAGAGCCGCTGTTCAGCGCCAACACAATCATCAAACTGATCCTTCCCAACACCAGTCTTTGACTTCGGGCATGTCGTCCCCATGCTCGCTGATGTAGCGTTTGTGGCGCTCCATGGTGGTCCAATAACGCGCGGTTTCTGCAGCCACCAAGTGCCCATAGCGTGGAATTCTTTTGATCGCATCGAGCGCCAGTTGGTAGCGGTCTAGGTTGTTCAAGACCACCATGTCAAAGGCGGTGGTGGTGGTGCCCTCTTCCTTGTAACCGCGCACATGGATGTTGTCGTGGTTGCTTCGACGGTAGGTGAGTTTGTGAACAATGGCAGGGTAGCCATGAAAGGCGAAAATCACCGGCTTGTCCGTCGTGAACAGCGCATCGAACTCGTGATCCGCCAGACCATGCGGATGTTCCGACGGGGGCTGCAGCACCATCAAGTCCACCACGTTGACGAAACGAATGCGGATGTCGGACACGTAGCTGCGCAACAGCGTCACTGCGGCCAAAGCCTCCAGCGTTGGCACATCGCCCGCGCAGGCCATGACCACATCAGGTTCGTGGTTGCCTGTGATTTCACTGCTGCATGCCCACTTCCAGATGCTCGCGCCTGCTGTGCAGTGGCGCACCGCTGCATCCATGTCCAGCCACTGCGCCTGCGGCTGCTTGCCCGCAATGATCAAGTTGACGTAGTTGCGGCTGCGCAGGCAGTGGTCCGTGACGGACAGCAGGCAGTTGGCATCGGGCGGCATGTAGATGCGCACGATGTCGGATTTCTTGTTCGCCACATGGTCGATGAAACCCGGATCCTGGTGGGAAAAGCCGTTGTGGTCCTGCCGCCAGACATGCGAGGTGAGCAGGTAGTTCAGCGACGCTATGGGCTTGCGCCAGGGAATCTGCTTGCTCACCTTCAGCCACTTGGCATGCTGGTTGAGCATCGAATCGATGATGTGGATGAAGGCCTCGTAACATGAGAACAGGCCGTGCCGCCCGGTCAGCAGGTAGCCCTCCAGCCAGCCTTCGCACAGGTGCTCGCTCAGCACCTCCATCACCCGGCCTCGGGTGTCGAGGTTGACATCCACCTCTTCGACATCGGCCATCCAGGTCTTGCCGCTCACCTCAAAAACGGCGTCCAAGCGGTTCGACGCGGTCTCGTCCGGGCCGAAGACCCTGAAATTTTTGTTGACCAGATTCAACTTCATCACGTCGCGCAGAAACCCGCCCATGACGCGGGTTGCCTCGGCGTCCACGCCGCCGGGCTGCGGCACGGCTAACGCATAGTCGCGGAAATCGGGCATCGACAAAGCTTGCAACAAACCCCCACCGTTGGCGTGCGGGTTGCAGCCCATGCGCTGATGGCCGGTGGGAGCGAGTTCTGCTAACTCGTCACGGAATTTTCCTTGTTCATCAAACAATTCGTGCGGTCGGTAGCTTTTGAGCCATTCTTCGAGCTGCTTCAAATGTTCTGGCGTTTTGAAATCTGCAATCGGCACCTGATGCGCGCGCCAAGTGCCTTCCACCGGCTTGCCATCGACAAACTTGGGTCCGGTCCAGCCCTTGGGTGTTTGCAAGACAATCATCGGCCATCGGGGTCGTTTGATAGCTTCACCGGCAACGCCAGCCCTTGCCTCTGTCTGAATCTCTTGAATCAACGCCAAGACTGTGTCAAGCGTCCGCGCTAGGTCTTTGTGCACCTGCATCGGGTCGTCACCTTCGACAAAAAAAGGCTCGTGACCGTAACCGCGCATCAGGTCAACCAGCTCATCATGGCTGATCCGCGCCAGTATGGTCGGGTTGGCAATCTTGAAACCGTTCAGGTGCAGAATCGGCAGCACAACGCCATCGCTGGCAGGGTTCAAAAATTTGTTGGAATGCCAGCTCGCCGCCAGCGGGCCTGTTTCCGCCTCGCCGTCGCCGATGACGCAGGCGACGATCAGATCCGGATTGTCAAACGCCGCCCCATACGCATGCACCAGTGCATAACCCAATTCACCGCCTTCATGGATGGAGCCGGGCACTTCGGGCGAGACGTGGCTGGGAATGCCGTTGGGCCAGGAGAACTGGCGGAACAGACGCCGTAAACCATTGCGGTTGCGCTCGATGGCCGGGTAGTGTTCGGTGTAAGAGCCTTCAAGGTAAGTGTTCGCCACGATGCCTGGGCCGCCATGGCCCGGGCCGATGATGTACATCATGTTCAGGCTGTGTTGCTTGATCAGCCGGTTCAAGTGCACGTAGAGCAGGTTCAGACCCGGTGTCGTGCCCCAATGCCCCAGCAGACGCGGTTTCACGTGTGCTAGCGTGAGTGGTTCTTCGAGCAGCGGGTTGTCTTGCAGGTAGATTTGGCCTACAGAGAGGTAGTTGGCAGCGCGCCACCAGGCGTGTATTTTTCGCAACGAATCGGCTGACAGGGGATTTGACATGGACTTCTCCACAATGGCTATCGGACCGGATCTTGTCAGGACTACGATTGATGTCCGTAGCCATCTTTGTAAACAATTTTTGTAATTTTGGTCTGTGCGTTAGCGCACACTGAAAAGTGTTTACGACTTTATCTGGTTCGAATAACGGCTGAACTGATGGCTAATCAGCTCGGCACCACAGCCCCGAATCCGAACACACCTTGCCCCGCGCGCCGTTCAGCCAAACTTGCTCTTCGTTCAGCTTCGACGAAGTCGAGGGGTCAGTGTCGAAAGCGATCTGAAGCGCATTCATGACATGGGCATCTTCTATGGGAAGCTCCCAAGTGAGAAAGACTTGAGTGCAATTTTGGTCTGCCGGAAAGTCTGCTACGTTGAAACCATTGCTATTGCGCTGAATAACGGCGTGCGGCTGGCCAGTATCGAAGATAACCACCGTTCCCCTGACCAAGGGGATGCGATGGCCAGTAGACGGGAAATGCACATCCAGACCCTTGTCTTCGCTCAAGAAAAGGTTGCAAAAGGCCGCACCGCCATAGTGTTCGCCGTCATGGTGGTACTTTGCGCCCCGGCAGGCCATCAGTGCGATGCTGCTTTCAGTAAGAACATCATGTAGTCCCAGCGTTCGCGTCAAATCGGACACCGCCTGCACACAGCGGCTGTAGTCTGGCCAGCGCATACGTGCTCGTGCCAAAGGCAGTGCTTCGACGTCACCGGGTTCTAGCTTTAAGCGCAGTGCTATCTCCCGTTCCCAATCGGCGATCAGCCTTGCAGGTGGTGCAGGCACATCAACCGTGCCCGTTAGCACAACATCACTCACGTTTCGGCTGCGGATGGCGTCACCGCTCCAATAGTAGGAGGTCAGCAAGTTTTTTGCATCTGACGATTCAGCGGAGTGGCTCATCCTTGCAAGTGTAGGGGCGTTTAAAATTAGGTTTTGCAATTTACTTCTTCATTTTCTTCTTACAAGCCCTGCTAACAGATATGCATACCAGCGCACTCGTATTATTCTCCGGTGGACAAGATTCCACCACCTGCTTGGCTCTTGCTCTGAGTAAATACGAGCGTGTCGAAACGATTGCGTTTGACTACCGCCAGCGCCACAGCGTCGAGCTGCAAGCGCGTTTGCGTGTGCTAGAGCAAATCAAGCTGCAATTTCCGCAATGGGCGCACAAACTGGGTGATGACCATCTGCTTGATCTGGCCGTGCTGGGGCAGGTGAGTGAGACCTCATTGACCCGCGACATGGCGTTTAAAGTTGAAAGCTCAGGTCTGCCAAACACTTTTGTACCAGGCCGAAACCTGTTGTTTTTGACCTTGGCTGCGGCCTTAGCGTACCGACGTGACTTGCAGGTGATGGTGACTGGCGTCTGTGAAACCGACTTTTCAGGCTACCCCGATTGCCGCGACGACACCATGAAAGCCATGCAGCTTGCGCTGTCGCTGGGCATGGACAAGCGCTTTCTGATCGAGACGCCGTTAATGTGGATCGACAAAGCGGCGACCTGGCAAATGGCGAAAGATTTGGGTGATAACTC
>JAYUCJ010000282.1:0-2580 GCA_043740415.1 Polaromonas sp. | reverse complement strand
CTAATCAGCCAACTTCGACATCAAGGGAAAAGATTTGGGATCGCGAATCGATTCAACCGACAGATCCGAGTCAAGTTGGGGCCAATACAAATGATTTGGCGTCGGCCATTCGACATCCGAAAGTTGCTCGATAGTTGCCTTCTTGAACCACGGGAAATTTTCAAACGAAACCAGCAACTCTTCTGCATTGAGCAGCACCCAAAAGCCATGCTTTGAGACATGCGTGACTTCAGCTGCCGAAGTGATCGTTCCATGCATCGTGGATCTCCTTTAAGTGAACCTCAACCACTAGCTGCGCGTCTCGCAGCTGACGGCTAGAAAGACCGGTGTGGTCTGCCAACGTAGTTTCTGGCGTTAGCCAAAATTTCGCTTCCCCATCCGGGTGCGAAACGTGTACATGGATTCGCGTTTCTTCGCGAGAGAAGAAAAACAATCGAAATTTGCCATCTCGTACGACTGTGGGTGCCATTTTCGAATTTTATCGGGCAAGTCAGTTTGGTTCGGCGAAAAATTCAAAGCTTAGTTGAACTCTTGTCTTAGCTTCGCCCGAGCCTAATAGCAAAATACGCTCTTTGTCGACGATTTTTACAGAAAACGAATTAGTAATTTCTTGCCCTCATCTTCGCTAAGTCGCGGGAAAAGTCTCGCGCTGGGAGCGAGTTCTGCAGTAACTTTGTTTCCGCCTGAGCGGGGTGCGCTTACTTCTAAACCCACCCAGAACGCGGCTAGATCCCTATCGCGAGTACAAAACCCAACGCTTGAACTAGGCAAGCCAGACGCTGCCACCAGGAACTCAAGTGACCGAATGTCCGACAAAGCGTTGTATGCATCCGCCGACGAAAATTTCGGTTTTAGCTTGAGAACACCTCTTCCTGTCAGGGGCTCCTTTCCGTCTTGCGGTTCGTATAAGCAAGACAGAGCTGCAAGCACGACGAGCGAGCGCAACGAAAGCGTCTCGGAGTGTGCCGCTTGAATAACCAAGCGTTCGACTCCTTCTGTTTTGGCGCGCGACACGCGCGAAGCCAGAAGCGGAGCAATCTCACTTAAAAACTTTACCTCTCGCTGCTGTCTTTCAAAGAAGGAGTTCACGATCTCGTAACTTTTTATAATATCTTGCGGACTATGTGAAACGATTCGAGCTAACGGCAAGCTACGCGAAACGATGTCATTGGCCTTTTCAATTTCGCCGCGAAACTCCTTTAATGTTGGTGGTTTTTGCAAGTTGCCCTCGCTTGCGCATAAAAACGAGTTCAGCGAGTAGCGCTCAGAGTTAAGTTGACTTAACCACCATTTCTCGGCGGCCATATCTGTGCGATCGGGTCGGTCAAGGAGCTTTGACATAGCAGCTGTCACGTTGCGGTCAACCAGCATTACGCCTACGCCGGAGAACTGAATTGGCAGCCACCCGCCCAGCTGCAATACCCACATATTGCAAGGATGGTCTGGCTGGAAAGTAAACTGAAATGAAATTTGGTCAGACATCCAGTCGCTCCCAAAACATATAGTCTGCCTGCAACTCAATGTTACTGCTCGACTACAACACACGCCTCCAGTTCGCGTCTCGCAGCGAGAATCTTGTCACTCGAAGTGACTAAATATTTGGCAGTCGAGTCAGATGCGGAGTTGTTACTTGGGTAGCGGATAAACAGTTCGAAAGCAAATATGGCATCGTTCATACCACTCGCCATCGCTTTGGTCGATTTGTCGAAGCACGGATTTATTCTCAGCTCATCCACTTCCCGTTTGACCACCTGCATCTGAGCAATTGGTTGCGCAAGCGCAATCCTCGACGTCATCCCCGCAAGCTTGACCGCATCGTCCCATCGACTTTGAATCGATAAGACTTTATCTTTTTCCACGTTTAGGCTACGAATTAACTCGAGCTTGCGAGTACTCTCTTCCTTCTGCGACTGCTGCTGAAACTCGAGCTTGCGAGTATCCTCCTCCTTTTGCAATAGCTGCTGACGAGCAATCGAGGTTTTTTTCTCATTATTTTTGTAGACGTTAAAGCCAACAGCTAAAGTGAGAAACAGGGCCATGAAGCCGATGATATGGAAGAGGCCAACGCCCTTTTGCTTAGGGTGTGTTAACAATCAAGCTAGCCATATATAGGCGCAAGCCAGGCTGAGCATTCCAAAGAAGTTACGGGCAAGTTTTTCATAGCGTGTAGCGATACGACGAAACTGCTTGAGGCGGCAGAAGAATCGCTCCACCAAATTACGATCTTTGTAAACATGACGGTCATACGCTCGTTGCTCCACGCGATTGGCTTTAGGTGGAATTACTGCTTCAATGTTGCGCTGCGCCAGGTACTCCAACACATGATTGGCATCGTAGGCTTTGTCTGCCAACACAGCATCAGCATTGATGCCTTCCATCAATGCCTGCGCATGCGTAACATCGGCCACCTGTCCACCACTGAGCAGGCAGCGCAGCGGATTGCCCAGCGCATCGACCGCAGCATGGATTTTTGTGCTCAGCCCGCCCCGGGAGCGTCCGAGCGCTTGATCGCCCGCTTTTTTTGGGCCCCGGCTGCGTGTTGGTGCGCCCTGACGACGGTGCTATCAATCATGAGTGCTT
>JAYUCJ010000281.1:0-18702 GCA_043740415.1 Polaromonas sp. | reverse complement strand
CCAGAAGGCAAAGAAATGGTCATGCCAGGCGACAACGTGTCGATCACCGTCAAGTTGATCAACCCGATTGCGATGGAAGAAGGCTTGCGCTTCGCGATTCGTGAAGGCGGCAAGACCGTCGGCGCGGGTGTGGTGGCTAAGATTATTGCTTAATTTGCCATTCAAATCGTCATTTCGAAATCGATAGATTTGTAGGGGTATAGCTCAATTGGCAGAGCGTCGGTCTCCAAAACCGAAGGTTGTAAGTTCGATTCTTACTGCCCCTGCCACCTGAAATGGTGGTGAGTTGAGGGAAATAAGTGAACCAAGAAGGCCCATTTAGATCAAATGGGCTTAGTCGTCTCAGGAAGTGTGGCAAACGCATCATTTTTTGAGAGTAAATATTGAAAAGATTGCAGAGTAAACATGGTTAGTCCACAAGTTGAAACCGTCGGAACCGGCGCTGAAAAAATGAAGCTCGCACTGGCTGCGGGCTTGGTGCTGGCCGCGCTTGTTGCCTTCTATCTTCTTGCCAAGCAGGGTCAGCTGGCGCAATGGGGTGCGCTGCTAGCTTGTTTGGTTGCGGCGGGCGCTGTGTTTTTTACGGCCGAAACTGGTAAGCAATTGATTGGTTTTGGTCGTGATTCAGTGCGTGAGGTTAAGAAAGTTGTTTGGCCTGCGCGAAAAGAAACGGTGCAAATGACGGCATATGTGTTTGGTTTTGTGCTGATCATGGCTATTTTTTTGTGGGCGACCGACAAAACGCTTGAATGGTTGATCTTCGATTTGATTTTGGGGTGGAGAAAATAATGATTGAAGAAGCTATGGTCTCTGATGGCGCGCCAGATATGACGCCGGTGGTTGAGGCTTCGGCTTCGGCTTCGGCTGCGGCTGTGGCTGCTGCGGTCAATCCTGATTTGCGTTGGTACGTTGTGCATGCTTATTCGGGCATGGAAAAAACGGTAGAGCGCAACATCATTGAGCGTATTGCTCAATCGGCTGCGCCTTCAAAATTTGGTCGTATTTTGGTTCCTACTGAAGAAGTGGTTGAAATCAAAAATGGCCAAAAGAAAACGACGGAGCGTAAATTTTTCCCTGGCTATGTGTTTGTTGAGATGGTCATGGATGATGACACTTGGCATTTGATCAAGCACACCAACAAGGTGACGGGTTTCATTGGCGGCGGCAAAAACCGTCCATCACCAATTTCTGAGGCGGAGGTCCAGAAAATTGTGAGCCAAATGCAAACCGGTACTGAGAAGCCGCGTCATAAGGTTGAGTTTGAAGTGGGTGAGTTTGTGCGCGTTAAAGACGGCCCGTTCACCGACTTCAATGGCTCGGTCGAAGAGGTTAATTACGAGAAAAGCAAAGTGCGTGTGGCGGTTACCATTTTTGGTCGTTCTACGCCGGTCGAGCTGGAATTCAGTCAGATCGAAAAGACGTAAGCACTTCAATAAGTTTTAAAATTTTGCGCTTTTTTCGACTCAGCGCAGAAGGTAAACAGCAAAACCTTTTAAAGATTTTTAAAAGGTTTTAAAAGAGTCGTTAACCCCGGGAAGCTAAGCTAAGTGCTGAGCGTTATGACCCGTAAGGAGTATAAAAATGGCGAAAAAAATCGTCGGTTTTATCAAGCTGCAAGTTCCAGCAGGTAAAGCCAATCCATCACCACCAATCGGTCCAGCATTGGGTCAACGTGGTTTGAACATCATGGAGTTCTGCAAGGCGTTTAACGCGCAGACTCAAGGCGTCGAGCCAGGTTTGCCATTGCCTGTGGTTATCACAGCATTTGCAGACAAGAGCTTCACCTTCATCATCAAAACACCGCCTGCGACTGTTTTGATCAAGAAGGCGATCAAGTTGGACAAAGGTTCAGCTCGTCCGCACACAGACAAAGTCGGCAAAATCACGCGCGCACAGCTCGAAGAAATTGCTAAAACAAAAATGAAAGACATGACCGCTGCTGATCTAGACGCAGCCGTGCGTACCATCGCTGGTACTGCGCGCTCAATGGGTGTCAACACGGAGGGCGTGAAATGACCAAGCTCACCAAGAAACAAAAGATCCAAGTTGGCAAGGTAGACGGCAACAAGCTGTATGCTTTGGCAGATGCTTTGGTGTTGGTTAAAGAGTTCGCTACTGCAAAGTTTGACGAGTCTATCGACGTTGCTGTGCAACTCGGCGTTGACTCTAAGAAGTCAGACCAAGTGGTTCGCGGCGCTGTTGTGCTGCCTAACGGTACTGGTAAAACAGTTCGCGTTGCGGTGTTCGCCCAAGGCGCTAAAGCTGAAGAAGCCAAGGCTGCCGGTGCTGACATCGTGGGTATGGACGATTTGGCTGCTATGGTTAAAGCTGGCGATATGCCGTTTGACATCGTGATTGCTGCACCAGACGCGATGCGTGTGGTTGGTACTCTCGGTCAAATTCTCGGCCCGCGTGGCTTGATGCCTAACCCAAAAGTCGGCACGGTTACGCCTGACGTTG
This sequence comes from Polaromonas sp., assembly GCA_043740415.1. GTDB lineage: Bacteria > Pseudomonadota > Gammaproteobacteria > Burkholderiales > Burkholderiaceae_C > Aalborgiella. The sequence goes on along the minus strand of JAYUCJ010000281.1, from coordinate 16,242 downwards.
CTACAGCGGTTAAAAACGCAAAAGCTGGTCAAGTGCAATTCCGTGTTGACAAAGGCGGTATCGTTCATTCCACCATCGGCCGTCGTTCGTTCGACAATGACAAGTTGCAAGGCAACTTGGCTGCGTTGGTTGAGGCTTTGCAAAAAGCCAAGCCAGCTACCAGCAAAGGTGTGTATTTGAGAAAAATTGCCGTATCGTCCACTATGGGTGTGGGTGTGCGTGTTGATTCACAAACTGTTGCTGCAGCTTAATAGCGCGGTAAGAGTTTAAAAATTTGAGTCACTCTAAAGAGAAGTCTAGCGAGTGACTTGATGTGGTGGGCCGGCGGTTGTTTCGTGCAATTGCTGGGCCATCCAAGACCGTTGGTGTGTTTGGGTTTGAAAAAATGACAACACGTAAACATTTGCTTTTCAGTGAATGACCAACGCAGATGGCGATCCCGCTGCATAGGAATTTTCCGAAACAGTTGGTCGCTGATTATTTGGCGTGCAAATGGAAAAACTGATGATTAGCAAGGCTGATTAAACGGTATAAACCAAATGCATATTAAGGAGTAAATCTTGAGTCTTAATCGCAGTGAGAAACAAGCCGTCATTGATGAAGTGAACGGCCTCGCAGCAAAAGCTCAAACGCTCGTGATCGCGGAATACCGTGGCATTACGGTCGCTGACATGACTAAATTGCGCTCGTCTGCGCGCAGCAATGGCGTTAGCCTGAGTGTGTTGAAAAACACCTTGGCTCGTCGTGCTGTTGCAGGCAGTGCTTTTGATGTTGTGGCTGACCAAATGACTGGTCCGTTGATCTATGGCTTTTCAGTTGACGCAGTAGCTGCCGCGAAAGTGGTTGCTGACTTTGCGAAAACCAATGATAAATTGGTGATTCGCGCAGGTGCGTTTGCAGGTAAAGCTTTGGACGTGAACGGCGTTAAACAATTGGCAAACATTCCTTCGAAAGAAGTGTTGTTGGCACAATTGGTGGGCTTGTTGCAATCCCCAATCTCTCGTACGGCACGTGTGCTGGCGGCAGTGGCTGGGCAAAAAGGCGAAGCAGTCGCAGCTTAATCGTAAGGTTAAGGGTTTGTGATATTTGTAACCAATGAAAATTTTGGGGCTGTTCATAGAATGAACAATCACCCTGATAAAAGGAAATAAAAATGGCATTTGATAAAGACGCATTTTTGACCAGTCTCGACAGCATGACGGTCATGGAACTCAACGATTTGGTGAAGGCCATCGAAGAGAAATTTGGTGTGAGCGCCGCTGCTATGGCTGGTCCTGCTGCTGCTGGTCCAGCTGCAGCTGCGGCTGAAGAGCAAACCGAGTTCAACGTCATGCTTCTCGAAGTTGGCGCGAACAAGGTATCTGTGATTAAAGCAGTGCGTGAAATCACCGGTCTTGGCTTGAAAGAAGCTAAAGACTTGGTAGACGGCGCTCCTAAAGCTGTTAAAGAAGGTGTTTCTAAAGCAGACGCTGACGCAGCTAAAAAGAAGCTTGAAGAAGCTGGTGCTAAGGCCGAGCTGAAATAAGCTTTGCTTTGCACAAAGGCTGGAGCCCCTTAAAAGGGTCTCCAGCCTTTCCTGCTTAAGCAGTATTTGAGAGTGCACTGAAAAGCGAGCTAAATAGCTTGTTTTTCAGTGTCTTCTGACCCCGACTGCAGAAGATGCCTTGGTTCGGGTTGCGTGCAATGCGCAACCGTCCGCCAATGGTTGGTAGCGGCCAACCACCAAGCCCGTTGTATGTACATATCCTTCAAGGTTATGTCATGCAGCCGATCAGTTGCGTATGTCCAGGACAAACCGTCTTAAGCCCGGAGAGCACATGCCAAATACGACAAGTAATTTAACGTCAAGTTATTCATATACAGAGCGCAAGCGTATTCGTAAAAACTTTGGAAACCGCGAAAGCGTTTTAGAGATTCCATACTTGCTACAAATGCAAAAAGATGCGTACACAGCATTTTTGCAAGCAGGTATTTTGCCGCAAAAGCGTACCAACGAAGGCTTGCAAGCTGCCTTCACTGGCGCGTTCCCAATTGTTTCGCACAACGGTTTCGTTGAGATGAAGTTTTTGGATTACAACCTCGCCAAGCCAGGTTTTGATGTGCGTGAATGCCAGACGCGTGGTTTGACATACGGTTCTGCAGTGCGCGCAAGAGTTCAGCTGATTATTTATGATCGTGAATCTTCTACAACGCACTCAAAGGTTGTTAAGGAAGTCAAAGAGCAAGAAGTCTACATGGGCGAAGTGCCTTTGATGACTGAAAAGGGCTCGTTTGTGATCAACGGTACAGAGCGCGTGATTGTGTCGCAGCTGCACCGTTCACCTGGCGTGTTTTTTGAGCACGACAAGGGTAAGACACACAGCTCAGGTAAGTTGTTGTTCTCTGCTCGTATTATTCCTTACCGTGGCTCATGGTTGGATTTCGAATTCGATCCAAAAGACATTTTGTATTTCCGTGTGGATCGCCGCCGCAAAATGCCAGTGACCATTTTGCTTAAAGCAATTGGTTTGAATCCAGAATCCATCTTGGCCAACTTCTTCGTGAACGACCAGTTCCGTTTAATGGACAGTGGTGCGCAAATGGAGTTCGTGGCAGAGCGTATCCGTGGTGAAGTTGCTCGTTTTGACATTACAGATAAATCTGGAAAAGTTATCGTTGCAAAAGACAAGCGTGTGACGGTTCGTCATACGCGCGAGCTCGAGCAATCTGGCACAACTCACATCAGTGTGCCAGAAGATTACTTGCTGGGTCGTGTGGTCGCCAAGACTATTGTTGATGCTGAAACCGGTGAAATCATTGCAAAAGCAAATGATGAATTGACGGAAACCTTGCTCAAGAAGTTGCGGACTGCGGGCATTGAAGAGTTGCCCTGCATTTACACCAATGAGTTGGATCAAGGCTCATACATTTCACAAACTTTGCGCACCGATGAAACAGTTGATGAGTTTGCTGCGCGCGTAGCGATTTATCGCATGATGCGCCCTGGTGAGCCGCCAACAGAAGATGCCGTTCAAGCTTTATTCCAGCGCTTGTTTTACAACCCAGATACATATGATTTGTCTCGCGTCGGTCGTATGAAGTTCAACGCCAAAATGGGTCGCGCTGATTCAACAGGTCCTATGGTAATGACCAATGAAGACATTTTGGCGGTTGTCAAAATTTTGGTTGATTTGCGCAATGGTCGAGGCGAAGTAGATGACATTGACCATTTGGGCAATCGCCGAGTTCGCTGCGTGGGTGAGTTGGCAGAAAACCAATATCGCACTGGTTTGGCACGCATTGAAAAAGCTGTTAAAGAGCGTTTGGGTCAAGCAGAACAAGAGCCTTTGATGCCACATGACTTGATCAACAGCAAGCCTATTTCAGCTGCATTGAAAGAATTCTTTGGTGCATCACAGTTGTCACAGTTTATGGATCAAACGAATCCATTGTCTGAAATCACGCACAAGCGTCGTATTTCAGCACTGGGTCCTGGTGGTTTGACGCGTGAGCGCGCTGGTTTTGAGGTCCGTGACGTGCATGTGACCCATTATGGTCGCGTGTGCCCTATCGAAACCCCTGAGGGTCCAAACATTGGTTTGATCAACTCGCTCGCTTTGTATGCGCGACTTAACGAGTATGGTTTCATTGAAACGCCATATCGTCGCGTGATTGATGGCAAAGCCACCATGCAAATTGATTATCTGTCAGCGATTGAAGAGGGTAAGTATGTGATTGCCCAGGCCAATGCAGGCTTGGATAAAAATGGCGTATTGACTGACGAGTTGGTTTCTGCCCGTGAAACTGGCGAGTCCATTTTTGTTGGCGCCGATCGCGTTCAATACATGGACGTCTCACCGGGTCAGATCGTGTCTGTAGCTGCATCATTGGTTCCTTTCTTGGAACACGATGATGCAAACCGTGCGTTGATGGGTGCGAATATGCAGCGTCAAGCAGTGCCTGTTTTACGTCCTGAAAAAGCGTTTGTCGGTACTGGTATTGAGCGTGTATCCGCGATTGACTCAGGTACCGTTGTGACCGCTACGCGTGGCGGTATTGTGGATTATGTCGATGCCACACGTATTGTGGTTCGTGTGAACGATGCTGAAGCGCAAGCGGGTGAAGTTGGTGTTGATATCTATAACTTGATCAAATACCAACGCTCAAATCAAAATACAAATATCCACCAACGGCCAATCGTCAAGAAGGGCGACAAGCTCACTAAAGGTGACGTGGTAGCCGATGGTGCTTCTACAGATCTCGGTGAGTTGGCTTTGGGTCAAAACATGTTGATTGGCTTCATGCCATGGAACGGTTACAACTTCGAAGATTCGATTTTGATCAGTGAGCGCGTTGTGGCGGAAGATCGCTATACATCCATTCACATCGAAGAATTGGTAGTGATGGCGCGTGACACGAAACTCGGCGCTGAAGAGATCACACGTGACATTCCTAATTTGTCGGAGCAGCAACTCAATCGCATGGATGATTCCGGCATCATTTATGTGGGAGCAGAAGTTGAGCCAGGCGATACTTTGGTAGGTAAAGTCACGCCAAAAGGTGAAACGACACTGACGCCTGAAGAGAAGTTGTTGCGTGCAATTTTCGGCGAAAAAGCCAGCGATGTGAAAGACACATCATTGCGCGTTAGCCAAGGCTCACGTGGAACGGTTATCGATGTTCAAGTTTTCACCCGCGAAGGCATTGTGCGTGACAAGCGTGCACAACAAATTATCGACGATGAGTTGAAGCGTTTCCGCCTTGATTTGAATGATCAATTGCGCATCGTTGAAGCAGATTCTTTTTCACGCATTGAAAAATTATTGATTGGCAAAGCTGCTAATGGTGGACCGCAAAAGCTGGCCAAAGGTACGAAGATCGACAAAGCTTATTTGGAGTCAGTCGAGAAGTTCCATTGGTTTGATATTCGTCCAGCAGATGATGAAGTTGCAACGCAATTGGAAAGCATCAAAAGCAGTACAGAGCAAACACGCCATAGTTTCGATTTGGCGTTTGAAGAAAAGCGTAAAAAATTGACGCAAGGCGACGAGTTGCCAGCTGGTGTTTTGAAAATGGTCAAAGTTTACTTGGCTGTCAAGCGTCGCTTGCAGCCTGGTGACAAGATGGCCGGTCGTCACGGTAACAAAGGCGTTGTATCAAAAATCTTGCCGGTTGAAGACATGCCGTTTATGGCTGATGGCACACCATGTGACATCGTCTTGAATCCGCTTGGCGTTCCTTCACGTATGAACGTTGGACAGGTTTTAGAAGTGCACTTGGGTTGGGCTGCCAAGGGTATTGGTCAGCGCATTGGTGACATGTTGCAAGCTGAAACCAAAGTGGCTGAAATGCGTCAATTCTTTGAAACGCTTTACAACACGTCAGGCCGTCAAGAAGACTTTAGTAAATTGAATGATCTGCAAATCAATGAAATGGCCTCCAACCTTTCAAACGGCGTCACATTTGCCACACCAGTGTTCGATGGTGCGTCTGAAGATGAAATCCGCTCCATGTTGAAGCTGGCTTATCCGGATGATATTGCGAAGACCAAAGGTCTAACAGCTACTCGCACACAAGCCCAGCTGTATGACGGTCGTACCGGCGATGCTTTTGATCGCACGACAACCGTGGGTTATATGCACTTCTTGAAGCTTCACCATTTGGTTGATGACAAGATGCATGCGCGTTCAACTGGCCCATACAGCTTGGTGACGCAGCAACCATTGGGTGGTAAAGCGCAGTTCGGTGGACAGCGTTTCGGTGAGATGGAGGTCTGGGCCCTGGAAGCTTATGGCGCTTCATATGTTCTGCAGGAAATGCTGACAGTGAAATCTGATGACGTGCAAGGTCGTACACGCGTGTACGAAAGCATTGTCAAGGGTGAGCACACTATTGAGGCTGGTATGCCTGAGTCGTTCAACGTGTTGGTCAAAGAGATTCGCTCTCTGGGTATCGACATGGAACTAGAGCGCGGTTAATTGCATATTAGTTTCGAATAAATCACGGACAAGAATAAGGACTTACACATGAAATCATTACTCGATCTGTTTAAGCAGTTCACGCCAGATGAAAATTTCCATGCCATCAAGATTGGCATGGCATCGCCCGAGAAAATTCGGTCATGGTCATTCGGCGAAGTAAAAAAGCCTGAAACCATCAACTACCGTACCTTCAAGCCCGAGCGTGACGGTCTGTTTTGCGCCAAAATTTTTGGCCCCATCAAAGACTACGAATGTTTGTGTGGCAAATACAAGCGCCTCAAACATCGTGGCGTTATTTGCGAGAAGTGCGGCGTTGAGGTTACGCAAACCAAGGTGCGACGCGAGCGTATGGGTCATATCGACCTGTCTGCACCGTGTGCACATATTTGGTTTTTAAAGTCATTGCCGTCTCGCTTGGGTATGGTTTTGGACATGACTTTGCGGGATATCGAACGCGTCTTGTACTTTGAAGCATACGTGGTGACAGATCCAGGCATGACGCCGTTGAAAAAATACAGCATCATGTCTGAAGATGATCATGACACGCAACGCAAAGAACATGGCGATGAGTTCATTGCAAAAATGGGTGCTGAAGGTATCAAAGATCTGTTGAGTGATCTCGATATCGACATGATCATTGAAAAATTGCGTGGCGATTTGACCGGTTCTGAAGTCAAAATCAAGAAAAATTCCAAGCGTCTCAAATTGATGGAGGCTTTCAAGAAGTCTGGCATCAAGCCTGAGTGGATGGTGATGGATGTGTTGCCTGTGCTTCCACCTGATTTGCGTCCTTTGGTGCCGCTGGATGGCGGTCGCTTTGCAACGTCTGATTTGAACGACTTGTATCGCCGAGTGATCAACCGCAATAGCCGCCTACGTCGTTTGCTGGAACTGAAAGCGCCAGAAATCATTGCGCGTAACGAAAAGCGGATGTTGCAAGAGGCAGTTGACTCATTGCTGGACAACGGTCGTCGTGGTAAAGCCATGACTGGCGCCAACAAGCGTGCCCTTAAATCTTTGGCAGACATGATCAAAGGTAAATCAGGTCGTTTCCGTCAAAACTTGTTGGGTAAACGTGTTGACTACTCAGGTCGTTCGGTTATTACGGTTGGCCCAACACTCAAGTTGCACCAGTGCGGATTGCCGAAATTGATGGCCCTTGAGCTGTTCAAGCCTTTTATCTTCGCTCAGCTAGAAGCCCGTGGTATTGCGACGACTATCAAGGCGGCGAAGAAAGAAGTTGAATCTGGCACACCAGTTGTTTGGGACATCTTGGAAGAGGTGATCAAAGAGCATCCCGTGATGCTAAACCGTGCACCTACATTGCACCGTTTGGGTATTCAAGCGTTTGAGCCGATTTTGATTGAAGGTAAAGCAATTCAATTGCATCCTTTGGTTTGTTCGGCATTCAATGCTGACTTTGACGGTGACCAAATGGCGGTTCACGTGCCCTTGTCTGTAGAAGCGCAAATGGAAGCGCGCACCTTGATGCTGGCATCGAACAATATTTTGTTCCCTGCAAGCGGTGAGCCGTCTATTGTGCCTTCGCAAGACGTTGTGCTTGGTTTGTACTACACCACGCGTGACCGTACCAACGGTAAGGGCGAAGGCATGTTGTTTGCCAATACCACTGAAGTTCAGCGTGCATTTGATGCTGGCGTGGTTGAGTTAACTGCACGTATCAATGTGCGACTGACTGAATACACCAAAGACAAAGACACCGGTGAATTTGTACCGTCTACCAAGTTGTGGGAAACCACGGCCGGACGGGCTTTGTTGAGCGAAATATTGCCAAAAGGCTTGCCATTTGCGAACATCAACAAAGCGTTGAAGAAGAAAGAAATTTCGAAGCTTATCAACGTTTCTTTCCGTAAATGCGGCTTGAAAGAAACCGTGGTTTTTGCGGATAAGTTGTTGCAAAACGGCTTCCGCTTGGCAACTAAGGCGGGCATTTCTATCTGCGTGGATGACATGCTGGTTCCAAAAGAGAAGTATGAAATCATCAAGCGCTGCGAAACTGAAGTGAAGGAAATTGGTAATCAATACACGTCTGGTCTGGTAACAGCGGGCGAGCGTTATAACAAGGTTGTCGATATCTGGGGCAAAGCCGGGGACGAAATCTCTAAAGTCATGATGGCGCAATTGGCTGTAGAAAAAACCATTGATCGCCATGGCAACGAAGTCAATCAAGAGTCGTTCAACTCCATTTATATGATGGCCGACTCAAGCGCGCGTGGTTCTGCGGCTCAGATTCGTCAGCTCGCAGGTATGCGCGGTTTGATGGCTAAGCCAGACGGCTCGATCATTGAAACACCTATCACGGCCAACTTCCGTGAAGGCTTGAACGTGCTTCAGTACTTTATTTCTACCCACGGTGCCCGAAAAGGTCTCGCTGATACGGCTTTGAAGACGGCTAACTCTGGCTACTTGACGCGTCGTTTGGTCGACGTCACACAAGACTTGGTCGTGACAGAGCAAGACTGCGGTACGCATGATGGTTCGTTGATGCGCGCTATCGTCGAGGGTGGTGAGGTGATCGAATCATTGCGTGACCGCATTTTGGGTCGTTCAGCTGCAGACGATATTCTTCATCCAGAAAACCGATCTGTATTGGCATCTGCTGGGACCATGCTTGACGAAGACTTGATTGACGAACTCGAAGCCGCTGGCGTTGATGAGGTAAAAGTACGTACCGCATTGACTTGTGAAACCCGTTTCGGTATTTGCGCCACTTGTTATGGTCGTGACTTGGGTCGTGGCGGTTTGATCAACGGCGGCGAAGCTGTTGGTGTGATTGCCGCACAGTCTATCGGTGAACCGGGTACTCAGTTGACCATGCGCACCTTCCACATCGGTGGTGCCGCTTCACGTGCTGCTATTGCATCTAGTGTTGAAGCAAAATCAAGTGGTGTGATTGGTTTCAATGCCACCATGCGCTATGTGACCAACAGCAAGAAAGACTTGGTTGTCATTTCTCGCTCGGGTGAAATCGTGATCCATGACGAACATGGACGTGAGCGCGAGCGTCATAAAGTACCTTACGGTGCTACGCTTGCGGTTAAAGCGGACGACAAAATCAAATCAGGCGCCATCTTGGCGAATTGGGATCCGTTGACACGTCCAATCATTACTGAGTTTGCTGGCCAATCTAAGTTTGAGAACGTCGAAGAAGGCTTGACTGTCGCCAAGCAGGTTGACGAGGTCACTGGTTTGTCCACCATGGTGGTCATTGATCCGAAGCGTCGTGGCGCGGCTAAAGTCGTGCGACCGCAAGTGAAGCTCATTGATGCAACGGGCAACGAAGTGAAGATTCCTGGCACAGACCATTCGGTGACGATTGGTTTCCCGGTTGGCGCTTTGATTCAAGTGCGTGATGGTCAAGACGTTGGTCCTGGCGAAGTGTTGGCTCGAATCCCAATCGAAGGTCAAAAAACTCGTGATATTACCGGTGGTCTGCCACGTGTGGCTGAGTTGTTTGAAGCGCGTACACCAAAAGACAAAGGTACCTTGGCGGAAATGACCGGTACGGTGTCGTTTGGTAAGGAAACCAAAGGCAAAATCCGTATGCAAATCACGGATCCAGACGGTAAAGTTTGGGAAGATCTCGTGCCAAAAGAGAAAAACATCTTGGTGCACGAAGGCCAAGTGGTTAACAAAGGCGAAAGCATTGTGGACGGTCCTGCGGATCCGCAAGACATTTTGCGTTTGCTTGGCAGCGAAGAATTGGCGCGCTACATTGTTGATGAAGTGCAAGACGTTTACCGTTTGCAGGGCGTGAAGATCAATGACAAGCATATTGAGGTGATCGTTCGTCAAATGTTGCGTCGTGTCGTCGTTGAAAATGCCGGTGATTCTAGCTACATCAATGGTGAGCAAGTTGAACGTGCTGCAATGTTGAACACCAATGATGCATTGCGCGCAGAAGGCAAGTTGCCAGCGACGTTCTCTAACTTGTTGCTGGGAATCACCAAGGCTTCTTTGTCGACGGATAGTTTCATCAGCGCGGCATCGTTCCAAGAAACGACACGTGTGTTGACCGAGGCAGCCATCATGGGTAAGCGCGATCCATTGCGTGGTTTGAAAGAAAACGTAATTGTTGGCCGTTTGATTCCTGCCGGTACAGGCTTGGCTTATCACCAAGCACGTAAAGCGAAAGAGCAAATGGACGACATTGAACGTCAAGCTATTGCGCAAGCCGAAGCGGAAGAGCGTGACGGACTTGCCAATGCTGCAGACGAAGCTTCAGCAGAGGTTGCCAATACCGAAAATGCTTCCACTGAGTAATATTTTTTAAGATATACATCAAGGTGTTATGAAAAACGCCCCATTATCGCGAAGCGGTTGTGGGGCGTTTTTATTGGCGTCAAGTAAATCATCATTGCGGATTTAATAATGCTCAAAACCATACTCTGGGTTGGAATATTTGCTGTTTGTATTTGTTGGGCCATAGGTGCTTACAACCGATTGGTGCGTATGCGCGCCGCTGCTTTAGCTAAAGACGCCAATGTACTGATGACAGCCCAATACAACGAAGCCATCAAGCAATTTCCAGCATCTTTATTGGCGGCTATATTTGCATTTAAACCGGTCATTCAGATAAATGACAAAACGACATGACCCAGCAAGAATCAACCGAATCAATTAAAAAAAATGCCACTCAAATACCCTTGTGGCGGCAATTGCAAAGTACGGCAAATGTGCTGCAAGCCGTGCGTTCTGGCGAGTCGGGTACAAGTGCGTTAAAACATGTTGAAACCGTTTTAAGACCCGGCGTTCAAGCACTCAGCTTTCATGTTTGGCGTTGGTTGGGTACAGCCGAAATCATCAAAAGCTATTTAGTGAAGCGCGCACCGCCGTCGCATGCTGATGCTCTGCTGTGTGTTGCTCTGACCATTTTGTGTGGCGAAAGCGAATCTTTGTATTACGACGCGTTTACTTTGGTAGACCAAGCGGTTGAAGCCGCAAAACGAAACCCAAATACCAACGCATCAAGTAGCTTTATCAACGCCTGTTTGCGGCGGTTTTTGCGCGAAAAAGAAGCATTAACTCAACGGGCACTCACGCACCCTGTGGGGCAATGGAACCATCCGCAGTGGTGGATCAAGCGGCTCAAAATCGATCATCCAAACGCCTGGCAAGACATCTTGCGCTCGAACAATTCACATGCACCTTTGTCATTGCGTGTAAACACTAGAAAAATGAGCATATCCGGCTATTTAACTGCCTATAATGCTATTAATAACATAGCAAATAATGCAATACATCAACTCGGAGAGTTTGGCGTTGGCTTTAGCAAAGCCATACCCGTTCATGAAATTTTGGGTTTTGCTGAGGGCGCGGTTTCAGTTCAGGATGCCGCAGCGCAACTTGCTGCCCCCTTGTTGCTGAACGGTATGAATTTGACGTCCAAGCTGCGCGTTTTAGACGCTTGCGCTGCACCTGGCGGGAAAACAGCGCATTTGCTTGAAATCGCGGATTGCGATGTCACTGCACTTGATATTGACGCTGTACGCTGTGACTTGATTCAACAAAATTTGGATCGTATTGGGTTGTCCGCAAAAATCGTTGTCGCGGATGCCACCAAGCCCAATACTTGGTATGACCCTGCGAAGGATGCTTTGTTTGACGCGATCTTGTTGGACGCACCGTGCACGGCCTCTGGCATTGTGCGCCGTCACCCAGATATTCGCTGGTTAAGACGTGAAACAGATGTCGCCCAATTAGCAGAGATACAACGTCAGCTGTTAAAGACACTTTGGCCGCTGGTGAAGCCCGGCGGAAGGTTGCTGTACTGTACCTGTTCCGTCTTTAAAGCGGAAGGACAAGATCAAGTCGAATTGTTCATTTCTAACAACAAAAATACAAGACTTCTACCCTCTCCTGGTCATTTAATTCCCCAAAGCAGTGCAAAACCAGGAATCGTCGTCGACAATGTCCTGACTAACCATGATGGATTTTTCTACGCACTTTTTGAAAAGCAAGGGACATAAGTTCGGGTTTATGTACGGGTTGATGTTCGGAGAAGTGCTGCGGAATCGGATCATTTTGTTCGCGTTCTTCATGTTCACAAGCCTGACGGTGGTTTATGCCGCAGGTCCTGAAGGTGTGACAGCTGCGAGTATCAGCTCAATCCAAGTTGAACGCGCTGACGGTACCGTCTTTTTGAATGCGCAGATAAAATTTGATTTACCAGCACCCGTGGAAGATGTGTTGCTCAAAGGGATTCCTTTGATTTTTGTGGCCGAGGCTGAAGTACGACAAGAGCGCTGGTATTGGTACGATAAAAAGCTCGTAGTCGCGGCACGACAAATGCGGCTTGCCTACCAGCCACTTACGCGCAGATGGCGGTTGAATATCTCTAACAGTACCGGAAGTAATGGCAGTCTAAATAGCAGTTTGGGCGGAGCTTTAGGGGGCGGGCTACCTCAATATTTCGATACCTTGTCCGAGGCCCTGTCAAAAATCCAACGCATCAGTCGATGGCGAATTGTAGATTTGGTCGACCTTGATCCTGATGCACTGCATACTTTAGAGTTGAACTTTAAGCTGGATGTTTCACTGATGCCTAGGCCGTTTCAAATTGGTTTGATCGGGCAAAGCGATTGGAATGTATCAGCCACTAAAAGCATCCGATTTTCATCTGAGGCCTCAAAGTGATTAAGCTGTCATTGCTTGGGCTTCAGCATCTCGCGCTGAAATCTCGCCAAATACGTTGGGTGCTTGGCTTAGGCACCGGCGTGATGATGGTCATTGGCTTGGCACTTTTTTTCCTGCTCACGATATCTACCAATAACCGTGCGCAATACGAAGAAACGTATGGCCAGTTGTTGGTGGTTAATGCGGTGGTGGCATCCCTCTTGTTGCTACTGATCATTGGCTTGGCTATTCGTTTGTTTGTTCGCTCGAGGCAAGGAAAATTCGGCAGCCAACTGCTGGTCAAGTTAGCTTTGATATTTGCCTTAGTTGGCTTTGCGCCAGGCGTTTTGATTTACGTTGTGTCATACCAATTCGTTGCCCGATCTATCGAAAGTTGGTTTGATGTCAAAGTTGAGGCTGCACTGGATGCTGGCCTGAATTTAGGTCGCGTCACGATTGATGTGCTTTCTACGGAGCTAAGCAACAACACCGTTGTGGCGGCAAGACGGCTGTCAGACATGTCGGATGTGGCAGCTTCGCTAGAGTTAGAGCGCATTCGCGAACAGTTGTCCCTGCAAGATGCTTTTTTATGGACCTCGGCAGGCCAGCTCATCGGCAGCGCAGGTGCCTCTCGCTACCAAATCAACCCTGAACGTCCCACGCAGCAGCAATTGCGGACAGCAAAATTACAACGACAAATCGTCAGCTTGGATGGTCTTGATGAGGCGGCAGCTGGTGCAGCTGCTACGCCAACGCTAGTAAAAATCAAAGTGTTGGTTGCTATACAAGCTGGTGGCTTGGGCATTGCATCTGAGCCACGGTACTTGCAAGTGACGCAGTTGCTTTCGCCCACCTTGGTTGCCAATGCATTGGCTGTGACCGAGGCCAACCGAGAGTATCAAAACAGAGCCTTAGCGCGTGGTGGTTTGAAGCGCATGTACATTGCGACCTTAACTTTGAGTCTGTTTTTGGCGGTATTTACAGCGGTTTTACTGGCGGTGTTTTTGGGGGCACAGCTCGCTGCCCCTTTGTTGTTGTTGGCTGATGGTGTACGCCAGGTTGCAGCGGGTGATTTGACGCCTAAACCTGTCCTCAAAAGCAAAGACGAACTGAGTGGCTTGACGCGTTCGTTTGCAGATATGACGCAGCAGCTTTTTGATGCGCGTGTAGCGGTAGACAGCAGCATGCTGCAAGTCACCACAGCACGTGAAAACTTGCAAGTGATATTGGATAATTTGACTTCTGGTGTGATTGTGTTGGACGCACAAGGCACTATTCAATCGTTCAATCCAGGCGCGGCGCGCATTTTACGTACCTCGCTAGAAGCGTTTGACGGAAAACCGCTATCAAGTATTGCGGGGTTAGAGTCATTTGCTTCGGGTGTTCAATCGCAATTTGATGCTTATCTCAGTGAGAGACGTTTGCACAATCTTGATCATTGGCAACAGTCTTACGTGTTAAATTTACAGGCGGCTGAGGATGGCGGTTCTGAGCCTAGTGCGACTGCGTTAACCTCACCGTATGCCACGCAGCACACCATCAATCTTATTGCCCGCGGCGCAGAGTTACCCGGTGACAAGCTCGATGACAACGCGGTCAATAACTCGCTGCGCTTGTTGGTGTTTGACGACATTTCTGAAATCGTATCCTCCCAGCGCGCGCAAGCTTGGGGTGATGTGGCGAGACGCTTGGCGCATGAAATTAAAAACCCACTCACCCCCATACAGCTCTCAGCGCAGCGATTAGAGAAGAAACTCATTGGTAAATTAGAGGCACCTGAGCAGGCTGTCGTCACCAAATCCGTCAAAACGATTGTGGATCAGGTCGAAGCCATGAAGCGCTTGGTCAATGAGTTCAGAGACTACGCGCGATTGCCTGCTGCAGAGCTTAAACCCGTTGACCTCAACGCATTAGCCGCAGATATCTTGCAGCTGTATGGCGCTGAAGATGATGCACTGATGAAAGCCAAGCATGGTGCGGCAACGATTACGCCCATTTTTGATCCGCAGTGTCCACGCATCTTGGGTGACGCGCAGCAATTGCGGCAGGTCATTCATAATTTGTTACAAAATGCTGTAGATGCTACAGAATTGTCAGCAAGCAAACTGGTCACCCTCGTCACCCAATGGAATCCAGAAACGCGTCGCGTGCGCCTTATCGTGACTGACAGTGGCTCAGGCTTCCCCGAATACATCTTAAAACGTGCTTTTGAACCCTATGTCACCAGTAAGACCCATGGCACCGGGCTGGGGCTGGCTGTTGTAAAAAAGATAGCAGATGAGCATAATGCCCGAATTGATATTTCAAATCGTGTTACAGATGGTGTCGCACAAGGGGCACAAGTTTCGTTATCATTCACGGTAGATGCTGCGTTAGACATGAACGTGGGCTGAGTTGATAAATTTATAGCAACAAGCAGACAATAAAAATTCAAAATGGCAAATATATTGGTGGTCGACGACGAGCTGGGCATTCGTGACTTGCTTTGGGAAATCCTGAACGACGAAGGCCATACCGTTGAACTCGCTGAAAACGCAAGCCAAGCGCGTTTAGCCCGTAACCGCAGCAAACCAGATTTGGTATTGCTGGATATTTGGATGCCAGACACCGACGGTGTCACTTTGCTCAAAGAATGGGTGGGTGCAGGCCAGCTCACCATGCCCGTCATCATGATGAGCGGACATGCCACGGTAGAAACTGCTGTTGAAGCCACCAAAATTGGCGCGCAAGCCTTTTTGGAAAAACCCATCACGTTGCAAAAATTGCTCAAAGCGGTCGAAAATGGTTTAGCCCGTGAAACCAGCAAAATTGCCAGCGTTGCTGTACGTCAGCACATCGGTGAGCTAACACTTGAAAACGCCATGACGGGTGGCCAAATGCTGGCGCGTGCTGTCGATACCGGCCCTGTCGCTATCCAGTCATTCAACCTAGACAATCCCCTGCGTGACGCCAGAGATGAATTTGAAAAAGCCTATTTTGAATTTCACCTCGCCAAAGAAGGCGGCTCCATGACCCGTATCGCCGAAAAAACCGGTCTAGAACGCACCCATTTGTACAGAAAATTGAAACAACTTGGCGTTGATCTCACACGCGGCAAGCGCGGCGGCAATTAAACGCCTCCAAGGCTGCTATAATCAAAGGCTCAGGCCCGGTAGCTCAGTTGGTAGAGCAGCGGATTGAAAATCCGCGTGTCACTGGTTCGATTCCAGTCCAGGCCACCAAAATTTGGTTAAAAATCAAGGAGTTGCAAGAAATTGCAGCTCCTTTTTTTCGTCTACTGTCAACGAAGTGTCAACCGAGATAAAGGGTTTAGCTTTATCGCTTCTTGTAAGTGGTCGGGTGCCATATGTGCATATCGCATGGTCATTGCTAAATTTGCATGCCCTAGGATGCGCTGTAGCGTCAAAATATTGCCGTTACCCTGCATATGGTGGCTGGCATACGTATGACGCAGTACATGGGTCATCTGCCCGTCAGGCAACACTATGCCGCTGCGCTCTATAGCTTCACGGAACGCAGAGATTGAATAATCAAAAATCCTATCTTCTGTTGATTTTCACTTAGAACTGACCCCATGGGGGTGCGGCATAAAACTTGGACTGGTTTATGACGCGATACCGAGGCTCTCCCGGTACTCGAGGGGACT
>JAYUCJ010000280.1:0-49889 GCA_043740415.1 Polaromonas sp. | reverse complement strand
CATTGATCTCGCGTTTGGCTAAATCTTGCAGCATCAAACGTAAATCAACCTTGCCAGATGCCTCGGATGCTTCGGAATTGGGCAAAACGATAACCGTTGCACCGCGTTGCTCTAATCTTGCTTTTTTCTCTGAATCATGTGAATTTGTATAAATAAATATACCTCTAGCCGGCGTATTTATTGCCTGAACAGCTATATTTTTTATAGTAAAAAACTTCGCAGTGATTGGTGTTCGTAACTCACTATCTACAATCACCACATACGGCTGCCGCTGCGTGGGCACTGCGCGGATATCCAGCCTGGGGTCGTCCGCCAGCAGCGTGCCAACACCCGTCAAAATCGCACCAGCCCGCGCCCGCCAAGCATGGCCATCGTCACGCGCTTCGCTGCCAGTAATCCACTGACTTTTCCCATTTTTAAGCGCTGTTTTTCCATCCAGTGATGCCGCAATTTTCATTCGCACCCAAGGCGTTTTGCGCACCATGCGGCTGAAGAATCCGATCATCAGCTCTTTTGCTGCCTTGGCCTGCGGGTGCTCAAGTGCCAAAACTTCGACTTCAATTCCTGCTTGTCGCAACATTTCTACGCCTTTGCCAGCAACCAACGGGTTCGGGTCGAGTAGGGCGATGACAACATTGGCGACTTTAGCTTCGATCAGCGCGTTGCAACATGGCGGCGTGCGTCCAAAGTGGGAGCAGGGTTCTAGGGTGACGTAGGCGGTAGCGCCAATAGTCGATTCGCCATGAGCAGCCGCATCACGCAATGCCATGACTTCAGCGTGCGCACCGCCTACGGCTTGGGTGTGGCCTTGGGCTATGAGTTTGCCGGTGGGGGAGACGAGGACGCAGCCCACCGCAGGGTTGGGTGGGCTGAGGTGTAGCGCTAGCTGGACTTGTATGAGTGCTAAGTCAAAAAATAGAGAAGCTGGCATTTAAAAGTAATTATCTTTGCCAACATTCAGCGTCTGTTGGTGTTGTTGCTGTGCGCGCACCTGTATCTGCGCTGTTTCTAGTACTTCTCTGATTGACATGATCTAAAACGAGTGTTTCACAAGGGTCGCTAGTTTGAACAGTCGTAGGTACAGCTCTGAATGTAAATGCTGTTCCAGTCGAAATGGACATATTCACAGTGTATCGACTGCCTTCAACAGCTAATAGCGAGGTGGGTATTTGACTTACGGATACTGTAGCAGGAGGTACGATTGCTGGTGCATTCAACGGGTAGGCGCCCGTTGAATTGGCTGCCCTCTCCATCCACTGCGCGGCTTGTAATAAGGTATTGCGAGCATTCGAGCGGTGACTACGTTGAATATATTGCGTGTAATTAGGCAGGGCAATTGCCGCCAAAATACCGATAACTGCAACCGTGATCATGAGCTCAATCAGCGTGAAACCTACTTGACGCCGCTTGGTTTTGTGGTTTTTCATTGGGAAAATCCTGTAATTTCTATTGAATCTCACGCCAATTTGCTCGGACGCCTAATGTGCCATACAGACCTGTGTTGATTCGTTTGTCAGGTTCACAGACCTGTCCTGGAGGACATGGGGTAGTACGGATGAGTTTATCGCCCTTTGTGATAAGGATGCCATCACCAGGCTTGTCATTTTCACGCAAAGTTATATTGGTGTTTGAAACATTTGCATTTGCAGTATCCGTCAACGTAAACGGCGGAACGGCGGGTGGCTTACCTGTAATCATATCAATGACCGATATGAAGCTGCGTTCATTCGACAATCGTGGCGTACAAGATTCAATAGTAGCTACACCTGAATTGCGCGGAACAGTACTTTGAATCAACATGCGAGTACCTCCAAATGGCTGTGGATTGATCAGTACGCGCTGTCCGCCCACAGGCCAATTGATATACCAACCACGCTTAGCAGGCGCTGCGGGCGGATTGCCTGAATAGTCTACCGGATTCGTAGTTTGGCTGTAGTAGGTGTAACCTGCATCAGCGACTGTGGTGGATAAAAAGCTTTGCTGCACAAGCGTATTTGGTAAGCCTGCGGGTGTGGTTGCCGTTGTGTTGATAGGGCCTTGGGCAGAGTCGGTAATGGTCAATACCGATGTCGCTACACCAGCAGAAAGCGTTGTCGTCGTCACAAAACCGCTGTTGTCATATAGAGCATATAGCGTATCTAAACCAGTAGATGTTTGGTCTGTAACTGTCAAGTTTCGACCGGTCCCAACAGCAATCATGATGCCGCCTTTTGGGTGCGATATCCAATTGGGTGCTGTGGTGATTGGTTGTGGCACAGATGCTGCAGTCTTAGCGACAAAGAATGGCTGACCACCACCAGACGGAGTCCCGCCAAACGAAACCTTCCAACTAGTATCCGTGGCCCCGCTGAGGTCAAATTTCCACAAATTACCTTTCAAGTCGCCAGCGTAGGCAACATCGGCTTTGCCATCACCATTTAGATTGATCAATTGTGGTGCAGAAAGGCCGTTACCCCCCTTAAAGGCGCAGGCTGTTGTGGCAATAGGACGGGTGCAGGGAGAAAGTATTTTGAGCTCTTTCGAACCATCCAGATATTGAATCATCAATACAGGTGCTTCGTTGGTGCTGTTATAGCCATTACCCGTCACCAATGCCCAGCGATCGTTGTTGAGTTTGACGATTTGGCGAGAGTTGGCAGTATTGTCGTCAACCACGGGCGGCGAGAAGATGTAGCCCAAGTCTGGATCTGTCGTAGCAGTTGTATCCGCAATCACTAAATTGGCCGCGTTAGTTGAAGTGAAAGTAGTAGGGTCTGTTGCATCTAGTACAAAATAACCCTTTCCACCAGCAGCTAATGTGCCTACGAGCGCTGTTTTCCAATCCGTACCATTATGAAAATCGCCTGTAAAAGGGTGACCATCGACGAAGTATTGATGCGTGTAGTTGGTCTCGGTGAGCTTGCGAAGACTCCCTTGCGCAATGCCTTGCGGAATGTAGGCGAGCAACTCTTTGCCGCCAGTTCTTGCAGCTAACGCAGGTGTAGCTGGTCTGCCTTTAATAGCAGCGGTTGTCGCAGTAGCCGCTACTGCCGTAATAGCTGTAATTTCTGCTTTAGCTGTATTGCCCGCTTCAAAACCATGCAACATGCCGTCATTTGCGCCTATATAAATCATCGGAATGCGGTTTGCATTTTTGGCTTTAAATGTTGCATAGTCATTGGAGACAAAACCACTTGCAGGATTCCCGATAAACCATATATTGGAGTTGACGATATCGCCCAGCCTAGAGTCACGGTCACGGAAAATACCACCAGTTTGAGCAACTTCATTGCTGCGGTCACCATGTATGTAGTCGACGCGCAGTTGACCTTTACCATCGCCACCTACGCCGCTGCTGTTTGCATTGTCTAAGTAATTTTTTTGAGCGGTTGGCAAAGTGGTCCAAGTCTTCCATTCAAAACCTGTTGGTGTCGTGGCTGTGCCTAGATTGCCGTAGGAGAGTGCAAATCTGTCCGCAACTGCATAGCTTGTGTTTGCATCAAGCAAGGCTCTTGCATTCCAAGTCTCTGCTGCGCTTAACGCGCCCGTCAAGCTGTTGATGCTTCGCGCAGCCAAAGTACCAGACCATTTGTCGCTAATGTAGCCGGCGATGTAAGCATTTAGTCCGGTACGAAGTGTGCTTGAGCTGGTCGCAATAGAGATCAATGGTTTGGATGAGTCGGTCAAAATATTATCCAAAATATCGCTGAAAGCGTTCGATAGTGCGGTAGCGTCTACAGCAGGGTAGAACTTACCGCGCCCATTCAAAGCTGCATGCCATAGCTCTTGTGTGCGTATATCCAAAGTCGAGGTGTTCGTCACTTGCGGGTCTTGCCAGCCTTTACCTGTGACGCCATTCACCAGATCAGGGTAATCTCCACCGTAATTGTTGTTGGTTGTGCTATCCCAGTACGGAGCACCAATCCAATTTGTTGCGCCGTTACCAAAACCAATGGTATGTTGCGTGATGTGTTGCCAAGTAGCAGGATCGTTTTTAGGGTTCCAAAATTCTTCTAAAGCCGTGACAGTTCCATTTGATGCTGTCACATTTTCAATGCCTGATTTTTTAATTCGGGGACTAATTTTGTTTGCCATCAACGGCTGCAAATCTTCCGCCCAACTTCTAAAGGCAAAATCAGACAAAGTACTGGCTTGGCCTGCGACTCCACCGTAGGCGTCTTTGTATGCACGAGCTTGGTTAGAAGTTGGATCATAGGCTGTAGGAGGCACTGGTAAGTTATATAGAGCACCTCCGTTAAGGAACAAAGATGCGTCTGGGCTGGGTAAGGTACGAGCCAAGCCATCAGCATTTCCCGCCGAGAGTGTACCCTGACTGTTCCAAGCACCATCAGTCATGAATACATGGTAAGTGCGTCGGCAGGCTAAATAGTCTGTTGTTTGCGCTGTGCCAGGATTATCAGCCCACGGGCTGCTTACGCCTGCTGGTAATTTCATGTAGTCATAGGCGTTCAACATCATCTTATGTGATGGCGTTCCATTATTGGCGGATAAGGCATCAATAAAACTTTTGAAATTGGTACGATGTGTACTATTAAGGCGTTTCATGGAATTGACGGCACCAACCGTCAAACTATCAGAGCCTGCCACGCCGCCTGAATTCACCCACATGGATTGCCATGCCAGCCTAATTCTGTTGTCTGGCACCTTAGAAATACCGTTTGCATCTGGGGTTATAAATTGGGAAGTAAGGGCCGCCTTCAATGACGTCATTTTGGAGGGCGTTCCGTCACCGCCAGCCGCATCTTGACTCATACTTCCAGAATTATCGACGGAGATAATTACATTTGGCGCGGGTTCGCTTCCGCCAGTGCCCGGAGGCGCAGTTGGGAATGTTAATTGCTGCGAATAAGCTGCAGGCATGCATGTTAAAAAACAGGCAACCGCAATGGTACTTGCTTTGAAAAGATTGCGCCGGTCTTGGATCGCAGTTACGGCAACAAATATTGATTTTAATTTTGATTTTTTCATGGCGATTCGTCCTATTAACGGGGTGACGTTGAATAAAAATAGGGCTTAGTTTTGATATTTAGGAAAAGGAATAAACAAGCTTGTAAGCACAACCTGCGTGCCAGCTTTTCGACCAAGCGCAATGGCGGTGATTCTGTATATCAGCTCATGTTTTTTAATGGTGGCATATTTATCACGCGGGTCAGCTGGCGTACCTGGCGCTGCTACGTGCTCAGACTCACTGTTGACAGGGGCGATAAAAATTTCTATCCAATACCAGGCCTTAGCTGTGCTATTAGCGGCAGTGCTGGCACCAGGTTTTAACAGTAGTGCATTGCCTTCAACGCCTTGTGCCGCCAAGGATTGGCGTGTGTATTGACCGTAGATGGCACCTTGATTCATCATGGCAGTAGTTAAGTTGGTTTGAAAATCTCCCAATTCAGTCATGGTCGCAGGTGTACAGATGCCTTGACTGCATGGAAATGTGTTTCCATCTGCGGCTTGCTTGGCCAACACGATGGTTTTCACGGGCTCGTAATCATCGATTGAATCCGGGATGTAGGGCGTATTGGCCACTTGTCTTGCGCGACAGCCGCCTATGTCAATCTCATCCGTATAGATTCTGTAATTTGCCTCCACCGCCAAAGCATTTGCATTTCCCGGGTCGGGTCGGCAAGGTACACCACGTTGAAAATTAGTTTGAAGAACATCAAAAGGCGGTCTACGCCCGCGAATGTCCATCTCTGCATCCCGCACCAAAGCCTCGGCTGCAGCACGTGCACGGTTATGGTCGGCTTCAGTACCAATTAAAATTTCATTTAAAAAACCTATACGAAATGCGCCTAAAACGACAATACTGCTTAACAACAAAATAATAAGCGTTGTCAGCAACGCTACCCCTTGCTGACTGAACTTGCCGTAGGGTAGGTGATGCAATGTGGTGATGCGCTTCATGATGTGGCGGTTGTTTTGGCTGGTTTGATTTGCAAAGCTTTAAAGTAAAGCATTGCGAAGACTGTAGATGCGTGTGTATGCTTTGTGCAGACGACCGTCACTTGGCATAGCAGTACCGGCGCAGCCGATAGGTAGTGTGCCGACTCTCGGATGATTCGTGCTGTCGCTGCGCAATTGCAAGCAAATGGATATAGCGCTTACTGCATCCCAATTCGTAACTTGGTCTGCACGAAAAAATTGATAGCGGTAGGTCGTGGGGTCAAGCGGCGTGTCGCTTGGGTAAGTTTTAACACCATAATTGACTTGGAAGTCTTCAACACCATCAATGATGGCTTGTGTCCCCCCCGTGTTGTTGCCGCCTACGCAATGAAGTTCCAGTGCCGCATTAACAGTGTATTCATTGAAAATGCGCTTCTTTACATCCGCCGCAGGCGGAGCAATACCCAGGCAGTCACGTCCACTACCTTCATGCTGGTAGCCAATGCGTAAGGTGTCAGCGGCAGCTCCTGAGCCATTCACGCCATGTACGGAAACCTGTGTTGTGCTCGCTAGTCCAGTTAGTGCCGATGGAAGGCCGGTATAGTCTTTGCTAAACTCGACTTCATAGTTATCCGATAGCGAAGAAATAGACATTGCGCCAGCCTGCTCTACTTGAACTCTGAAAAGCCTAAAGAAGATCTCAGCTCTTTGCTGTAAACGTGTACTATCATTAACAGCTGTAGATGAGAGTGACGTAAACATCAAGGTGCCCACAGCAGCTAGAACAATGAGTAAGCCAATGGTTATGCCAACCATCAATTCAATCAATGAAGCGCCGCGTTGATATTGACGCGGCATCCGCGAAGTAAGTGCTTTAAGGTTGTACATAAACAAAATGACAAATGAGAGTGGCTGGGCAAGTAATACCTTGGGCGGCTGCGGTAACATCCAGCGGATTCTTAGCCAGTGCATCGTCTGCATTTGAGCCAAGTTTGCGTTCGTTTTCAGGCCATGCAATCGCAATACCTAGTTGTCGTTCATCTTTGGTTGAATTGAACACTCTGGCTTGCCCACCAGGAAAAACAGCTGCAACAGCTCGACGCCAAGCCATCAAATCGTACGTTGCCAATTGTGCCCCCGTGCATTGATTGGCATTGTTCCTGCAATCAGTTGGATCAGTTGCCGCACCTGGGTCTGCAGACCAAGCTAAAGTATAGGCAGATGGCACTGCTAGAGCATTTCTCGGGCTGACGGGTTTGCCAATTGCTGCATCGCGGTTAAGAAGCATGCGATTGCTAAGATCGTCGATCAATCCAATGGCAAGGGCACGTGAATTTGTTGTGCGCGATTCGACCAGTAAACGAGTTTGTACGCCAGCTAGGCCTAATACACCTAAGGCAAGTATGACCAAGGCAACAAGTGCCTCAATCAGGGTTAAGCCTTTTTGTTTTTTAACAAAAGTTGTTTTTTTTGTTTTCATTTTTTTCATTAAGAACAATCGTTCCATACATCTTTTTTATAGCGGATGCGCCCACCACTTGTGATGCAAGTCACTGAAGTTGGGTCAGTTGCTGTAAAGTCAGTTGGACCAATACTAAAATTATGCCCAGTACCAGCTAACTGTCCCCACTTATTGACGGTAACTGTATCAGTACTAGATGCAAAATGAAGTAATGTAAATCCGGCAGGCACCGTGCTTGTTTGCAGCAGTTGATCGGTGGGATCAACATTGACATTGCCATTTCGGTTTGTATCAGCTACTACTCGCCATCCACAACTCCAGTCATTTGTTCCAGAGAAGGTGACGCCAGTACAAGCATCATTTCTAACAAGAAAAACGCTGACACCTCTACTCATTGCCGTGGTTCTAGCTAATTGAAGCGATGCAGTGATGTCGTCTCGAATAGCATTGACTCGAAAGCGTTTGATACTTTCACTGAAATTTGGCATAGCAATGGCGGCCAAAATGCCAACAATTGCGACCGCCACCATCAACTCCACCAAAGTGAAGCCACGAGCAAGCAAACGACGAGGGTGTAGGCGTTGTGTGTACATATTCATAGTGTTTACTAAACTTGATTATCTGTAACAAGTGCGTTACAGGATATGCCGTTTGTCAGCAAAGAGCTACCATTTGTCTAGAAATGGTCAAAAATTGTGAAAAATTGCGCTATTTGCGAACCTCATCCACCAGCGTCTTGAACTCATCAATATCCTCAAAGCTCCGGTAAACACTGGCAAAGCGCACGTAGGCCACTTTGTCCAGTTTGCGCAGTTCGCGCATGACCATTTCACCCAAGCGGGTGGAGGCGATTTCGCGGTCGCCTAGGTTGAGGAGTTTTTCTTCGATTTGCCGCACTACTGTCCCCACAAGGTTGAAATAGGCATCGCCCAGAGACGATTGCCGAGTGGCAGGGTTTCAATTCCATCATAAAGGATGACGCCTAGCTTGAGCTGGTCGCCAGCGATGCTGGCTAACCGCTTAAGGCCGCGTAAATCGTTGAGACCGATAGATGCCGCTGCCTTGATTTCTACCCCGACCAATTGACCGCCAGCGTTTTCTATGACGATATCGACTTCGAATTGATCATGATCGCGGTAGTAAAGTAATTGGTAGTCATCATCAGCCGTTGTGGTGTGCTTGAGCAGCTCTCCATAAACGAAGGTTTCCAGTACATGGCCAAACCGGCTGCGATCCTGCTTAGCGGTTGCTGGCGTGAGATCAAGCAGGGTGGATAGCAGGCCTGAATCGATGAATTGCACCTTAGGGGTTTTTACCATCCGCTTGAGCCGGTTGCTGGCCCAAACCTCGACCCGCTTGAGCAGGTACATCTGCTCGAACACACTGACATAGCGGGCTGCCGTCTTGTGATCCAGCCCGACTTGACCTCCTAATTGCGTGTAGTTGCACATCTGTCCAGAGACCTGCGCCAATGCTCGCAAAAAGCGTGGTAGCTGGTCAAGTTTGTCAACACCGGCCACATCGCGAACATCGCGTTGAATGATGGCGTCAATGTATTGGCGAGCCCAAGCCGTGCGCCGCCGCGACGAGGCACGTGAGACGGCTTCTGGATAGCCGCCGCGCAACACCGCTTCTACCAATGCCTCACCAACCAAGGGGG
This sequence comes from Polaromonas sp., assembly GCA_043740415.1. Taxonomy (GTDB): domain Bacteria; phylum Pseudomonadota; class Gammaproteobacteria; order Burkholderiales; family Burkholderiaceae_C; genus Aalborgiella. The sequence continues at coordinate 40,887 of JAYUCJ010000280.1, read as the reverse complement.
TAGACACTTTGGGTAGATGGCCAGAAAAGACGTTGTCCAGCCAGTTAAGCGTGGTGCCATGCATCTCGCTTTGCGACAGAGGCAGCAAAGACAAGGTTTCCATGCGCCCGGCCAGCGAGTCTGCCACGGTGGGCAGCGCCATCAAGTTGGCTGACCCAGTGAGCAAGAAACGTCCAGGACGTCTATCCTCATCAACGGTTTTTTTAATGGCAAGCAGGAGTTGCGGGGCGCGTTGGATTTCATCAATGATGGCTCTGTCCATGCTTTGAATCATCCCGACCGGTTCTTCTCTCGCTGCTAACAGAGTCAGCGCATCGTCAAGTGTGAAGTAGCGCAATCCTTGGTTTGCCAACTGACGTACCAAGGTTGTCTTGCCAGCCTGCCTTGGGCCAGCGATCAGTACGACGGGCGTATCCGTCATCGCCTCGACGACTCGCGTTTCGATACGTCGCGGATAGAGTGGGGGTGGCGAGTTCATGGTTGCATATCATACCGTGTAATTGGGAATATAGCAACGTAAATCAGGGAATCTAAGGCCGTGTGATTGGGAATGTCAGCGCCGCACCTCATCCACCAAGGTCTTAAACTCATCAATATCCTCAAAACTCCGATAAACACTGGCAAAGCGCACGTAGGCCACTTTGTCCAGCTTGCGCAGCTCGCGCATGACCATTTCACCCAAACGGGTGGAGGCGATTTCTCTGTCGCCCAAGTTGAGGAGTTTTTCTTCGATGCGTTCGATGGCGTTGTCGACCTGCTCGGTGCTGACAGGGCGTTTACGCAGGGCCAGGTTGAACGAGGCGATGAGCTTGGCGCGCTCGTAGTCGATACGGCGGCCGTCTTTTTTGACGACGAAGGGGAAGTTGAGGTCTGGCCGCTCGTAGGTGGTAAAACGCTTTTCGCAGGCCGCGCACTGGCGGCGCCGGCGGATGAAGCCACCGTCTTCCGACTCACGCGTTTCCACCACTTGGGTGTCGGTATGTGAGCAGAAGGGGCACTTCATCCTAGTTGCTTATTTAATTACTTATAAACTGGAAAACGAGCGGTTAAAGCGTTTACCTTCGCACGTACCGCCTCGATATTGGCTACATCGCGCGGATTATCAAGCACATCTGCAACCAAATTCGCCGTGTAGCGGGCTTCCTCGTCTTTGAAGCCGCGCGTGGTCATGGCTGGGGTGCCGATGCGGATACCGCTGGTGACCATGGGTTTTTCTGGGTCGTTCGGAATGGCGTTTTTGTTGATGGTCATGTGGGCGCTGCCCAACACGGCTTCGGCTTCTTTGCCGGTGATGCCATGTTTCCACGTTGTGCTTTCGCGTAAATCAACCAGCATCAAATGTGACTCGGTTCTGCCGCTGACGATGCGCAAACCGCGTGATACCAAGGTTTCGGCCATGATTTGCGCGTTTTTGAGGACTTGTTGCTGGTAGATCTTGAAATCTGGCTGCAGCGCTTCTTTGAAAGCCACCGCTTTGGCGGCAATCACGTGCATCAAAGGGCCACCTTGCAAGCCCGGGAAAATAGCGCTGTTGATGGCTTTTTCGTGCTGAGCCTTCATCAAAATGATACCGCCACGGGGGCCGCGCAGGCTTTTGTGGGTGGTGGAGGTGACGATGTCAGCATGCGGCACCGGGTTGGGGTAGATGCCAGCAGCGATCAAACCAGCATAGTGCGCCATGTCCACCATGAAAATCGCGCCCACATCTTTCGCGACTTTGGCGAAACGTTCAAAATCTATAGCAAGAGAATAAGCAGATGCGCCGGCTATGATCAGTTTTGGCTTGCTTTCATGGGCTTTTCGCTCCATCGCCTCATAATCGATTTCTTCTTTGGCATTGAGGCCATAAGAAACCACATTGAACCACTTGCCACTTATGTTGAGCGGCATGCCATGCGTCAAATGACCGCCTTCGGCCAAGCTCATACCCATGATGGTGTCGCCGGGCTTTAAAAAGGCCAAAAAGACAGCTTCGTTGGCTGATGCGCCGCAATGCGGCTGCACATTGGCGGCTTCAGCGCCGAAAATCTGTTTCACGCGGTCGATGGCCAATTGTTCGGCGATATCGACATACTCGCAGCCGCCGTAGTAGCGCTTGCCTGGGTAGCCTTCGGCGTATTTGTTGGTCAGCTGGCTGCCTTGCGCGGCCATGACGGCGGGGGAGGCGTAGTTTTCAGAGGCAATCAGCTCGATGTGGTGCTCCTGGCGGGCATTTTCTTGCAAAATCGCGGCATACAGCTCAGGGTCGGTTTGCTCGATGAGAATGTTACGGTTGTACATGGGTTCAGTCCAATCATGAAATTTACAGGCGCTATGACATTGTTGTTTACGCGCTTTAAGTCAGCTGTAAACGCAAAAGTCTGCCCAGGCGAACGGCTGAACACTGGTTAAAACGTCAACTTATAACGACATATTTAGCAGCGGTACGCTTCCCAGTGGTTGCTCAATGCTTGTTCTATTGATCCCACATCAGCAAAAAGCCCTCTACTTTGTACAGTGAGGGCTTTTGCCTATCGCCAGTTGCGTACCCTGCTAGTGTAGCAAAGTTCGTCCAAATGTTTACAAAGCAGCGATTTTCTCAACCATGGCTTCTGATGCAGGCTTGGCAGGCGCCATGACAGGTAATAAAACTGGCTGCGTGTCTAAATTAGGTGCTTTGGCGCGAATCGTCGATGCTGGTTCAGGATTCGGCGCTGATTTACGCTGCGGTGCGACCTTGCCGTAAGCAACTTGGTACAGGCGGGTGTACTCTGCGACGACTTTACTGGCGTAACCACCGTCGCTCGCCATATTGGCTGCACCCACGTAATGTTTCAAACCACCTTCGATGGAGCCAGCCTTCGCAATACAGCCTTGCAGTACTTTGACGCCGACACGCAAATTGGTAATCGGGTCAAAAGCCGCCAGCTTGCCACCAAAGTCTTCGTACTTGTCGCTGTGAATCTTGGTCATCACCTGCATCAAACCCTGGGCACCCACTGGGCTTTGGGCGAATGGGTTAAAACCTGACTCAATCGCCATGATCGCCAAAATCAGCGTTGGCTCAAGCTTGGTTTTCGCGCCCACGGCATAAGCCTCCGCCACCAAGGCGCTGAGCGGCTCAGGGGCGACTTTGTACTTTTTGCTGAGCCAATAGGCCACAGCAGCTTGCTGCTTGGGCAAATCGGCTGGGTCGGTCGCGGTCGCGCGGTCGCTGGCGTCTAGGTCAGCCACGGCGACTTCCTCTTCTGGCGCCGTTGCAACGTCGGTGCTGAAGACGGTATGGCGCACTTGCAGCCAGCTCAGCAGTTTTGTTTCGCCTTCATAGCGAAGGTCAGGGCGACCCAAAAGCACCAAGGCTAAAATAGCGGCTGCTAAGCCAATCACGGCAAAGCCATTGTGGAAAATTTCAAAAAATCCGTCAGCAGTGTCACGCACTGCAGTTTTTACATTGCTAACAATGTTTAGTTTTAGGCCTGTATTAAAAGTGGCCAGTTGACTTGTAGCTTTCATTAAGCATGTCCTTTTCTTTGCGGTTCGGTTAGCTGGCCATCCCTTTGGGGGACGAGTCTGCATGCCGACAACGTTTCAGTTGGGTACGTGGGCTATCGTGCTATCCTTTTTGTGACGATGAGCCTTGCCGGGGGTCGGCAACGGGTGCGGAGTACATGGGTAAACCCTATATTCCGATGAATGCGTGAATTCTAAGCGGGGTACATAGATCAAGTCAAGCATATCAAATTGATTTGATATGCATTTATTGAAAAATTTAACTGTATATTTATCCAGAAATGCTTATATTTCAATAATTTAGACGTGTTTATCTAAGAAAGTTCTCAGTTTGTCAGGCTTGTAAAGAATAGAAAACAAATGCAATAAAAGCCGAATACACGCCCAACACAGGATTTGTTACTTGCAGCTGCGGATGCACGATAATAACGGGCTATGTTTGATTTTTTAACCAATAAAACTGGCTCAACAACTTCACCTGCAAATGGCACAAAAGCCGCAAAAGTTGCTAAAGTCAATGCCCCCATGAACGCTAAATCTGCCCCTGAACCCCATCCTCTCGACGCTCTTACTGGCGGTGCATTTTCTGCCCCAACTGCCAGCGACCGAGCCGCCAAGGTGCGCGACTGGATGGCCACCAACCCCAGCGCCGAGCAACTGCAAGATGTCTTCAAAGAGCTGAGCAGCCGCGACAAAGGCGCTGTCAAACCGATTCGCGAAAAACTGGACGAACTCAAAAAAGCCAAAGGCCAAGAAGCTGTGGGCGAGGAGTGGGCGGCCAAAGCGCAAGCTCTTCTTTCATTAGGCAAGCTCAATATTGCTGACGCTATGGCTTGGCAGCGTGATGCCGCCAAAGCCGGTGCACCCTTGTCAAAAGAGCCGCTGGCCAGCGTCAAACTCAAGCTGGCCGAGCGCGTCAAAAACATTGAAGACCTGCAGCACCACACCCAAGTGCAGCGTGAAGCCGCTGTCTTATTAGCGCAGCGCACCGAAATTTTGTCCACCAAGAGCTACAAAGACGCTATCAATGTGCTGCCAGCCCTGCAAACTGATGTGCAACACTGGCAAGACCAAGCGCAGGCATTGGTGGTAGATGCCAACTGGTCCAGCGTCGATGCGAAATTTGCGCCACAGCTAGAAGCCTCAAAAGCACAACTATTAGTCGTCTGGGATGCTTTCCAAGCCGCTTTGAAGATGACTGAAGCCGCTGCGACAGATGCATCTGCGCCATTACCGCCCGTTCCGGTTTGGGCGGATGAGCTGCGCGCCTTGCGTGGCATCGCCAAAGCAGAAGAAGCACCTAAAAAGCCTGCAAAACCTAAAATCGACCCTGAAATCAAGCTCCAGGCGGCGAATTATGTGCGTGGAGCGCTATTAAAACTAGAGCAAGAAGTGGCTGAAGGCCACGGCAAAGCCAGCGCAGGCGCGGCCAATGCCCTGCGTAACGCCCTGAAAGAGCACGGCAAACTGATTGACGACAAACTTGAAAACCAAGCCCACGCTGCATTGGCGGCAGCAGGCGAGCTAGAAGGCTGGCAGCGCTGGCGTGCTGATCAAATTCGTGAAGAATTGTTGATCAAAGCCGAAGGTTTGCTGAAACGCCCTGACGGCCAAGCCCTGGGTGGCCGCAAAATGCAAGAAACCTTGCGTGCCATGCGCGACCAATGGAAGCAAACCGACCAGGGCGGCCCTGCCAACCACGCCTTGTGGAAGCGTTTTGACGATGCTTGCAATGCAGCACACGCCGTGGTGGAAGCTTGGATTGAGAAAGTCAAAGCAGAAAACGCCATCCACCGCGCTGAACGCCTGAATTTGGTGGCTGAAGTCACTGCGTGGGGTACAAATCCTGTCGCTGAGTTGGCGAATAAGGGCGATTGGAAAGGCATCAGCCGTGGTTTGAACCAGTTTGCCGAACGCTGGCAAAACCTGGGCCATGTGTCTGAAAAAACCTTTGCCGAGCTGCAACCGCAGTGGAAAGCCGCGATGGACGCCGCTTACGCACCGCTGCAAGCGGCACAAAAACACAGTGTCGAGCGTCGCCACGCCATGATCGACGAGGCCAAAGCGCTGGGCGCGATGCCCGTCATGCGCATCGACGCCGTCAAAGCGCTGCAGCACAACTGGCAGCACGAGGCGCAGACGATTCCCTTGGATCGCAAATTTGAGCAAAAGCTGTGGGACACCTTCCGCCAGCCGATTGACGAAGCCTTCAACCGCAAAACCCAAGAGCGCGAAAAAGCCGCATCTGCCATGGGCGAGCACGACAAACACGTCTTGGAAGCCTCCAAAGCGCTGCAAGCCGCCAATGCCTCAGGCGACGGTCAGCAGATTCGCGCGGCCATTGCTGCCTTGGAAGCGGCTATCAAAGGCCAAACCGCGGCTAAAGTGGTTGAAACAGCAGCTATCAGTGCTGAAAATGAGTCAAAAACGGCTGTAGCCGGCGTAAATACTGCCTCAGAAGCTATTGAAAATATAGCAAATTTTGACAATATTGACGCTAATGTGACTGTAAATTCTACGGAAGGCGCAAGTCCTGTTGAGCAGGCTGAAGCGCAAGAGGTGGCAGATGTCGAGGCAGATGCCATTGCGGATGCGGCTGAAGATGCTGAAAAAGCCAGCGCCGAACCTGCAGAACCCATCGAGCCGCCTAAGCCAGTCGTGGTGCCGAAAAAAGTCATCGCCGTTCGTGGCGACGACCGCCCTGGCATGAAAAAGGCCGAGCCCGCACCCGCCGGCAAATTCGGTGACCGCAAGTTTGGCGACCGTAAACCGGGCGGTGATCGTGACAATCGTGGTGACAGCCGTGGTGATTCACGTGGTCCGCGTTCGGATTCACGTCCTGATTCAAGAGGCGATAGATTTTCAGATCGTCCAGCCTTCGAAGACCGCGGTCCACGCTTGGGCGATGCCGCCTTCCGCGCCCAGCGCGAGGCTTTAGAATCCGCTCAGTTCGCTCTCAAAAAGCTAGCCGCTGCCGCACATGGCGAGGTTTTAGTGCAGCTGCTTGACGCTTGGAAAGAGCGCGACGCTGCCAAAATGCCAACTGCGCAGGACTTGGGCAAACAATTGCCGCCTACAGCGCGCAGCTCATGGACGGCAGCAATCTCCGCTGCACCAGCGGGCAAACAAGCTGATGCAGATACGGCCTTGTTGCGCCTAGAAATGGCCGCAGAATTACCAACGCCCGCTGACCATTTGGCCGCCCGCCGCATGCTGCAATTGCAACTGTTGACCAAACGCAACGACCCCGCACCCGCCCAAACTTGGACGGCAGATGCTGCCAAAGTGTTCGCCAACGGGTTTGACGATGGCGCGGCACGTCGGGTGCAAAATGCGCTGAAAGTGTTGCTGAAGCGTTAAATCCCCCTTAACCCCCCTTTTTCAAAGTGGGGGATTTCATCAACATGAACTGAAAAATTTCGGTAAATGGCACAAACCTCGGGCTTAAGTTCTGGCGAAAGTCTGTGGCAATCGTTGCTGAAATGGCCATCTTGGGCGGGATGGCTAGCCGTTGTTGGGGCGTTTTTGCTGGGTATTGGCACCGACGCCATCGGTTCAGCCAGCCATACTGTCAACATCCTCGCACCGCCGCTGTTGCTGCTGATGCTGTGGAACATGGCGGTTTATGGGTTGATTTCGACGAATGCACTTTCAAAATCGCGGTATTTCAAATTACCTAAGCTTGACCAAACCGAGGCCATCGCCTTGGCGCGCGGCACAACGGTGATGCATTGGGCGGCAGCGGCGTTGGCTTTGGGGGCGCTGCTCGCGATGTACTGGCGCGGGCTGGTGTTTGACTACCAAGCACTGTGGCAAAGCACGTTTTTGTCGGCATCATCTGTGCACACCTTTGTTGGTACTGTGCTTTCACCTGCGGCTTGGCTAGGCAGTTTCTTTGGCGGCGTCCCATTTCCTGATTTAGCCAGCTTTGAGCAACTGCGTGCACCTGCCAGCCAAGGTGAAAACGCGGGGCGTTGGATCCATTGGTACGCCATCACCGTGATTTTGGTTGTTTTGCTGCCGCGTTGTTTATTAGCGTTGTGGTCGAATCGGCAGGTAAAGCAGTTGAATCATTTGGTATTGAAAAACGCAGCAAGTAAAAAGTCGCAAACCGTACCAACCCTGCAAACCGCGCAAAAATCCGAGCCAAAAACCTATGCATCCGTAGCAACCATCGCCCTCAGCCTGGTCTCCCACACTAATGTTGGTAAAACCACTTTGGCTCGCACCTTGCTAGGGCGCGACATTGGCGAAGTGCGCGATGCTGAGCACGTCACCCACACCGCTGAAAAACACGTTTTGGTGGAGTCCGTGCATCAAAGCGTTTTAGAGCGGCTAGAGCTGTGGGACACCCCCGGGTTTGGCGACAGCGAGCTGCTGGCCAAGCGCATATCACAAGCGGGTAATCCTATCGGTTGGTTCATGTCAGAAGTATGGGACAGGCTGCAAAACCGCGCTTTTTGGTACAGCCAGCGGGCAGTGCGGCATATTTTGGACGAGTCGGATGTGGTGTTGTACCTCATCAATGCCTCTGAAAAGCCGGACTATGTGGCGTATTTAGATGCCGAATTGAAAGTGCTGGATTTGATTGGCAAGCCCGTGGTCGTGTTGCTGAACCAGGTCGGTGACATCACGACCCCCGAACTTGCCGAGGTTGAGCTGCGACGCTGGAAAGCACGGGTTGCCAAAGCCAAGTGCGTGAAAGACGTTCTCTTGTTAGATGCCTTCACCCGCTGCTGGGTGCAAGAAGGGCGCTTGCTGGAAGTGGTGGCGGCATCCTTGCCCAACCAACAAACGGCATTCGCGCGATTAAACACCGCCTGGCAGCAGCGCAACCAGCATCGATTTCAGGCATCTATGAATTTATTAGCACAACGCTTGTGCCGTGCAGCACGTGACAAAGAAAGCGTGAATGAAGCCGGCTGGAGCAGTAAATTCAAAGAAGCCGGCGTCGCGCTGGGCAAAGCCATGGGGCTGGGTGATGGCGACAACACGCCCAAAGCGCTGGCGATGAAGGCGCTGTCCAAGCGGCTGGATGCGGACATTCGCAGCAATATGGACGCGTTGATTGCACTTCATCATTTGGACGGTCGTGCTGGCAACTTGGTGCTGACCCGTTTGGCCGAGCATTACGCGGTTCAATCACCCCAAAGCGAAGGCAAAGCCGCGCTGTGGGGCGGGGTGGTGACGGGCGCGTTGATGGGGCTGAAAGCGGATATTTTGAGTGGCGGATTAACGCTGGGCGGCGGCATGTTGGCCGGTGGCGTGCTGGGTGCGTTGGGCGGGGCAGGGCTGGCACGCGGTTACAACCAAGTCAAAGGCATCGACACACCAACGCTAGCGTGGACGCCCGAAGTGCTGGACGATTTAACCCGCTCCGCCTTGTTGGGTTACCTGGCTGTTGCTCATTTTGGTCGTGGCCGCGGTGAGTGGACGCAAACCGAGCCGCCCGCCTTTTGGGTGGCACGCATAGAAGCCGCACTGGCACCGCAGTGGGCGACGCTGCATACCGTGTGGGAGAAAACTGCCGAGTTTGGCAAGTTAGCCGCTATTGAAGAGGAATTAGCAACGATACTCAAAGAAACGAGCAAAATATTACTTTTCGATTTGTACCCTGATGTGAGTTATCGCGCTACAAATAAAGCAACCTAAAAGTTGAAAATAGATACACCAAAAGAATGAAGAACATTACAAAGGCGAATAGTTTTAATTTCGCAAACACATTAGACGAAATTCAGAACACCCTTAGAGGTCGCGAGCGAAATATGTATGCACATATTCGCGATCTGTTTGTCTTTACCTTCAATCATTCAACAACAAGGATATTCGTTGATAGCGCGTCAGATGAAGCTAGAGGAATTCCGGATTTAATCGTTCGTGCGCCAAATGGACTTTCAAATAAAAAAAATGAACCTGAATTATGTGAGTGGATTGTTATAGAAGTTAAAGATGAGCGCGGCATTTTTCGCGACCCGATAAGTAGGGAAGTTGTATTCGCCGAAAAATCCAAATACGTTGGCATCTTTACTGAATGGTTTTTAATGATAGACCCTGAGGTCTTGGTGGCTCGCCCAGTAACAATGCGGTCGCAGTTAGATTTTGACCCTAGTAATGATGTAGTCTTAGAGTGGAAAACAGCTTCAGAGGCATCACTTAAGCAAGCGCTTTGGTTTCTAGACGCTTCTCTAGCAGGTGTAACGAGTGCTTTGAAAGCATTTAGAAAAGGCGATGAGTCAAAAATCGCAGTTATAAAACTCCGCGTCAATGATGAGCAAGCTTTAAATAAATACCAACGGGCACGTTTGGCTCAATCAAAAAGAGATTTTTATGAAGCTGTAAGCAGTGCAACACGCATACTTCAGCAAGCTTGTGTACATGCGTTGGATGCACAAAAACAAAAACTAGAGATCATTAACGATGAGATAAATGAATTCGGCGCTGTTTGGAGTGGTTACGAGCTTTCTTTTGCTCCATTCAAATTGGAAGGAAAAAAAATTGAAGGACCAGATGAATTAAGAGAGCACGATAAGCAGGTATCTAAATTAAGACAAAAATGGATGCGTTCTCCTGCTTTAACAAAGCTCGCACTCCAATGGTTACCAGATTTCCATGAACGCATGGGATCGACAACAAAAGATCACCATTTTGCGATTGAAACAGCTAATTTAATATTGGCACGTATTTTATTGATTCGATTTTTTGAAGATCATGGTTTTTTTGGATCTAAAAAATACGTTTGCAATGGTGGCGTTGCAGCCTTCCAGCAAATGATGGAGTATTTCTCTGAGGGCTATACCCAGCTTTTGCGCCATGCCTATGAAAAAGCGCACGGTATTTATGCCGCTGTTTTTGATGAGATGGATTTAGATTGGGTGTTGGGCGTGGAAAACCAACAGCTCTCCAACTCAATTGAAATGTCAATGATGCTTTTATCTAGGTTTGACTTTACGACGGTTAAAGGCGATATTTTGACGGGTATTTACGACCGATTTTTAGATCCTAAAAAGCGTAAAGACCTAGGAGAGTACTACACACCACCCTCGATTGCACGCTATATTGTTCGTAAATTGAGTCTGCAGTCTGGCGACAGTATCATTGACCCATCATGTGGTTCTGGTACATTTTTATTAGAAGCTTATGACCATTTAATCGGTACTGATATCAGCAACGGGCTTGCGGGCTATGACGAGGCAAAGCAGGCATTGCTGGGTATCAGCGGTATTGATTTAAATCCTTTCGCTGCGATGATTGCACAAGTGCAAATGCTTTGGCACCTTTTGCCAATGAAGATGCAGCTTCAAAAAGAAGGTTTTCCCGAATTGCGAGTAGCTGAACGCATCAACTCTTTGGTACAAAACAGAACGGAATTTCAAGGTACTTTATTTGGCGAGTTGAATCAGCCCATTCATGCGGCAGTGATCGGCAACCCCCCGTATGTGCGACCTGAACGGGGTAAACAGCTTTTAGAGGGTATGGATGCACATTGGTTTTCAGAATTGGGTGGCGCAGATAAAAATTTATTCGGCTTGTTTATTTACAAATCTCTAAATGGATTGTGTAGACCGAAAACTGAGCTTGTTCCTGCTGGTAAATTGGGCTTTGTTGTGCCGTTGTCTTTTTGCGATAACGATGACAATTCGAAATTGCGCGAACTTTTCCAGATAGGTCGAAAATTCACGCTTGTCGAGATCGTGGATATGGAGGTAGTAGCACCTTTTGTTTTTGATGCTGCCGTCAACCCTATCGTTTTAATTGCCGAAAACAGACCCGCCACAGCCGAAGACAAAGTAACCATTCGAGTCGCAGGCATGCAAACCGCTATTGATGCCAAGTCACACATTTTCGACTTGGACCAAGCCAGCCGCGAGGTGTTTGCCTATGCTGATGTTTGGACAGAAGACGGGCGCATACTAACCAAAATCACTGCGCAAAGAAAACTAATACTTGACAAATTAAGCCGATTTAGCACCTTCGAAGATGCCGCACAACATTTTTGGCTGGGTAAAAAAGGCGCGGCTATTGAAACGTGGCAAATTGACAAGCCTGATGGCTTGAATGCGGCGAACATGCTTCATGCGATTCGTTGGGAAGAGCAAGCCATGATTCGGCGTGGTTGTGTCTTTCGCAATGAAAAACCTGTTGCGACTGAACCTAGCCGAAAGTTTGACTTTTACAAGGGCGAAAACATAGCCGCTTGCGCAGTTGAAGGCGAGCCGGTTGAACGCGGCCTTGATATTGATGGCATCAGTGACAACGCTTTGTGGCGCTTTAGAGACGTGCTGCCAAACAAAGGCTACGCATTTTTACAAATCGCACTTGGCGTGACTTGTGCCCCGTTTGACCCGCGCCGTTTCGCTTTTTTAGATACAGCCAGTTTGTTCTTTCCTGCCACTAAGTATGTCGAATTCCCCTTTGACATGGCTACCTTGTCCCGCGTTTATCAGTTTTACTATGCCTTACAACTTCGATTGGGTGCTATGTCGCATAGTTTTCGTAGTCACCTTTATCCAACCAATTTGCGTATGCTGCCATGGAGCGAGAACTTGCTGGCACACACGGAGTTTTTAGAATCTAAGCGTCCCGAATTTTTACGTCTGTGCGAGGCGATTTTCAGCCGACCATTGGCACTAGAGCAGATACTGATGGATAACGAAGCCGTGTCTTTGAAAGACAGTTGCAAAACAGCTAGCGCGAAAATGCTATGGCCTGAGCATATGTTGGACGGCGAAGCGGTTGATATCGTCGCATCGTCTGCAAACAGTGTCATGCCTACGCTGGTTGAAGCCTATTGGCGGGTTCAGTTGAACAGCAGATTATTAGATTTTGTGGATGTTTCAGATCAGTATGTCGCAGCGTCGTTATGCGCTGCACTGACGGTGGTTGATGGGCAAAGCTTGAAAAGCAGCGACTTGTTAAAGCTAGCTATTCCAACGCGTGATGGCTTATCCGCCTTTATCCAAGAAGTTATCGCTTACGACGAAGGCGGAAGCCGTCAAGCTTTAGAGGCTATGCTAGACACGATTGATTTCAAAATTGCCGAGTCTTTTGATTTATCAGTCGAAGAAGTCACTTTTATTCAGCAGCAAATGCGGGATGACGATTTTTTGAAAAAAATACGCCCCAATTTACCTCGCTCAGGAAAGCGGCACCGTGGGTTATCGGGCTCTCTAGCTTCTGCAAATCGTTACGTATCCGAGGCCTAATTTGTACCCCGAGTCTGGTTCGTTGGCATGACGCTTCACATCCTCATCGCGGGTGCAGGCATTGGCGGTTTAGGCGCGGCTTTGGCACTGGCTCAAATCGGCATCAAAGTGACCGTTTTAGAGCAAGCCGACGTTTTTGGCGAAGTCGGCGCTGGGGTGCAAATCAGCCCGAATGCTTACAAGGTCTTGTCGGGCTGGGGCTTGGGTGATGCCTTGCTGCAAACCGCGAACTTCCCGCAAGCCCTGCAAGTGCGAAGTGCCACATCCGACAAATTACTCGGTCAACTGCAACTGGGCAACAAAGCGCAGACCCGCTACGGCTTTCCGTTTGCGACTTTGCTCCGCGCAGATTTGCACGTGTTGCTGCTGAATGCCTTGCGGCAAGAAGCTAATGTCGATTTGTACTTGAACGCCAAAATCACTGACATTGCCGAAACAAATCAACAACTTAACCCACAACTTGATCCACAAGTGACGGTAACGACAGAACTGGGCGACACCTTCACGGCGGACGCTTTGATAGGCGCAGACGGCTTGTGGAGCAGCGTTCGGCAACAGATGCTGGACCAATCTGCGCCCCACGCCACCGGCCACACGGCTTGGCGCGCGCTGTTGCCCATGGCCGATGTGCCGCCTGAGCTGCAGCAAGACAGCGTCACCGCGTGGCTTGATGCGGACAGGCACATCATCGCCTACCCCGTGCAGCAGGGCAAGTCGTTGAACCTGGTCTACAGCTGTGAAAACAATGCTAAAAACGAAAGAAAACCGCTCCAAACGACGCATTCAATAAATAGTTTGTTATCAAAAACATTGCAAAAGGTCTTCCATTTAGCGGCTACGAAAAAGGCGTGGACGCGTTGGGATCTGTTCGACAGACCACCTCTTCGCTCCAGTTCGCAAATGGCAAATCCCGCCCACCCACGCATTGCCCTTCTAGGCGACGCCGCCCACCCCATGCTGCCGTACTTGGCGCAAGGCGCGGCCATGGCGCTGGAAGATGCGCAGGCTTTGGCTGATGCTTTGTCGAAAAATCTAAGTGATTTACCTTCAGCTTTGCAGCTTTACGCCCAATCCCGCTGGCAACGCAACGCCAAAGTCCAAGCCAGAGCCAGCCGAAACGGCGATATTTTCCATGCCAAACCACCCGTCAGCTGGGCGAGAAATGCGGCGATGGGGCTGTTGGGCGAGAAATTGATGGATGTGCCGTGGCTTTATGACCACAAGCCTCCTGTAAAATCTACGTTTTAACAGCCTGTCACAAATAGCTATGTCCGCTTGGGTGCTGCCAGATCACATTGCCGATGTTTTGCCGTCCGAGGCTAGGCACATCGAAGAACTCCGTCGTAGTTTGCTAGACACCGCCCGCAGCTATGGCTACGAGCTGGTGATGCCGCCGTTGCTGGAGCATCTTGAATCGCTGCTCACCGGTACAGGTGAAGCGCTGGATTTACAGACTTTTAAGCTGGTGGACCAGCTCTCAGGCCGTACCTTGGGTTTGCGTGCCGACACCACCCCCCAAGTCGCCCGTATTGACGCGCATTTGCTGAACCGCGCTGGCGTCACCCGCCTTTGCTACGCTGGCCCTGTGCTGCACACCCGCCCAGACCGCCCGCAATCGACCCGCGAGCCGCTGCAGTTTGGCGCTGAAATTTACGGCCATGAAGGGCGCGAGGCAGATTTAGAAGCGTTGCTCTTGGCATTGGATTGCCTGAAAATCGCCCAAGTCACCAATTTGAGTGTCGATATGTCAGACGCGCGGATTGTGCGGTATTTACTGTCAGAGGCGAGTTTGCATACCGTGCTGCCAGCATCGCAGCTGAGCCAGATCCATGCCGCTTTGGCTGAAAAAGACGCCAGTGAACTCGCCAGTTTGACCAAAGCACTGCCAAAAACAGCACGTGACAGCTTGATCGCTTTGGTGCAGTTATACGGCGATGCCAAGGTGCTGATTGAGGCAGAAAAAGTGCTGCCACCGTCTATTGACGTTAGCCGAGCGCTATTGAATTTGAAGTGGTTGGCGAGTCAGATTGCAGATACCAAGGTTACTTTCGATCTGGCCGAACTCAGCGGCTACGCCTATTACAGCGGCGCACGTTTTGCGGTTTATGCCAAAGGCGCATCGGATGCCTTGGCACGTGGTGGCCGTTACGACGAGGTCGGCGCGGTGTTTGGCCGCAACCGCCCAGCGGTGGGCTTCAGCTTAGATATCAAAGAACTGGTCAACGCCGTCGCGCCACGTCCGCTCAAAGCCGCGATTCGCGCGCCTTGGGGTGAATCAGCTGGGTTACGCGCGGCGATTACCCGTTTGCGCCAAGGTGGTGAAACTGTGGTCTGCGCTTTGCCTGGCCATGAGAGTGAAGTGGATGAATTTGACTGCGACCGCGAGTTGGTTGAAGTCACTGGTCAATGGGTCATTCAAGCGGTTTAAGCAGTTTAAGAGCTAAGCCGTTTAAGATTAAATCGATTTAAATAAAGCATAGGTAATTTGATGAGTGCAATGAACAAAGTAGGTCGTAATGTTGTCGTGGTCGGCACCCAATGGGGTGACGAAGGCAAAGGCAAGCTGGTCGATTGGTTGACCGAGAGCGCTGGCGGCGTCGTTCGCTTTCAGGGCGGCCACAATGCGGGTCACACCTTGGTGATCAACGGCGTGAAAACGGCGCTGAACCTGATTCCTAGCGGCATCATGCGCCCAGGCGTGAAGTGCTACATCGGCAACGGCGTGGTGTTGAACTGCGCGCATTTGTTCAAAGAAATCGCGGGTTTGGAGGCGATTGGCGTTGAAGTCCGCTCGCGCCTGCGCGTCAGCGAGGCTTGCCCGCTGATTCTGCCTTTCCATGAAGCCATTGACGTGGCCCGTGAAGTCAAACGCGGCAATGCTGGCGCTGAGAAAATCGGCACCACTGGCAAAGGCATCGGCCCCGCCTACGAAGATAAAATCGCCCGCCGTGCCCTGCGCGTGCAAGATTTGAAGTACCCAGAGCGTTTCGCCGCCAAACTGCGCGAACTGCTGGACCTGCACAACCATGTGCTGACCACCTATCTGGGCGCACCTGCGCTGGAGTTTGAGCCGATCTATGCGGATGCGATGAAACAAGCTGAACTCATCAAACCCATGATGGCCGATGTGTCACGCGAATTGAACGATGCCCACAAAGCCGGTGTGAACCTGTTGTTCGAAGGCGCGCAGGGCACGTTGTTGGACGTGGACCACGGCACCTATCCTTTCGTCACCTCCAGCAACTGCGTCGCGGGTAACGCGGCTGCGGGTTCTGGTGTTGGCCCGAACTTGCTGCATTACATGCTGGGCATCACCAAAGCCTATTGCACCCGCGTCGGCGGCGGTCCGTTCCCGACCGAGCTGGAATGGCAAAAAGAAGGTACACCGGGCTACCACATGAGCACTGTGGGCGCTGAGCGTGGCGTGGTGACAGGGCGCTACCGCCGTTGCGGCTGGTTTGACGCGGCGCTGTTGAAGCGTTCCGCCCAAGTCAACGGCATCACCGGTTTGTGCATCACCAAGCTGGACGTGTTGGACGGTTTGACCGAGCTGAAACTCTGCGTCGGTTATACCTTGGACGGCCAAACCATTGATATCTTGCCGATGGGTGCAGACGACATCGAACGCTGCGTGCCGATTTATGAAACGCTGCCAGGCTGGACAGAATCCAGCGTCGGCGTGACTGACTACGCCAAGCTGCCTGCCAACGCCAAGCGCTATTTAGAGCGCATCGGTGAGGTGACCGGCGTGCCGATTGATGTGATCTCCACCAGCCCAGACCGCGACCATACGATCATGATTAAACACCCGTTTGAGGCAGTGTGACATGAGCAAAATAAGTAACTTGCAAAGCGGTTTAATTTACTGTATAAAATAACAGCATCATGGAATCTAAAGCAAAATTGCAATTACTTGGTTTCACCCCTAAGGAGGGTGCTTCGGGTGTTTTTTTGCGTCAATTTAATGTTTCAAAGGCATCAAAATATCTCATATCCGTTGACGTACCTAACCAACGTATTGATTACGGCAGCAAAATAAAATTTGACCATTCGACTACACAAAACTTCTCGCAAGCCGAAAATTGGGTTGTTTTGGAATGCGTCTGTCGTTTGTTAGAAAAAGGCTATTCGCCTGAGTGCATCACTCTTGAGAAAACTTGGTCTTCTGGGCACGGTAAATCAGCACGATTGGATATTTGCGTGAGTCGTACGGATGGCTCGGACTATCTGTTGATTGAGTGCAAAACGTGGGGAACTGAGTACGACAAGGCATTGGTAAAGCTGCAAAAAGACGGTGGGCAATTGTTTACCTACTTCAAATTTAGCAACCATGCAGATGTCATCATGCTTTATGCATCTGAAATTGCACGCGGGGGCGTGCAGTTTAAAAACGACATTATTTCAATTCAAGATGATTACCGATTAGGTGATGTGCAAGATTTTTACAAAGTTTGGAATAAACTCTGCATCGATAACGGTGTGTTTGAAACAGAGGTTGCACCGTATCAATTCCGTAGCAAATACCTAACACCTGAAGACCTTAAAGACATTAATCACGCTGATAGCAGCTTGATTTTTAACCAGTTCTTAGAAATATTGCGGCATAACGTTGTTTCAGACAAGCCAAATGCTTTCAATAAAATTTTCACTTTATTTCTGTGCAAAGTTTACGACGAGAAAAAAACGGATAAAGGGCAAAAGTTGCGCTTTCAATGGGAGGAAGGTGTTGACGATGATGTCAGTTTTCAACTTCGCTTGACCGATCTCTACCAAGAGGGAATGAAAGAGTTTTTAGACAAAGATGTCACAGATATTTCTGAAAAAGAAATTCGTAACAAATATCGAGAACTGAAGGACAGTCTGCGCGAAGAGCTACTCCAAGACTTTAAAAAGCTGCGTTTAGAAAAAAACAACGAATTTGCCATCAAAGAGGTATTTGATCGCAAGTCCTTTGAAGATAATGCTAAGGTCGTTAAAGAGGTCGTGCAGCTGCTGCAAAAATTCCGCATACGCTACAACAAGCGCCAACAATATTTGTCTGACTTCTTCGAGCAATTGCTCACCACGGGATTAAAACAAGAGGCTGGGCAGTTTTTTACGCCCGTGCCTGTGGCTCAATTCATTATCAAAAGCTTGCCTGTGCGAGAAATCACGCAGCAAAAACTGATGGCAGGCAAGCACGAAGAGCTGCTTCCTTACGTCATGGATTACGCTGCTGGCAGTGGACACTTCTTAACTGAAGTAATGCATGAGTTGCAGCGCTATATTGATAGTTTAACAACTAAAGATTTCATCCGCGACACCAAAAAAAGCTTAGATGCTTGGCAGAGCAATCATTTTGATTGGGCAGAAAAATATATCTATGGCGTGGAAAAAGACTACCGCTTGGTAAAAGTAGGTAAAGTGGGTTGTTATTTGCACGGCGATGGGTTGGCGAATATCGTCCACAGCGATGGTTTGGGGAGTTTCCTCAAAACGCCTGAATACAAAGAACGCCTAAAACGGATAAATAAAAGCTTTCCAAAAGAAAACCAGCAATTCGATATCGTTATTTCTAACCCACCTTATTCGGTGGAAGCCTTTAAGGGCAATGCGCGTAAGTACTACGACGAAAACGATTTCACACTTTATAACGATATAACTGATGACAGTTCTGCGATTGAATGCTTGTTCATAGAACGTACTCAACAATTACTTAAAGAAGGCGGTGTTGCAGGCGTGATTTTGCCTCGTTCGATTTTGAGTAATGGTGGCGTCTACGAAAAAGCTCGTACCTTGCTGTTGAAATACTTTGATATTGTTGCCATAGCAGAGTTGGGTTCTAACACTTTCATGGCTACGGGTACGAATACGGTCACGCTCTTTATGCGCAGGCGCGATAGCTATTTACATCAGCACATCGAAGCGGCGGTTGCTACTTTCATGCAGACTCATAACGAAGTCACCATCAATGGCATCGAGCAACCTGTGACGGCTTACCTGTCTCTGGTATGGCGTGGTTTGGCATTGGCAGAC
Source organism: Polaromonas sp. (assembly GCA_043740415.1). GTDB lineage: Bacteria > Pseudomonadota > Gammaproteobacteria > Burkholderiales > Burkholderiaceae_C > Aalborgiella. The sequence continues at coordinate 22,180 of JAYUCJ010000280.1, read as the reverse complement.
TATCAAACTTTGTTGCAAAAATCGCCCAATGCTGCTGTGCGTGAGCATGAGCTATTTCAGTGGTTAGATAAAAATATCCGAGAAGACCGCAAAGGCAAGGCCTCAAGAATATCGGACACTGAATACTGGGTACGGTTTTTGGCAATAGAGCAAGACAAACTCACTTACTTTATACGTACGTACCCGCAGAAAGTAGTGGTTGTGAAGTCAGGTGAGAAAGATGTAGAGAAACAGTTTTTGGGATATTATTTCAGCGACCGCCGTGGGCACGAAGGCATACACCCAATGCGCGGCGCTCATGTTGATGAATGCACTAAGCTTTTTCACTCCGAAGAGTTTGAGCACCCAGAACGTGCTAGTACCTACATTCTGCAGGCGTTCAATGGCGACCACAGCCAACCCATACATTCAAGCCTAGAGAATCATGTTCATCGCCTCCGTTTGGTTGAAATGATTGACTTCGGACGTGCATCGTTTGAAAAAACTATTAACCTCGCTGTTAAAAAAAAAGTAGGTGAGATTAAAAAGAGCTTGTGGCCGATGGTGCGGTTGGGCGAAGTTTGCACGGTCATAACGGATGGCGACCATCAAGCGCCACCCAAGGCGATGACTGGTGTGCCGTTCGTCACAATTTCAAATATCAAAAACTATCAATTAGATTTCTCAAAGACATTCTTTGTTCCAGAAAACTATTATGAAAATATTTCTGCCAATCGAAAGCCTCAAAATGGCGATGTTTTGTACACGGTTACAGGCTCTTACGGTATTCCAGTTTTAGTACCCGATAAAAGTAAGTTTTGTTTTCAACGGCACATCGCGTTGATACGAACCGGGACGAAGCTTTCTCATAAATTTTTATATTACTTGCTGCTATCGCCGTCGTTAATTGAGCAAGGACATGAAGCAGCAACAGGCGTTGGTCAACGAACTGTTTCTTTAGGTGCATTGCGTACATTTCAAATACCACTTCCTTCTATAGAGATTCAAAACAAAATAGTAGCTAATGTTGCGGCAATTGAAGCCAAAGAAGATAGTGCAAAATCAAAAATCGATGCATTTGAACAAAGTATTGAGAATATGCTGACCGAATCGACTGAAGGGCTTGCTTCAGTTCGATTATCTCAAATTTGCACCATCAATCCAGAATCTAAAAAACCAGTCGATCTCTTTGGAAAATCTATTTTCAATTACATTGATATTTCTGCGATTGAAAATCAAAGTATAAATTCAAAACTTATTCATCAGATCGAAACCGAAAAAGCACCAAGTCGCGCTAGAAAAATTGCCAAAATTGGCGATATCTTGCTATCTACCGTTCGTCCTAATTTAAAGTCTTTTGCGTTAGTGACGGAATTGCCTTCTCAGTCAATTGTTTCTACAGGTTTTGCTGTGATTCGAGCTCATGCTGAAGTGAATCGCGTCTATTTATATCGGATGCTTTTAACCGATGCAGTGGTGGCTCAAATGATTGAACGCATGGATAAAGGTGCATATCCGAGCATCAACGAAAAAGATGTTGCGATGCTTCAAATTCCGCTACCGTCGTTAGAAATTCAAAATCGATTGGTCGCGAAAATTACTGCATTAGAAGCGAAAATTGCAACCGAAAAATTGACTCTAACCGCTTTGATTCAAGAGCGTAAAGCGACGTTTGAGCGTGCTGTTTATGAAAATTGAGAGTTGATTCTCTTTGTTTCTTTTTTAACCTTAGATACGAGAAAAAACCATGTTAACTGAAGACGGCAAACACCTGTATGTGAGCTACGACGAGTACCACAATCTGATTGAAAAGCTCGCCATCAAGATTCACCAATCCGGCTGGCAGTTTGACACCATTTTGTGTCTGGCCCGCGGTGGCATGCGTCCGGGTGATATTTTGTCGCGCATTTTTGACAAACCTTTGGCCATCATGTCCACCAGCTCTTACCGCGCAGAAGCCGGTACGCAGCAGGGCAATTTGGACATCGCCCGCTTCATCACCACGCCCAAAGGCGAAATCGCCGGCAAAGTGCTGCTGGTGGACGATTTGGCGGATACGGGTCACACCTTGATCAAGGTCATCGACCAGCTGAAAAACAACTACGCACCCATCACCGAGCTGCGCAGCGCTGTGCTGTGGACCAAGGGCGTTTCTGCGTTTCAGGCGGACTATTCGGTCGAGCATTTGCCCACGAATCCGTGGATTCACCAGCCGTTTGAAGGCTACGATTCCACGAAAGTCGAGCAGTTGATTACGAAGTGGTCGGTTTAAATTTGTATGTTTAAAGCGGCATGATGGAATAAATTGATGGATATTACGACGCAACTTATTCATCACCCCTACCAGCCGCCTGAGGGCTACAGCGCACCACAGCCGGGGGTGTTCAAGGCTTCCACCATCATTTTTCCCAGTGTCGCTGTCCTGCGTGAGCGTTATAAGGACGAAGTCGGCCACCAATACACCTATGGCACCAAGGGTACGCCCACCACGTTTTTGTTGGAAGAGCGGCTCTGTACGCTGGAAGGTGGCAACTATTGCACCTTGGTACCCAGTGGCTTGGCCGCCATTGCGTTGGTTAACTTGGCGTTGCTTAAATCCGGAGACGACATACTGATTCCGGACAACGTTTACGGTCCGAGCAAAACACTTGCCAACGCTGAATTGGCTAATTTTGGCATCAGCCACCAAGTGTATGACGCCATGAACCCCGCTGATCTGGCGGCAAAGATCAGCCCTAAAACCAAACTTGTGTGGCTAGAAGCGCCTGGCTCGGTGACCTTGGAATTTCCCAATCTGCCTGAGTTGGTGCGTATTTGCAGAGCGAAAAACGTGCTGATCGCTTTCGACAACACTTGGGGGGCGGGTATCGCTTTCAATCCGTTTGAGCTGGGTGTCGATATTTCCGTTCATGCCTTGACCAAATACCCAAGCGGCGGCGGTGATGTGTTGATGGGTAGTGTGATGACCCGAGATGCCACGTTGAGCGGTCAGATCAAGCATTGCCACATGCGCTTGGGCTACAGTGTTGGCGTGAACGACATAGAGACTATCTTGCGCTCACTGCCTACTTTGGCCATTCGCTATGCCGCGCATGGTACTGCGGCCTGTGAACTGGCGCTGTGGTGCCAACAACAGTCTGACATCGTGCAAGTGTTGTATCCAGCCTTGCCGGGTTCGCCTGGGCACGCGCATTGGCAAGAAGTATGCAGACAGGGGCAATCGGCGGGCCTGTTTAGCATCATGTTGCACGAACGCTTGAGCAGCGCTCAAGTGGATGCTTTTTGCGATGCCTTGAAGGTGTTCAAACTTGGCTTCAGTTGGGGCGGTCCGATGAGCTTGGTCGTGCCTTACAAAGTACGACAAATGCGCACCTTGTCGTTGCCTGAATACTTGCAACACGGCCATCTTGTGCGCTTTTCGATTGGTTTGGAAGCGGTTGAGGATTTGCAAGCCGATTTAGTTCAGGCAATGCATGCCGCTTTTAAGTAATTCAGAATAAGCTGTTAAAGTCACTGCCTAGTTCAGCATTTAGCTGACATCGAACATTACCTGAAAGAACACCTTGGCAACTCCTAACTACGGCTTCGAAAAGCGTCAAAAAGAACTCGCGAAAAAGAAGAAAAAAGAGGAAAAGCTCAAGATGAAGTCTGAGCGTAAAGTGGGCGATCCGATCGAAGGCGAACCAGAAGACGGCGTGCAAGACGATACGCCGCCATCAACCGATCAGCCAGACGCACCTGCCAGACCTGCTGGCGTGTAAGTAATTTGCGGCCTTAATTGCTGTCTTATTTGCGCTTTTTGTAGTTGCTGTTTTGCGCCAACCTGATTTGCTCAATCGCGCGTTGACCCGCCGAGTAGCCAGCCGCAATCAATTGCGCACGGTTGCTGAAATCAGAGCTTGAAAACTGACCCACAGCAGGTCGGATGAGTACATCGGCTTTTTGCCCTTCCAGCTTGGCAATCGAAAGCCCCATGATCTCAAAGGATTGCATCACAATTTCGTAAATGCCGCTGGCATGCGCATTTTGTGGTGCTGCGCCTACATCAACCGCGATCACGGTTTCTGCCCCCATTTGCCGAGCTACAGAAACGGGTAACGGGCTGCTGATAGCACCATCCACCATTTCAACGCCGTTCACCATGGTGGGCAAGAAAACGCCAGGCATGCTGCTGGATGCGCGTACCGCCTGGCCTGCATCGCCTGCTTTTAATTGCACCAAATCACCGGTGCGCAGGTTGGTGGCAGTGGCGATAAAAGATGTTTTCAACGTTTCAATGGATTTATCTTTGACAAAATTATTGATCAGTTTTTGCAAAGCTTCACCGCCTACCAAACCGCGCTTGGTATTGGCGACGGTGTCGATCACATCCGCATCACGCACTTTCATCGCCACATCTTCCATCTGCAAACCAGTGTAGCCGGCGGCGTAAAACACGCCAATCACACTGCCAGCACTGGCACCCACGATCAAGTCAGGTTTGATGCCGGCAGCATCCAGCGCTTTGATGATGCCAATGTGCGCAAAGCCGCGCGCTGAGCCCGCGCCCAAGACCAAGGCGAGCTTGGGACGTGCGATTTGTGCAAAGCTGGGCGCAGCTGCTGTGGCTAAAGAAGCACCTATCAGGGTGGAGAAGTGTCGACGAGAGATCATGATGAATCTTTTAGTTGTTAAGCTTGGTAGCTTGTTTAAAGCGCTTTGACCAAACCAGCGTCCACCATGGCTTTGAGCTTGGCAAACGCAGATTCAAACGCATTGGCAGGTTCGCCAGCGGTGATGTTTTCTACTTTTTCATCCAGGATGATGATGTCAACACGGCGGTTCAGCGCGCGACCTTCTTCGTTGCTGTTTGAGACGACGGGACGTTGGAATGCAAAACCTTCTGCCTTCAGGCGCTCAGCGGGGACGCCACGTGTAAGCAAGGCATCACGCACCACTTTTGCACGCGCTTCAGAGATTTGCTGGTTCGATGGCAAGCTGCCGACATTGTCGGTATGCCCTTCAATCGCCACGGGTTTGCTTGATTTGGTTTTGAGCAGCATGGCGATCTTGTCCAAATACGGCTCAGCAGCTACAACGTTCAAATCAGCTTTGCCAAATTGGAATAAAACGGTATTTGGCAGCGGAATTTGCACGCCGCGCGGTGTTTGGTCAATCGCGATCACAGCTTTGGGTGCTGCAGCAACTGGTGTTGGCGTAGCCACTTCTGGCTTGCTGGCACAGCCGGCGACAGTCATGATGGAGGCGATAAGAATCACATGTAAATGATATTTTGCAAACATAATTAGTACTTTGGTTGTGGAGATGTCGTGAGTTTATATGCCTTTCTTGCATTGTGTAATTAAATGCAACTATAAAAATTCAAAAAAATGTGCATTTATCACATTAATTGCATTTTTTCAGTCAAAGTACTTTTGGATTGGGTTGGACGGTCAAATGGATACTTTGCATGTGAGACTTTGCTTAGCAAATAAAAAAATCCAGCGAACTGCAAAGCTCGCTGGATTCAAAGTGGTTTTAATTGACGGTAATCTTAAAACTTATATTGCAAACCTACGCCAACAAATTTATCGTCACCCCACGCAAGATGTGGCTGATTTCTGCTGCGTTTGAAGCTCATGTCAGCGTCGCCGCGTAAGCTGAGCGCAGGCGTCAAGTCATAAGTCAAGCCAATGCCCAGTGTAGGCCGCGCTTCGCTTTTTGAGTCGTTGCCAAATTTATGATTCACGTACGCGGCGCCTACTTTAGCAAAGACACGTGTTTGAGGTGTCAATTGGGTTCCGACAGTCAAACGCGCACCTATCGCAGATGTGCTGCTTGTTCCTGTAGTTGCAGCTGTAGCCCCGTTGTACGTGTGGCTTTTTGCAGCTTGTGCGTAAATTTCACCACCCAGCAGGGCATTGAAATTCATACCCGCACCTATTTGCCCAACCAAAAGCGTCGCGTTGTCGCCATCAACGTGGCAAATAGCATCATTCTGAGCTGCTACGACGCCAAAAATATAAGGCTTCATCATTGGCGCTGGCGTCATCGCTGGCATAGGCTGGGGCGCTACAACGACTCTAGGGGTTGGCATCGGAGCCGGCATTGGCGCAGGCATAGGCGGCTCTACGATGACAACAGCAACGGGTGGTGCAACCACGACAACTGGCGGTGCCACAGCAACTACCGCTGGCATGCTGACTGCCCTTGGCATGGCGGAAGAAAAACGGTTGTCACAACTTAGCATGCTGACCCGCACGACGTTGCCACTGGCATCCAAATAACTGTTTAACGGCATGGACGGGCTGTAAGGCACATATTTTCCCTGCAACTTGCGATCGACACCAACGCGGCCGCCTTTTTGTTTGCCAACACCCACATCGCAAGCACCCAAGCGGTATTGGTCACCCAAATCACTGATGCGTGAAGTTTTGACGCTTTTCTCACCCTTTTGGCGTAAGGGTTTGTTTTTAGCTTCGGGCACGTAAAAGCGGGCCGTGCCGTTTTGCACGGCAGCGTCACATTCGGCAGCTGTGTCATAGGCCGTATTGCCGCGAGCATCCGTCGTGATCGCAGCAGACGCTTGTGTTGATACCAGGAAACCAGCGCTGAGCAACAAAAAAGGCAGTGTTTGCAAGGTGCAGATTTTTTTTAAAATCATGAAGATTCTCCTAAAAGGTTGATAGTTGAATCTTCATATTAAGCGCAAGTTTTTGCCAAGATCGCTACAAGTTGTAAGGCAAGTAAGGCTTGTAAAAGGTTGTCGTTTTTTAAGTCATAAGAGGCATAGCAAACATAACCATATCTGCTTGTTGGCTAAGCTACTGCAGCGTTAAATCACAAGCTAACTCAAACATAGATGATGTAGTGTGATCTTTAGGCGCTATTAATTTCGCAATACTATAATTTTTGAAATTGCGCTTCATAGACGCAAAATACACGGGGTCGTAATGGTCAATCAACAGCTCTCGCACCACGGTTTCGCAATCGTTGGCTTGCGCCAAAGCTTGCCAACGCTTCACAACTTCGTGGCCGCGAGCTGAAACCAACGCTTCCAAACGGTCGCAGAAAAACGCCGTGTCTTTCACGAACAAGTCGTAGTCTTCCATCAGCAGCGTCACCCGCTCTTCCAGCGGCAGCTGTAAATTTAAACAAATGCTGCTGCGCATTTTGTCCATCAGCGATACAGGTACCACCACGTTACCGACTTTTTTGCTTTCACTTTCCACGTAGACCGGGCGCGTCGGGTCAAAACGGCGCAGCGCGTTCCACACCAGCGTGTCATAGGCTTTTTGCGTGGGCTGCGGCAAACCTGGCAAGACGCCCAGCACCGAGCTGCGGTGGTTGGCCAGATCTTCTAGGTCCAGCACTTGGGGCGCTGCTTTGTCGTCGGTGGCAGGCAGGGCCGCCAAAGCTTGCAGCAGCCGCGTTTTTCCTGAACCCGTGGGGCCGCAGATGACGATGAAGTTCAATTGCTCGACCAAGCGCGGAATATCTTCCACCAGCGCCGCGCGAAAGGCTTTGTAGCCGCCGTCAATGATGCGCACATTGAAACCGATTTCGCTCAAAATCAACGACAGCGAACCACTGCGCTTGCCGCCACGCCAGCAGTAGGTCAGCGGTTTCCAGTCGCGCGGCTTGTCCATCACATGCGCTGTGATGTGCGCCGATATATTGGCTGCCGCCATCGCCGCGCCACGTTTCTTCGCCTCAAATGCGTCGATTTGTTTGTACATGGTGCCCACTTCGATGCGCTGGGCGTTGTTCAGCGTCGGCCAGTTCAGCGCGGCGGGCAGGTGGTCTTCGTCAAATTCTGTCTCGGTGCGGGCATCGATGATGGTGTCAAAGCTGTCTAGCTGTTGCAGCGCTTCTGCAGCGGGGATAGGGGTCAAACTCATTTTTCTAATTACTTTTTGGTTTACTTCTTGGCTTTGGTCGTTGATGTGGCTTTGAGCTGCTTTTGCAATTCGGGCCAAATATTGTTCAAAATCTGCGCTTGTGCCGCCTCGGTGGGGTGAATGCGGTCGGCTTGAAATAACTTTGCAAACTCTGGCGAATCAGCAACGCCCGTCAACATAAACGGTACCAAACCCACTTTGTTGGCTTTGGCAACCTTGGGGAAAGTGGCCGCAAACTGCTTGGTGAACTCTGCGCCGTAATTGGGCGGAATTTGAATGCCGACCAGCAACACTTTGGCTTTTGATGTCAGCGCGGTTTGCACCATCGCGGTCAAATTTTCTTCGGTTTTGGCGACTGGCAAGCCACGCAAAGCATCGTTCGCGCCCAGTTCGATGATGACGTGGGTGGGGTGATGCATATCAATCAAGGGCGCCAAGCGTGAGCGCCCGCCCGACGTGGTGTCACCGCTGATACTGGCATTAATCACAGTAAAATCAGATGCTATTTTAGTTCTATTTTCAGCTGTAGTGGACGTATTTATTGCCTGAGCTGCTATATTATTTGTAGTATTTTTGGAGTTTGGCGAAGATGCTTTCCTAGGCTTTTCATTCCAATTGACCGACTCCGCCAAGCGGTTTTCTAACAACGCCACCCAGCCGCTGCCCCGCTTTAAGCCATACTCAGCACTGAGCGAATCACCGACAACCAAAATCCGTACGGGCTGCACATTTGATTTCACAGTCGTCTTGCTAAACGCCGGTGCAGCCACCATGTTCAGAGCTAGAAAAATAAATGTAAATCGAGAAAGTAGTTGCATGAAAGAGTCCAAAAGTGCTGACATTATTGCCGTAGAGCACGTGTTCAAGTCCGTCACCGATTCAACCGGCACACTGGATATTTTGCGCGATATTGATTTCCAGCTCTGCGCTCGTGAAACCTGCGCCATCGTCGGCGCTTCCGGTTCCGGTAAAAGTACCTTATTGTCCATCATTGCGGGCTTGGACACACCGAGCAAGGGCACGGTTCGCCTGCGTGGGCAAGACATTTTTGCCGTTGATGAAGACGCCAGAGCCCTACTGCGCGCCCAAAGCGTGGGATTCGTCTTCCAAAGCTTCCAGCTCATGGGCAACTACAGCGCGCTTGAAAACGTCATGTTGCCGCTGGAATTGGCTGGTCGCAAAGATGCCCGCAAAGCCGCGACCGAGATGCTAGCCCGTGTTGGATTGAGCAGCCGTTTGAACGCCTACCCCAAAACCTTGAGTGGCGGCGAGCAGCAGCGCGTCGCCTTAGCGCGGGCGTTTGTCGTGCAGCCCTCGGTGTTGTTGGCGGATGAGCCTACGGGCAGCCTAGACCACGCCACGGGCGAGACCATCATGCAGCTGATGTTTGAGCTGAATGCCGAATTGGGTACGACTTTGGTCTTGGTGACGCACGACCCAGCCATTGCATCACGCTGTGAGCGAATCATCACCATTGAAGCGGGCGAAATCGCGAAAGTTTGATTTTAAAGCTTAAGGATTTCCAGCTGAACCCTCGCTACGCCGCTGCGTGTGATGCCAAGCAGCTCTGCCGCCGACCGCGATAAATCCACAATTCGACCCCGCACATGCGGGCCACGGTCATTCACGCGGACGATGACGGATTTCATGTTCCGCAAATTGGTGACTTTCAGCAGCGTGCCAAACGGCAAGGTCAGGTGCGCCGCCGTCAGTAGCTTGGAGCTGAATCTTTCGCCACTCGCTGTACGCTTGCCGTGGAACTTAGCCGCGTAATAAGAAGCTAATCCTACGATTCCCTCGCTTTTTCTTTCGTTTATGGGCTCTTCGCTCTTTATTTCCACGGCTTTGATTTCTTCTGCTGGAGCGAAGACAGTTGGTACATCCAACATTTTTACTGCTGTTGGCTCGGGTGTTTGCATCTCCTGCGCATCCACCGCAAAGCACGAGCAAAGAAAAAGCCCGCAGATCAGGATTCGCATAAGGTATCGTTTATTATTTAACGCATTCATTATTTAATAAATCCTTTTTAAGGCGATTTTCACCTATGTCTTCGACTAATTCTAAAACCTACGAATCTACCCCATCTAAAAAAGTCGCCTTCCTAGGCCTAGGCGTGATGGGCTACCCTATGGCGGGACATTTGCATTTGGCGGGGCACAGCGTCACAGTTTACAACCGATCTACTGCAAAATCTGTAGCGTTCTGCGCAGAATACACGTCTGCTACACACGGTTTAACCCCTAAATTGGCCGTTCAAGATGCAGATATCGTGTTTTGCTGCGTCGGCAATGATGACGATTTGCGTAGCGTTATCTTGGGCGAAAACGGCGCTTTAGCAGGCATGAAAAAAGGCGCTGTTTTGGTCGATCACACCACCGCATCTGCCGATATTGCTCGGGAACTGTACGCTGCGGCCAAGGAGATGGGGCTGCATTTTGTCGATGCGCCCGTTTCTGGTGGCCAAGCCGGTGCGCAAAACGGCTTGTTGACGGTGATGTGCGGCGGCGACCAAGCCGCTTTTGACGCCGTACAGCCCACAGCCATGGCGTTCTCCCGCGCCTTCACCCGCATGGGCGAGGCGGGAGCGGGGCAACTGACCAAGATGGTGAACCAAATTTGCATCGCCGGCTTGGTGCAAGGTTTGTCCGAAGCCGTGGCTTTCGGCCAAAAAGCGGGGCTGGACGTTAACTTGGTGCTAGACGTTATCGGCAAAGGCGCAGCCCAAAGCTGGCAGCTTGACAACCGTGGCAAAACCATGGCGGCGGATAAGTTTGACTTTGGCTTTGCGGTCGATTGGATGCGCAAAGACCTGGGCTTGGTGCTGGATGAGTCCAAGCGCAACGGCGCGCGTTTGCCAGTGACGGCACTGGTTGACCAGTTTTACGCCGACGTGCAAGCCATGGGCGGGCAGCGTTGGGATACATCTAGCTTGGTGAAGCGGCTGCGTTAAATAAATCCGCAAAAATATCCGCAAAATCATCCGAAAATTCATTCATAAAATATTTATAAGTTGTTGAATTTAAATATAAAATATAATTTTTTATACACACGAATTATCCGCAAAATAATTTGCAAAATTTAGCGTAACTATGGCAAAATCTAGAGTATGACATTGCTCTACAGCCAACCGCATCAGTTTGAACCTCTGCTTCCTAGCGAAGCTGCGGCGTATGGTTTGTTGGAAAAAGCGCATACCTTGCTGGGTCTTGCCCACCAAGTGACTGGAAAGGCAGACTCGTCGGTGATGAAACCACTCGCGCAATTGCTGCGCGGCATGAACTCTTATTACACCAACAAAATTGAAGGACAGCACACGCTGCCCAGCCAGCTTGAGAGCGCTTTGAAGAAACAGTTTTCATCGGACGCAGACGTTCAGCGCAAGCAACGCATGGCACTGGCGCACATGGATGCTGAGCTTTGGGCTGAAACTGCCTACGCAGGTGCTGATTGGCGAAGTTTGTTTGCGCCAGATGTGGTGTGCGCTTTGCACGCGCAGCTTTTTGAGCATTTGCCAGAGACCGATCGCATCATCAAAGACCCCAATCAAAGTGAGTTGGACTATGTGATGCAATCCGGCCAGCTGCGCACACGCGAAGTACGTGTGGGCGACCATGAAGCACCGGCCGCAAGCAGCGTGCCCATGTTCATGCACCGCTTTGCCGAGGTTTACAAAACAACGCATATGGGCGAGCTTGCTGTGCTGGCCGTGGCCGCCGCGCACCACAGGTTGGCTTGGATTCACCCTTTCCCAGATGGAAATGGTCGCGTTGCGCGCTTGCATTCGCATGTGCTGCTGCAAAGCATGGGTTTGACCAACGGCGTGTGGTCGCCGCTGCGCGGTTTTGCCCGTACTCAGAGTGAGTATTACAAGCGGTTGGCGCAAGCCGATATGCCACGTCATGGTGATTTGGATGGGCGTGGCAATTTGAGCGAAAAGCGTTTGGTCGAATTTATTGACTATTTTTTAGACGTTTGTATAGACCAAGCACGGTTCATGGCGACTATGCTGAACATGCAGACCATTCGCAACAGAATCAAAGCTTGCTTGGCGTTTGAGTCGTCGCAACCCGGCAGTGGCATTCGAATGGAAGCCGAATTAGCCTTGTATATGCTCTTTTCTTCTGGCCCGATGGAGCGCGGTGAATTCAAACAAATCACAGGCTTGGGGCTGCGAACTGCGGAGAGTTTGCTGTCAGCGCTAGAAAAGCGTGGCCTGGTGCGCTCAGACACGCCCAAAGGCAAGCTCATTTTTGGCGTGCCTTTTCATGCGCTGCGCTTTTATTTTCCCAATCTGTGGCCTGAGGCTGAGGCACAGGCCTAAATGTGTGAATTTAGGTGATAACTATGCCTAAAATACGAATATAGCCAGCGTATTTATTGCCTAAGATGCTATTTTAAATATAGCAAAAATCGCTTTCATCTTTTACTAAACCACCATCGGCAAAAACCAAATATGGTAGGCAATACTCCACATCAGCAGCCCAATCACCACCTCTAAAACCACCCAAGTTCGCGCGTTGGCAAACAGCGGCCGCAGCAGCCGTGCGCCAAAGCCTAGGGTCAAAAACCAAACGAACGATGCCGTCAGCGCACCCACGGCGTAGTCGTATTGATTGGGCTTAAATTGCACGCTGATGCCGCCAATCAGCAGCACGGTGTCTAGGTAAACATGCGGATTTAGCAGCGTGAAGCCCAGCGCTGTGGCGACAGCGGTTTTGAGTGAAATGGTCTGATTCAGCGGCGTTTCCGCCATCGGCTGCGCATGCCGGTAAGCCGTTAAAAACGCACGAAACCCATAAACCACCAAAAACGCCACCCCCACAACCTTCACCCCCAGCAGCGCCCACCCGTATTGCCCAAACGTCGCCCCCGCAAACGTCACCCCCACCAAAATCAACGCCGCATCCATGAACCCGCACAACAGCGCAACCACCAACACATGAGCCCGCAGCAACCCCAGCTTCAAAACAAAAGCGTTCTGCGCGCCTATGGGCACGATCAGGGCTAGGCTGGTGAGGAAGCCAGAAAGGAAGGCGTTGGACATGGATTTTTAGGGGTATTTTTTGGCTCTAGCCGGCGTATTTATTGCCTAAGGTGCTATAAAAAAGTACAATCATATTATGCTAAAAATACTGCTGCTTACATCCATTTTTTTATTCAGTACTGCTGCGAATGCGTGCCCTGGACCTCTCTCAGAATATATGGTTTTGATTGAAGGAGCGCTGCCTTCAGCAGCAAATGATGAAATGGTGGTCGCAAAAGTGCAACTGATCGATGATAAATTTCGTTCTGGCACTGTAAAGGTTATTGAAGCTATTAAAGGCGTTCAAATTGGCGATCAGTTTGACGTCCAGGCTGGTTATTCAACATGTAGTCGCCTAAAACGTAGGATGCGATATCCAGAATTTCAGGAAACGGCTGGTTCAGAAAACTACTATATTGCAGGTAACTGGAAGAGTGTTGCAGGCAAACAAGTATTTTTCGGTGAGTGGCGCAATGGGAAAAAGATGGAGCAATAGTATTTCTATTTGCTATAAATAAAAGAGCACCTTAGGCAATAAATACGCCGGCTAGATGCCAATTTAACCCTTAAAAACGGGTGTTTCGTCGCTTTTGATCCTGCACTGAGACAAAACCTCCCGCATCACCCCGTTAAACTCACCCCATGATCATCCTAGGCATCGAATCCAGCTGCGACGAAACGGGCGTGGCGCTTGTTAAAACTGAGGGGAGTGGCCTGCCTGTGCTGCTGGCGGACGCGCTGCATAGCCAGATTGAAATGCACCAGGCTTTTGGCGGCGTGGTGCCTGAGCTGGCTAGCCGTGACCATATTCGGCGGGTGTTGCCGTTGACCAAGCAGGTGTTGGAGAAAGCTGGGCGCACATTGGATGATATCGACGTGGTGGCCTACACCAAGGGGCCGGGGCTGGCGGGGGCGCTGCTGGTGGGGTCGGGGGTGGCGTGTGCGCTGGGGGCGGCGCTGGGCAAACCGGTGCTGGGGGTGCATCATCTGGAGGGGCATTTGTTGTCGCCATTTTTAAGCGCGGACCCGCCGGAGTTTCCGTTTGTGGCGCTGCTGGTGTCCGGCGGGCACACGCAGTTGATGCGGGTGGATGGTGTCGGTAAATACGACATTTTGGGCGAAAGTGTGGACGACGCGGCGGGCGAGGCGTTTGACAAGTCGGCCAAGTTGCTGGGGCTGCCGTACCCGGGCGGACCGGGGCTGGCGAAACTGGCGGTTGGCGGTAACGAGAAAGCTTTCAAACTGCCGCGTCCTTTGCTCCACAGTGGCGATTTGAACTTCTCGTTTGCGGGGCTGAAAACAGCGGTGCTGGTGCAGATCAAAAAACTGGTGGCGCAGGAGGGCGTGCCGGTCGAGCAGTTCTCCGATCAATTGCGGGCCGATATTGCCGCCTCAACCCAAGCGGCGATTGTGGATGTGCTGGTGCGCAAGTCGGGCACGGCGCTGCTGCAAACCGGGCTGAAACGGCTGGTGGTGGCCGGTGGCGTGGGTGCGAACCAGCGGCTGCGGCAGCAGCTCAACGCGGTCTGCGCCCTGAACGGCGTGCGCGTGCATTACCCTGAGCTGGCGCTGTGCACCGACAACGGCGCGATGATTGCCATGGCGGCGGCGATGCGGCTGCAGAGTGGTCAGCAAACGGCGAATACTGATTACGCCTTCGACGTGAAACCGCGTTGGCCGTTGGATTCGCTGGCTGCATAGTCTTTTCTCTGCGTTTTTAGGGAATTAAAAGCCAATCAAGGCAGATAAATGAACACGCATAAGCTACAATTTATTATTATTAATAATAAAATCAGAGGAAATGACGTGAAATTTTGGTTCAAATCTAGCAGCATTGCTGTTGTAAAAATCGCCGTTTCAGTGACTTTTGGCTTGCTGGCAGCAACGACAGCATCCGCCCAACCAGTGGCAGTGCCAACCGTGAAAATCGCCATGATCGAGGGCTTGAGCGGGCCGTTTGGCAACACGGGCGAGGCGGTTTTTCGTAACTTGCTGTGGGCGACGGAGCGCGTGAACGCCAGAGGCAAGGCTCAGTTGTCACTGAAGCGCTACGACAGCAAAGGCCAAGCGGAAGAAGCGCTGTCCATGCTGCGTGCCGCCATCGACGACGGCGCGCAGATCATCATGCAAGGCAATTCGTCTGCCACGGCAGCCGCGCTGATTGATGCGATCAACAAACACAACGAACGCGAACCCACCAAACGCGTGCTTTTCTTGAACTACGCAGCCGTTGACCCGATTTTGACGAATGAAAAATGCAGCCCGTGGCATTTTCGCTTCGACGCCCATGCCGACATGCGTATGACCGCGCTGATGGATGTGCTGAAAGACGACAAAGCGCTGAAAAGCATCTACATCATCGGCCAAGACTACAGCTTTGGCCAAGCCGTAGCCAAAGAAGCCAAACGCCAATTGGCCGTGTTGCGGCCCGATATTGCCTTGGCTGGCGATGAGCTACACCCGATGGGTCGCGTCAAAGACTTCATGCCCTATGCCGCCAAAATCAAAGCCAGCGGTGCGCAAGCGGTGTTGACGGGCAATTTTGGCAACGATTTGACGCTGCTCATCAAAGCCGCCAAAGAAGTCGGTTTTGACGGCAAGTTTTACACGTTTTACGGCAACGCACTGGGCGCACCAGCGGCGATTGGCGAAGCGGGTATCGGCAAAGTGATCGCCGTGGCTGATTGGTTGCCGAATGTGCCCACCGCAGCCAGTGAGGCGTTTTACAAGTCCTTCAAAGCGCGTTTCCCCAACCCAGCCGACGATTACGTGCATATGCGCATGCAGCTGATGATGGAAGCGCTGGCGCAGTCGGTTGATAAATCAGTAGCGTCAAGTAAATCAAACGCTATAGATTTAATAGCAGTTCAGGTGGCTTTATCGCCGGCTAGTGTCACTTTCTCAGGTCAATCTGGGGTGATGCGCGCTTCTGACCATCAATTCCAACAACCGCTGGTGGTGGGTTTGATGGACAAGCTGGGCGCACCAGGTGTGAAGTTTGACGTGGAAGGCTCAGGCTATGGCTTTAGGGTGATCAAGCAGATCAGCGCGAAAGCGGCGGAGCAGCCGACGAGCTGCAAGATGGCTGCGGTGCAGTAAATCGAAGGATTTAACCTCTGGTCAAACCCGCACAAGCGCCTGCATTCACCTGCCCACGGCATTCGCGCAGGAGACGACGCTCGCGGTCTTTTGAGCTTTCCATTGAACCAGATTCCTGTTTAACTTTGTGGGATTTGGTTTTTTTCTTCTTCGCTGCAAAAGCTGGCGATGTGCCCATAGCAGCAACGCCCAGGCACAAGCAAGCGAGTAGTAATCGTGTAAATTTGTTCATTGAAAGCTCCATGCGGTTTGATTGATCAAGGCTGCATTGTGCACCATCTGAGTGCCAACTTAAAGCGCTAGTGTGGCTATTTCGGCAACGAGCAGTGCGCCCCAGTAGGCGCTTTGCCTGAGCCAGCGGCTATCAAGGGCGGTTCTTCGCGCTGGTTGATTTCTGCAGACTTGGCAAAATCCCAAACGATAAAAGCGGTTAGTAGCAGCCAAAAGGCCAGGCTGAGCAGAGGTTTGTTTTGAAGGCGTTTCATGGTGTCGTTCCCTTCATTCTGCGCTGCTATCGTTAAACACAGCTTGGCGAATTTTGAGACCTATCAACGTGCCTGCAAAAGCCAGAGGCAACCAAATCCAGCCATGCAAGCTGCCAGTGGAGATGCCGCTGAGCATCGCGCCCACGTTACAGCCAAAGGCCAAGCGCGAGCTGTAGCCCATCACCAAGCCCGCAATCAAACCCACGGCCCATTGTTTGGCGGTGAGGGTTTGCAATTGATTGTTAGAGCCCGACGGTGATTTCTTCATGCTCACCCACAGTGCGCCGGCCAGAATGCCAATGTTGGTGATGGAGGTCACGTCCAACAGCACCGACTCGCCCAAATGCTTGGCGTTGTTGGCTTGCGACCAAAAGGCGTTGGCAGCCGGGTCAAATAGGCCTGCCGCCGTGACCAGTTTGCCTGCCCACAAGCCAAAACCGTAAACCACCCCCCAAGGCTGGCCAGCTAAGACCAAGTTGAGCGTAGCAAATACCGCCAACAGCACCGCGCCCCAGACCCAGCGCTTGTAGAACCAGGTTTTGCCAGCGCCCACCCACAGCCGCATCAAAGCTGCTAAGCCGAGCAGCAAGCCGCCGGTGAGCAGTAAAGCGACAGGTACCCCCCAAGACTGCACAAAGCCGACTGGTGCCATCTGCCCCAACGCCAGCCAGCCCTGCAAATGCGAAGCGCCTAAAAAGCTGCCCAGTGCAAACAGTGGCAATATTCCCATGTTCAGCGGGAAACCCAAACCTGCTTTGTACAAAGTGCCCGAGCCGCAGCCGTCCGCCACTTGCATGGCAATACCAAACACAAAAGCGCCAACGATCAGGCTGATACTTGGTGGCCCCAGCGCCGCTTGCAGTTCAGGAAACTGACCCAACAAAGGCATGGCCAGGAGTGCAGCCAAGGCCAGCAACAACAGTTGCCCCGCCGCACCGCTGGGGTCACGCTGGGTGACCAGTTGACGCCAACCGGTGGTGAAGCCAAAGCGTGCGGTGGCTAAAGTTGCGCCTAAACCAATGCCGACCAAAAACAGCACCGCTTGGCGCACGTAGACGCTGAGCAGTAAAAATCCAAAGAAAACCGCCAAAATGGCGGTGAGAAACCAACGCTTCATGTCCAATCGTCCTTGTCGTTTGCTCTTGTTTATTATTTGTCAGACCAAAGCTTGGCGTCGATCAAAAGTTGTTTCGCGCGATTGGGTACGTTGCTCATAGGCAAGCTGGCATCTTGCGACCAGTCTTGCATCGAGCCTGGGTAGAGCTTGGTATTGGGTTGACCCAAGAGTTCAGAAGCGGCAAACCAGTTAATGGCAGACCAATGGCCTGTGTTGCAAAAAGCAATCGTTGGTGATTGCGGTTTCACGCCAGCCGCAACCCATACTTTCTTAGCCGTGTCTGGTGACACAAAGCTGGCGAAATGAGGGTTGTTGGGGATAAACCATTTTTCAAACGACAAGTTGCTCGCGCCCTTGATCGTGCCTGGCACTTTGACCAGGGCGTGGCGGGTGTCGCCATTGAAAAAAGCTTCGGGTCGCGAATCCATCAGAGTAACTTGGCCAGCGTTGACAGCTTTGGCCACCTCAGCGCGGTCAGCCGTCCACTTACCTGAACGCACGGGTACAAATGTCGAAGGCGTGATTTTGATGACTTCGTCATCGTAGAGCAAGCCCGCATGCAGCCAAGCTTTCATGCCACCATTGAGAATCGAGACTTCTTTGATGCCATGCTCCTTGAGCACCCAATACACCCAAGCTGCAGTGCCAAAATCGATACTATCAACACCTGTCGATACCAAGACAGTGGGTGTGTTTGCTGTCAAACCATGCTTTTGCATGAGTTGCGTTAACTTGTCCAGGCTAGGCAACTGCGCAGGGTTGCTGGTCGACCCACGCCACTCTTCGAAAGGGGCGTTGGAGGCGATTTCTACGTGATTGTCTTTGTAAGACGAAGCTTTGCGAATATCGATCACACGAATTGGGCTATTTTGGCTTAGGGGCTGCTTTAGCAATGCGGACAATTCACTGGCACTGAGCAAAGGCGCTGCTGCCCAGCTGATGTTCAGCGATAGGCTCACCAAAGTAAAAAATAAAAAACGCTTCAGCATGTGATCCTTGGATTGATTTTTAGAATAAGTAAATTACAAAGTTGTATTCTGACTAAAAAATTGTACAAAAGGAAATACTATATTGATATTCGTATATAACGAGAATTCATATTGAGGAATAATCAAGAGCCCATAACGTCGAAGATGCAAGCCAGATTTTGAGCCCCTAAGCCGATGACTACCCATATTTCGCCCCCCTACATTGAAACCCAGCAAATTGTTCCGACTCTGAAAACAAAAGGCTATGCCGTTTTAAGTCCCGCCACTGCGCTAGATCTGCTGAGTTGTTCAACAGAAAATACCTCTAACTGGAAACCTAGTTGGAACGATTTGGCACCAGATGCTTATCTCAAAGACGGTGGCCACTACCGCCGTCGCCGTCATTCTTGCTTTGTGGTGAGTGGTGAATCAGTGCTGCAAGCAAAGCATCGCGCGCATTGGCAGCCTTTGGAATACAACGCTTTGCACGGTGGCATGCAGCGTATGTTTGAGCCTATGTCGGCAAACGTAGTCCAATCAAACGCTTGGTTAACCATGCTCGGCAAGCTGGGGCAAGTGTGTTCAGCGCTCAAACCCAGCGTTTCAACCTGGTTTGTAGAAGCGCACCAGTTCCGCATTGACACCACAGATGGCATTGGCCGCCCCACGCCCGAGGGCGCGCACCGCGACGGGGTCGATTTTGTCGCAGTCATGCTCATCCATCGCCATGGCATCAAAGGCGGTGAAACGCGGGTGTTTGAGGTGGATGGGCCAGCGGGTCAGCGTTTCACCATGACAGAACCATGGACGCTGCTGCTGCTGGATGACGAGCGGATGATTCATGAATCGACGCCGATTCAACCTTTGGACGCTGAAGATTCAGGCCTGAGCTATCGCGATACCTTGGTGCTGACGTTCAGGGCGAAAGATTTCCAAGGGGAAGGTACATAATTTAGGCACTCAAGGGCAGCGTGTTAAATCAAACGCATCTTTTTCGCTGCTTCCGTCAATTCAGGTCGGAAATTAGGATGCGCTATAGAAATCAGCTCTAAAGCACGCTGCTTGACGGACTTGCCATCCAGCTGCGCCACGCCGTATTCTGTCACCACATAGTTCACTTCGTTCTTGCTGGTTGAGACGGCAGTACCTTGTGTCAGCATGGGGGCGATGCGCGACACTGTATCGTCTTTGGCGGTGGAGGGCAGCACGATGAATGATTTGCCACCTTTGGAGCGATTCGCCGCGCGTACAAAGTCGGTTTGCCCACCCGTCGAGGAGAAGGGCAGCGGACCCAGGCTTTCAGAGCCGCATTGGCCCAAGAAGTCGATTTGCAAAGTGGCGTTGATCGACATCAAGTTGTCGTTTTGTCCTGCAAGGAACGGGTCGTTGGTGAAATCGACGGGGTGCATCTCTAGCATGGGGTTGCGATCCATGAATTGGTGCAGCTTTTTCGAACCCAAAGCAAAGGTCGCCACCATCTTGCCAGGCATGTAGTTTTTGCGGCGGTTGGTGACGACGCCGGCTTCAACCAGCGTCAAAATACCGTCACCCAGCATTTCGGTATGGATGCCCAAATCGCGCTTGTTGGTCAGCTGCATCACCACGGCGTCTGGAATACCGCCGAAGCCGATTTGCAGCGTTGAGCCATCGTCAATCAAGTCCGCCACATACTTGCCAATGGCTTCTTGAACAGGGCCGATCTTTGGCAGGCCAACTTCAATCACGGGCGCATCGTCTTCCACCAAGCCGGTTATTTGCGAAATATGGACATGGCAGTCGCCATAGGCAAATGGCACGTTGGGGTTGATCTCCAGCACGATGACGCGGGCTTTTTTGATGGCAGCCATGGTGTAGTCTGCACCCAAGCTGATAGAGAAGTTGCCATGCGTATCCATGGGCGAGCACAGTGCGAAGACGACGTCTGCGCCTATGGTGCCACGTTCGATTTTGCGTGGTACTTCTGAAAAGTTGTTGGGGAAAATATCAACCCAGCCCGCTTGCGCGCCTGCGCGGTTCGCACCACTCAAAAAGTAGCCAATGTGGCGCACGTTGTCATACGTTTCTGGGTCAAGGTAGGCAAACTTGCGCATGGGCAAAACCGAGCTGACTTTGACGTCCTTGAACTGACGGCGGGCTTCAGACAATGCCGTAAGTAAAGTAGGTGGTTCGCCTGCACCTGTGGGTATGACAATGAAGTCGCCATTGCGAACCAACTGTGCCGCTTGATCTGCGGTCATTTTTTTTGCGTTGTACTGGGCTTGGCTGCTGATATTGAAATTCATGACTCACGTCTCCTGCTTCATTGTTCTAGGCTGTTAGGTTTTCATAGTTTACTCAATCAATTGACGGCTGACTTACTTGTGACTGATCGGTTGGCTGATGTACAGACGTAAAAAAGCCGACTTGCGTCGGCTTTAAATCGAAACTAGTTCAATTTATTTGACGACTTACTTGACGTGTTTGCCAATCAAGCCAGCCATTTCAAACATCGACACTTGTGCTTTACCGAAAATTTCTTTCAGCTTTGCATCGGCGTTGATCATGCGCTTGTTCACTGCGTCTTGCAGTTTGTACTTCTTGATGTAAACCCACAGCTTGGACACGATTTCAGTCCGTGGCATAGACGGTGCACCCACGACTGCAGCCAAGGCTGGGCTCAGTGTGAGCGCCTTCATGAATGCGGCGTTAGGAACGCGTTTTTTTGCGGGTGCTTTTGTAGCAGCGACTTTTTTAACCGCTACTTTTTTAGCAGGAGCAGCAGCTTTCTTCGCGGGAGCAGCCTTCTTCGCTGGTGCGGCTTTCTTCGCTGGTGCGGCAGCTTTTTTAGCTGGAGCAGCTTTCTTCGCGGGTGCAGCAGCTTTTTTAGCTGGAGCTTTTTTTGCAGTTGCCATGATTTATTTTCCTTGTTTAAGTTAAAAACACACCAGTGAAAATCATGTCAATTTATTTGCTCAACATTTATTTTCAATGGCTGTGCGAATGCTACTGGAGAAAATTGTGTTTTCATAGGGGAAAAACACTTTTATTTGCACGATTTGTTGTTTTTTTAGAGGTAAAACAGTGAAATCTCCCTCTGAGAGCCTCATTCCGAGGGTGCGATCGCTATTTCCTCGTTGCATTCCTCGTCGGAACGGTTGCCAAGACAACGCCCAAAAGCGCTAATGCGAAGCCAAAAATTTGAATCGCATTGAGGCTTTCACCCAATACAAAAACACCAACCACTGCAGCCGCAATAGGCAAGAAAACGGTATAGACGCCAGCTGCGGATGCTGGAACAACTCTTAAGCCTGTCATCCACAACCACACCGACCACACGCTCGCAGCCAGAGCGTAAAACACGAGTAACCACCAACTGCCTACAGGGACGCTGCGAAAATCAAACGACCATGCCATGTAAATTCCAAATGGCGTCATCAAGGCAAACCCCCAGGCGTTGATGAGAGCACTGATGCGCTTGGGGCTGAGCGCGGTGGTGAGTTTCTTGCCAATCACGGCATAAGCTGCCTCGCACAGCACGGCGCCAAACAACAGCAAGCTGCCCAGCCATGAAGTTTCTAAAAATTGACTTGAAACGGTTTCAATCGTTGCATGTTGTCGAACGCCGGCATTTAAAGGGGGTAAATATAGAT
>JAYUCJ010000279.1:0-2601 GCA_043740415.1 Polaromonas sp. | reverse complement strand
TCATGTCGGCACTCTATGCGCGTGATTCAGCTGCGACTGTGGCGGCGATGAAGGCGCATTTTAAGAGTGGTTTGGATGCTGCGGGGTGAAGCATTCGGCATTGTTTTACTGCATCATACTATTTTTTGCTATATTTTACATAGCATCTTAGGCAATTAATACGCCGGCTTGAGGTTAAAATGAGCACCTTAGTTCGCATATTCTCTAGTTTGCATCATCTAGCATTCAGATAGAATCATTTCATTACAAATTGTGTAATGCTAATAAAGGTTTTACTATGAAGTTAACAACAAGCCGTTTCCTCAGCCTGCTATTACTAACTGGCACGTTGTTAGTAACAGGATGTGCTGTCGAAAAACAGTTAATTCCAACTGGGGGTAGCCGAGCAGACGGTACAGTTAAGTTATCGTTTGAGTATGGAGCTTTTGAAGTGCCAAAGTTAGATACTGCACAAGCGTTGACACTTGCGCAGCAACGATGTACTGCGTGGGGTTATACAGGTGCTGACCCATTTGGAGGTGCCATAAAACGATGCAATTATGGGAATGCATACGGCTGCAACCGTTGGCTCGTAACATACGAATATCAATGCACCGGAAATCCTAGCAAATAATATATTTTCCTAAATATATTTTTGCGATAAACAAACTGGATACAGTCTATTTTGCTACTTTTTCATCACCAAAAACACCCCCGGTAATATCAGTAATCCACCAAACAGGTGGTGCCAGCCGGGGGCTTCGCCTAAAAATGCCCAGGTCATAAAGGCGGCATACAGGGGGCCCAGGTACAAGGCTACGGCGGTGCGGTTGGCGCCCAAAATCTTTTGCGCCCAACCGTAAATCCAATACGCGCCCAGCCCTGGAATCAAGCCGGCGATGCCTATGAGCCAGAACGCTTGCGCGCCCCATACGGTCAAACTGGGCTGAAACAGTTCCCAAATCGAAAACGGCAACAGGCTAACCACGCCACCCAAGCAAATGGCGGCTAACCGCGCTGTGGCGCTGAGCGGACTGAGCCACTTTTTTTGCAGTAGCGCGTAGCCTGCCCACGAGATGGTGGCGGCGACTATCCACAAGTCACCCACCACAAATTGCACGTTAGACAGTGCCGCCCATTGCCCCATCACCACCACATGCACGACGCCCAGCAAAGCGAGGCAAACGCCGGCTATTTGGCGTTTGTTGATGGATTCCTTCAACAGCCAAACCGAGCCCAGACTGATGAGCACGGGAGCTGCGGCGTAGATCAGCGCGATGTTCATGGCCTGCGTCGAACGTGCGCCTTGGTAGACCCAGGCACCGCAAATCAGCATGCCCAAAGCGCCCAAAACGAGATACTGCCGCCACGCTTTGACGATGTGGCCGCGCTGCGCCCACAGCTCGCTTCTGGCTAACACCACCAAGACCAATGCCGCTAGTCCCCAGCGCCCCAGCGCCAAAAGATGCGGCCCGATGATCCCGGGCGCTTTGCGAGCGACGATGTAGTTCACCGTCCACAGCACGGGCACGACCCACAGCAGGATCAGCGCCCAGCGGGTTTGTTTTTGTAGGGAATCTGTCATAAATGAGTTATGCTATATATTTAATAGCAGCATAAGCACATAATACGTCGGCTAAACGCATATTTAAGAAGAATTAGAGGTATCAAGCTGCTTCGCACATGCCGTTCTGCGCAAGCGCCATCACATCGCGCGGGTGCATGTCCTTCAATCTGTGGTCGCTCCACACCTGCCGCCAGCGGCGTGAGCCGGCCAAGCCGTGGCGTAGCCCAAGCATGTGCCGAGCAATTGTCGCCCAAGGCGTGCCATGCGCGGCTTTTTCGCGCTCCATGTAGGTGACCATGTGGGCTTCAATCAAATCGCGGGTTGAGATTGAAGGTATGGCTCCAAAAAACACTTCGTCCCACGACGCCAACAACCACGGGTTATGATAAGCCTCACGCCCCACCATGACGCCATCCAAGCCTTGTAATTGCTCAGCAATTTGCACATTCGTGGTGAGACCGCCGTTGATGGCAATGTTCAGGTGCGGGAAATCCGCCTTCAGCTGATGGACGATTTCATAGCGCAGCGGTGGAATATCGCGGTTTTCTTTGGGCGACAGGCCTTTAAGCCAGGCGTTGCGGGCATGGACGATGAAGGTTTGGCAACCCGCATCAGCCACGGTGCCAATAAAATCCCGCACAAACGCATAGCCTTCGGGCGTGTCTTCGGTTTTATTGATACCGATGCGGTGTTTGACGGTGATGGGCGTTTTGACAGGGTCTTTCACCGCGTCCAGCATGGCTTTGACGCAATCAGCCACCAAGTAGGGCTCGGCCATCAAACACGCGCCAAAAGCGCCCTTTTGCACCCGCTCGCTCGGACAGCCGCAGTTGATATTGACCTCGTTATAACCCCATTCCTCGGCGATTTTGGCGGCTTGCGCCAACTTGTCGGGTTCGCTGCCACCCAATTGCAAGGCTAAAGGGTGCTCTTCGGTGTTAAAGCGCAAATGCCGTGGCACATCGCCATGCACAATCGCGCCAGCGTTGATCATCTCGGTGTAAAGCAGCGTGTTTTTGGTCAGCAGGCGGTGGAAAAAGCGGCAATGCCGATCG
>JAYUCJ010000278.1:0-18850 GCA_043740415.1 Polaromonas sp. | reverse complement strand
CCACGCCTGCGAGTTTTGAGCCCAGCATCGATTACGTGGTCGTCAAGATTCCACGTTTTGCTTTTGAGAAATTCCCGACCGCTGATTCGCGTTTGACCACGCAAATGAAATCCGTCGGTGAAGTCATGGCCATGGGCCGGACTTTTCAAGAGTCGTTTCAAAAAGCGCTGCGTGGGCTGGAAGTCGGCGTTGACGGCATGAACGAAAAAACCCAAGACCGTGAGGTACTTGAAAAAGAACTGGGCACTCCAGGGCCTGAGCGTATTTGGTATGTGGGCGATGCGTTTGCGATGGGCATGAGTGTGGATGAGGTGTTTGCGCTGACTAAAATCGACCGCTGGTTTTTGGTGCAGATTGAGCAAATCGTCAAGATCGAACTGGAACTAGAAACCAAGTCACTAGAGCAAATAGACGCTGCCACTTTGCGTGCGCTCAAGCAAAAAGGTTTTTCAGACCGCCGCTTGGCGCGTCAGCTTAAAACCACCGACACCGCCATACGTGCGGCCCGCCGAGAACTCGGCGTTCGCCCAGTCTACAAGCGTGTCGACACCTGCGCAGCCGAGTTTGCGACCAACACGGCTTACCTGTACTCAACTTATGAGGCCGAAGGCACTGAGTGCGAAGCCGAGCCAACCAACAAGAAAAAAATCATGGTGCTGGGCGGTGGGCCAAACCGAATTGGGCAAGGCATTGAGTTTGACTACTGCTGCGTACACGCCGCCCTGGCTATGCGTGAAGACGGCTACGAGACCATCATGGTCAACTGCAACCCAGAAACCGTTTCGACCGATTACGACACGTCTGATCGCTTGTATTTCGAGCCGGTGACGCTGGAAGACGTGCTGGAAATCGTCGCGATTGAAAAGCCTGTCGGCGTGATCGTGCAATATGGTGGCCAAACGCCTTTGAAGCTTGCCTTGGCGCTGGAAGCCAATGGCGTGCCCATCATCGGCACCACGCCAGACATGATTGACGCTGCGGAAGACCGCGAGCGTTTTTCGGCACTCTTGCGCGAGCTGGACTTGAAGCAGCCGCCGAACGCGACAGCGCGTACCGAACCCGAAGCGCTTGAAAAAGCCGCGACTTTGGGCTACCCGCTCGTAGTCCGACCTAGCTATGTGCTGGGTGGCCGTGCCATGGAAATCGTCCATGAGCAGCGCGACCTCGAGCGCTACATGCGCGAAGCGGTCAAGGTCAGCCACGATTCTCCGGTCTTGTTGGATCGCTTTTTGAACGACGCCATTGAGTGCGATGTGGACGCCGTGCGCGACCACACGGGCCGCGTCTTCATTGGCGGCGTAATGGAGCATATCGAGCAAGCCGGCGTCCACAGCGGCGATTCAGCTTGCTCTTTGCCACCGTATTACTTGACGGCTGCCACCATTGCTGAAATCAAGCTTCAAACCGCGGCCATGGCCAAAGCCTTGAATGTGGTGGGTTTGATGAATGTGCAGTTCGCCATTCAGCAAATCGACGGCAAAGACATCATCTATGTGCTGGAAGTGAACCCGCGCGCCTCGCGCACCGTGCCGTTTGTGTCCAAAGCCACGGGCGTGCAGCTGGCCAAAGTGGCTGCACGCTGCATGGTTGGGCAATCGCTGAATGCACAAGGCATAGGCGCCGAAGTCACACCGCCGTATTTCAGCGTCAAAGAAGCGGTGTTCCCCTTCGTCAAGTTCCCGGGCGTCGATACGATTCTCGGGCCTGAGATGAAGTCAACCGGTGAAGTCATGGGCGTGGGTAAAACCTTTGGCGAGGCTTTCGTCAAAGCACAGCTCGGTGCTGGTACCAAGTTGCCACGTGCGACAGATGCTGTGAAAAAGGTGTTCTTGACCGTTAAAAATAACGATAAACTGCGTGCAGTCGAAGTGGCGCGTGCCTTGGTTGCCAGGAATTTTGAATTGGTCGCGACCAAAGGCACGGCTGATGCGATCAATGCGGCTGGCATCAAATGCGCCGTCGTCAACAAAGTCGCACAAGGCCGCCCGCACATCGTGGACATGATCAAAAACAACGAAATTGCGATGGTCATCAACACCGTGGAAGAGCGGCGCAATGCGATAGCCGATTCACGCGCCATCCGTACCTCTGCTTTGTTAGCGCGCGTGACCACCTACACGACCATCTTCGGCGCTGAAGCGGCTGTTGAAGGCATGAAGTACATGGACAGTTTGGGCGTGATTTCGGTGCAGGAGATGCATGCGCAGCTGGCTAAGTAATTTTCCTAGTTGCTAGGCCCTGTCTTTAACGGCATAATTGCTCTAACCAACTCACACAACCGCCGAATGCTATCCTCCTGGGATAGTTCGGCGGTTTCGTTTTGCTACCCAAGAATTTTGAAACATTGATACATTGACAGCCATGGCAACTTTACAGACAACATTACCCATCACCAAACGCGGCGCCGAAATCCTCAAAGCTGAGTTGCACAAGCTCAAAACCGTTGAGCGTCCTAGCGTCATTGCTGCGATTTCAGAAGCACGCGCACAGGGCGATTTGAGCGAAAACGCCGAATACGATGCCGCTAAAGACCGCCAAGGCTTCATCGAAGGCCGCATCATCGAAGTGGAAGGCAAATTGTCCGTCGCCCAAGTCATCGATCCTAAAGAGTTGAATGCAGGTGGCAAAATCGTTTTTGGCACCACGGTCGACTTGGAGTCTGAAGATACGGGTGCCAAAGTGACCTACCAAATCGTCGGCGAAGACGAAGCCGATATCAAATACGGCTTGGTCAATATCAGCAGCCCTATCGCCCGTGCTTTGATTGGCAAAGAAGAGGGCGACACCGCAGAAGTGCAAGCGCCGGGTGGCGTGAAGCACTACGAAATTGTCAGTGTTCGCTATATCTAATATTATTTGAACCAATATTAGTCGACGTATATTTAAAATAGATATTATTAATATTGAAAAATTTAGCGTCTAAACTGACCATATTCACCGCAGCACTCTGGTGGGGCAGTTTAACCACACTTGGTTTCTTTGTTGTGCCGATGTTGTTTCAATATTTGCCGAACAAAGCGCTGGCAGGCAATATGGCGGCGCGTTTGTTTGAGGGGCAGACTTGGGTTTCCGTGGGTTGCGGTTTGGTGTTGTTGCTGATATTGCGGCCCAAACGCTTTGAAAACCAGTTAGACACAGAAAATATTTCAGAAAATGATGGAAATAGGCCTATAGCCGGCGTATTTATTGCCTATGGTGCTATTTTATTTGTAGCGTTAGGCATGCTGCTCGCACTACTGGTTACTTTTGGAGTTTCTCCGCGAATCGTTGCCAGAGAGAATATCGCGCTGTGGCATGCGGTAGGGAGTTTGATGTACATCGCTCAGTGGATTTGCGTAGCTGTTGTACTTTGGAAAATATCGAATACTAAGTAATTTAAATTTAGTATTCGAATATTTTGAAATTAATAATCTATATATTAGGTTTGGCTACGTTTTTTAACTGACGTTTGCTTAGGCTGCGCACGTTTCACTTTGCCGCCTTGTGTTAAACGCTGGTTACCCAAAACACGAAGCGTTTTCACTTCTGGGCGCTGGCCGCCACGGCTCGAATATTTCAAAACCTTGAAGTCGCGCGGGCCGGCCATGCGGTCGTCGTCTTCTGAACGCTCTTTTTTGATCTCCAAAATCGGGCGCCACAGCACCAACAGCTTGCCGATGTGTTGAATCGGCGCTGCAGAGAGCTCTTCGGCCAAGGTTTGGTACATTTCCTCGCGAACGACGCGGTCGTCACCCAAAACGCGGATTTTGATCAAGCCGTGAGAGTTCAGCGCGGCATTGGTTTCTTTTTTGACAGCGGCAGACAAACCGTCGTTGCCGATCATAACGACGGGTGACAGGTGATGCGCTTCAGCGCGGTGAACTTTGCGCTGTGCGGGGGTAAGTATTATTTTTGACATAGCCCTATTATCGGTGATTACTAGGTAATTACCCAAACACCAGCGGCTACAGAGGATAATGACCGAAGTTAGAAGCAAAAAAGTGAAAGCAAATTAGTGAAAGTTAAAACCCAAAGTAGAAAAGTCAACAAAGCGTGGCTGAATGACCACGTCAACGACACCTACGTCAAACTCGCCAAACGCGAAGGCTACCGCGCCCGCGCCGCCTACAAGCTCAAAGAAATTGACGAAGCGCACAAGCTGATCAAACCCGGCCACATGGTCATCGATTTGGGCTCTACACCGGGTGCGTGGAGCCAGTACATTCGCCGTAAATTGTCTCCTAAAACAGCAACAGGCGGCGGTGCGGCGGTGGGCGAACTCAATGGCCGCATCATCGCGCTTGATTTGCTGGCGATGGAACCCGTTGAAGGCGTGGTTTTCATTCAGGGCGACTTTCGCGAAGACGAGGTGCTAAACCAGCTGACCACCGAGATGAAAGGCGATCTGGCCGATGTGGTGGTGTCTGACATGGCGCCCAATTTGTCGGGCATTGATTCCACAGACGCAGCGCGCGTGGAAAACCTGATCGAGTTGGCTATCGATTTTTGCAAAAACCACATGAAACCCGAAGGCGCGCTGGTTGCCAAAGTTTTTCACGGCAGCGGCTACAGCCAGTTGGTGGTGATGTTTAAAGCGAACTTTAAAGTGGTGAAAGCGATCAAACCGGAATCGTCGCGTTCAGAGTCGTCAGAGACGTTTTTGTTGGGTATGGGGCAAAAGTAGGTCTGAAATTACTATAAATAACCATTTACTACCTTTTCTCATCTTGAAAAGTCTAAAATCGTGCGTATGTTCACAGATATGTTCGCACGATAGTTTCTAGGAGTTTCGCTTGAATAAAGAATTGTTTTCTAAGTTTGCCGTTTGGGTGGTCATTGCTATGGTGTTGTTCACCGTATTTAAGCAATTTGATGTGAAAAGCAGCGCGCAGACCGGCTCGGTTGGCTATTCTGACTTTTTAGAAGAAGTCCGCAATAAGCAATTCAAAACCGTGACCATCAACGAAGGCGCTGGCGGATCCGAGATTGTGGGCACCAAGTTGGATGACACTAAAATCCGCACAACTGGCACGTTCATGGATCGCGGTTTGGTGGGTGATTTGATCGCCAACAACGTGAAATTTGACGTCAAACCCCGCGAAGAAGGCTCGTTGCTGATGTCGCTCTTGATGAGCTGGGGTCCGATGCTTTTGCTGATCGGCGTGTGGGTTTACTTCATGAAGCAAATGCAGGGCGGTGGCAAAGGTGGTCCGTTCAGCTTCGGCAAAAGCAAGGCCAAGCTGTTGGACGAAAGCGCGAATACGGTGACATTTGCTGATGTGGCAGGTTGCGACGAAGCCAAAGAAGAAGTCAAAGAAGTGGTTGATTTTTTGAAAGACCCAGGTCGTTTCCAAAAATTGGGTGGTCGTATTCCACGTGGCTTGTTGTTGGTAGGTCCTCCGGGAACGGGTAAAACGCTGCTGGCTAAATCTATCGCTGGCGAAGCCAAAGTGCCTTTCTTTGCGATTTCGGGATCTGATTTCGTTGAAATGTTTGTCGGCGTGGGTGCATCACGGGTGCGCGACATGTTCGAAAACGCCAAGAAAAACGCACCTTGTATTATTTTTATTGATGAGATCGACGCTGTCGGTCGCCAACGTGGTGCGGGTGTGGGTGGTGGTAACGATGAACGCGAACAAACCTTGAACCAGATGTTGGTCGAGATGGACGGTTTTGAAACCAACCTCGGCGTTATCGTCGTTGCTGCAACCAACCGCCCTGATATTTTGGACGCTGCTTTGCTACGCCCGGGCCGTTTTGACCGCCAGGTGTATGTGACGCTGCCCGATATTCGTGGCCGTGAGCAGATTTTGAACGTACACATGCGCAAAATTCCCGCAGGGCAAGACGTCAACCCAGGCACGATTGCCCGTGGTACGCCAGGCATGAGCGGTGCGGATTTGGCGAACTTGTGCAACGAAGCGGCTTTGATGGCGGCGCGACGCAATGCCCGCGTGGTTGAAATGCAAGACTTTGAAAAAGCCAAAGACAAAATCTTGATGGGGCCAGAGCGCAAGAGCATGATCATGCCCGAGGAAGAGCGCCGCAACACGGCCTACCACGAGTCTGGTCACGCTTTGATTGGCAAAATGTTGCCCAAGTGCGACCCTGTGCACAAAGTCACCATCATCCCGCGTGGTCGTGCCTTGGGCGTGACCATGAGCTTGCCCGCAGCAGACCGCTACAGCTACGACAGCGAGTTCATGCTGAGCCAAATCGCCATGTTGTTTGGTGGTCGTATTGCCGAAGAAGTGTTCATGAAGCAAATGACCACGGGTGCGAGCAACGATTTTGAACGTGCCACTGGGTTAGCGCGCGATATGGTGATGCGCTACGGCATGTCTGAAGCGCTGGGTCCTATGGTATATGCCGACAATGAAGGCGAAGTGTTCCTAGGTCGATCAGTGACCAAAACAACCAACATGTCTGAGAACACCATGCAAAAGGTGGACACGGAGGTGCGCCGCATCATCGATGAACAATACGCCCGTGCCCGCAAGTTGATTGAAGACAACCAGGACAAAATGCACGTGATGGCGAAGGCCTTGCTCGAGTGGGAAACTATCGATTCTGAGCAGCTGGACGACATCATGGCTGGCAAAGTACCGCGTGCACCTAAAGACTGGACACCGCGCATTCCCCCTGCTGATAGCAGCAGCGGTGGTGGCAGTGGCAGCGCCCCAGTGATCAAACCAGAAGTCGCGCCGACAGCAGCATAGAAACCAACATGTTTTGGCAAACAAGTCGATTTCAAATCGACTTGACACAGCCCAAAATCATGGGCATCGTCAACGTCACGCCAGATTCGTTTTCTGATGGTGGGAAATACGAATCATCAGGCTCAGCAATCAAGCAGGCTGAAAAACTGCTCAAAGACGGGGCAGATATTTTGGACATTGGCGGTGAGTCATCTCGACCTGGTGCGCCGCAAGTGCCTTTGGATGTAGAGTTGGCTCGAGTCTTACCGGTCGTTATTGAAGCTGTCAAACTCGGTGTTCCCGTTTCTGTGGACACCTACAAACCACAAGTCATGCAAGCGGTATTGGATGCTGGCGCAGACATCATCAACGACATTTGGGCATTGCGACTAGAAGGAGCAGCTGACGTTGTAGCTCAACACCCCAGCTGTGGCATTTGTTTGATGCACATGCACAAAGAGCCGCAATCGATGCAGTCCGAACCTATGCAGGGCGGTGCAGCATCTGTTGTTTCACAAGTGCTATTATTTTTAGAGCAACGTAGCAAATATATATGCCGGCTAGGTGTTGATTTGAGGCGTATAGCTATCGATCCTGGCATTGGGTTCGGCAAAACAGTGGAACAAAACTTTGCTTTGCTGGCGCGTCAGCGTGAACTGCTGGCGCTGGGCTTGCCGGTGCTGTCGGGTTGGTCGCGTAAATCCTCATTGGGTGCGGCGACGGGCTTGGTCATGGCTGATCGTATGCCGCCCAGCGTTGTGGCTGCGGTATTGGCCGTGCAAAACGGTGCCAGTATTGTGCGGGTGCATGATGTGCGTGAAACAGTGGCTGCGTTGAAAGTGCTGGCGATGACACAATCAAATTAAATTTAAGCTCCAATTTAATTTAGTTACAAATTTATATATACTTGAAGAGAACATAAACACCATGACAAGAAAATACTTCGGCACAGACGGCATTCGCGGTGCGGTGGGGCAGCACCCCATCACCCCTGATTTTGTGCTCAAACTCGCGCATGCTGTCGGTCGCGTGTTGAAACAAACTGAGGCACGCCCGACCGTGCTCATCGGCAAAGAC
Source organism: Polaromonas sp. (assembly GCA_043740415.1). GTDB lineage: Bacteria > Pseudomonadota > Gammaproteobacteria > Burkholderiales > Burkholderiaceae_C > Aalborgiella. The sequence goes on along the minus strand of JAYUCJ010000278.1, from coordinate 11,096 downwards.
ACACGCATCTCTGGCTACATGCTGGAAAGCGCATTGGAATCTGGCTTCAATTCTGCCGGTGTTGATGTGGTGCTGCTCGGCCCGATTCCTACACCCGCCGTGGCGTATTTGACGCGTGCACAGCGAGCGAGCCTAGGCGTTGTCATCAGCGCCAGCCACAACCCATTTGCCGACAACGGCATCAAATTTTTTAGCGCCAAAGGTACCAAACTAGACGATGCTTGGGAACTAGCCGTTGAAGCTGTTTTAGAAGAGCCTCCCAAGTGGGTTGACTCAGAAAATTTAGGCAAAGCCAGGCGTTTGGACGATGCAGCAGGCCGCTACATTGAGTTTTGCAAAAGCACTTTTGCCAATGATTTGACGCTCAAGGGTTTGAAAATCGTCGTTGATGGCGCACACGGTGCGGCCTACCAGGTCGCGCCCAAAGTATTTCATGAGCTGGGCGCTGAAGTGATCTCTATCGGTTGCATACCCGATGGCTTGAACATCAACCATGAAGTGGGTGCCACACACCCAGAAGCGCTCATTGCCGCTGTGAAATTACACCAAGCCGACTACGGTATTGCGCTAGATGGTGATGCAGATCGGTTGCAGTTTGTCGATGCCAATGGGCGGCTGTTTAATGGCGACGAAGTGCTGTATTTGATGGTGGCGGAGCGCTTGGGGCGAGACGAGCATGTGCCCGGTGCCGTTGGCACGCTGATGACCAATTTAGCTGTAGAACTGGCCCTGAAAGCCAAAGGCGTGGCGTTTGTTCGCGCCAAGGTGGGCGACCGTTACGTGCTAGAAGAACTCGACAAGCGGGGCTGGATTTTAGGCGGCGAGGGCTCGGGTCACTTGCTGGCGCTGGATAAACACACCACTGGTGATGGCATTGTCAGCGCGCTGCAGGTGCTGCAAGCCTGCGTGCGCAGCGGCAAAACGATGGCTGAATTGCTACGTGACGTCACATTGTTTCCGCAAACTTTGATCAATGTGCGCCTGCAGTCTGGCCAAACGTGGCAAGAATTGCAAAAACTACCCCAGTTAGCTGCTGCAACGCAAGCTGTAGAAGCCGAGTTGGGCAACACTGGCCGAGTGCTGATTCGCGCCAGTGGCACCGAACCGCTGGTTCGCGTGATGGTGGAAGCGCAAGACGCCGTGCAAGCGCAAAACTGCGCGCAGCGGATCGCGGATACGTTGAAAACTTAGATGTTCATCATAGGAATTTGGGAAATATGATCATTGTCCACCACCTCAACAATTCACGCTCACAGCGTGTCATTTGGCTTTTAGAAGAGCTGGGTGTGGACTATGAAATCAAACGCTACGAGCGTGACCCTAAGACGATGCTAGCGCCTAAATCGCTGCTCAAAGTGCATCCATTGGGCAAGTCTCCGGTGATTACGGATGGTGATACTGTGGTGGCTGAATCGGGCGCGATCATCGAGTATTTGATTGACCGCTATGACGTTGAAAGCAAACTAGTCCCGGCACTTGGCACTCCGGCACGCTTGCGTTACACCTATTGGTTGCACTTCGCGGAAGGCTCTGCCATGCCGCCGCTTTTGATGAAACTGGTGTTTAACCACATAGAAAAAGCACCTATGCCATTCTTTGCCAAGCCAATTGCGAGAGCCATCTCTAAAAAAACCAAGGCAAGTTTTATTGACCCGCAAATCAAAGCGCATTTGGACTATGTTGAATCTGAGCTAGGAAAATCTACTTGGCTAGCTGGCGGACGCTTGACGGGTGCAGATATCCAAATGAGCTTCCCACTTGAAGCTGCCGCAGCACGTGGTGGTTTAGACGATTCTTACCCAAAAATCACAGCGTACTTAAAACGCATTCATACCAGAGCTGGCTACAAACGCGCACTTGAGCGTGGTGGTGAATACAGCTTGTTGAGCTGATTTTTTTCAACATTGCTATATTTAAAGTAGCAACTTAGGCAATAAATACGCCGGCTACAGCCATTTTTTAACTGTTTTAACTATTTTTAGCACATGACAGCTTAAATCGCCCTCTGATTCACCCGTTTCATCAGTGCTTCCGCGCTTTCTTTGCGTTCGCTGTAGCGGTCGACCAAGTACGGCGATACGTCGCGGGTGAGCAGGGTGAACTTGACCAGCTCTTCCATCACATCCACCACGCGGTCGTAGTAAGCCGATGGTTTCATGCGGCCCGCCTCGTCAAACTCCAAAAACGCCTTGGCGACGGAGGATTGGTTGGGAATGGTCAACATGCGCATCCAGCGGCCTAAAACGCGCAACTGGTTGACGGCGTTGAACGACTGCGAACCGCCACAGACCTGCATGACCGCCAAGGTTTTGCCTTGGGTCGGGCGCACCGCACCGTCGGAGAGCGGAATCCAGTCGATCTGGGTTTTCATGATGCCCGTCATCGCACCGTGCCGTTCGGGGGACGTCCAGACCATGCCTTCGGCCCATTGCGCCAGTTGGCGCAGCTCCTGCACTTTAGGGTGGGTTTCAGGCGCATCGTCAGCCAAGGGCAGCCCCTGCGGGTTAAATGTGCGTGTTTCGCAGCCCAAGGCTTGGAGCAAGCGGGCCGCTTCTTCGCTGAGCAAGCGGCTGAATGACCGCTCCCGCAGCGAGCCGTAGAGCAGCAAGATGCGCGGTGGGTGTTTGGATACAGGGTTTGCCTGCAAGTGTATTTGTGACGGAACGGCAAACAAATGGGCGTCTACATTGGGCAAATCACTCACATCAAGCTTTGGCAATGCGTTCTCCCTGCGCGTTGACGACCTGTTCGCCATCCTCTTTGCTGAACGCGCCTTGCTGCGCTTGTGGCAAGATGTCCAGCACGGCTTCCGAGGGGCGGCACAGCCGGGCGCCGAGCGGAGTCACCACGATGGGGCGGTTCATCAGAATGGGGTGTGCGACCATGGCCCCTATCAACGCATCATCGCTCAGGATGGGGTTGTCTAACTGCAGTGCGTCATACGGCGTGCCTTTTTGACGCAGTAGCTCGCGCACGGGGATGCCGAGCTGGGCGATTAGCTCGACCAATTTGTCGCGGCCGGGTGGGGTTTTCAGGTACTCGACGACTTCTGGCTCGACGCCCGAGTTGCGGATCAGTGCCAGCACGTTGCGTGAGGTGCCGCAGTTGGGGTTGTGGTAGATGGTGATAGGCATGGATATGGATATGGACATGGTTATCTCTTTCCGATTTTAATTAAGTGTTTGATTTAATGGGGTATTTTGATGATTCAAAGCCTTGGCAATAGCGAGTCCAGCGACCGCTCCTAGCGTTTGGGCAATGACAAAACCCAGCGCGCTGGCCGGTGCAATCCCCGCAAAGCTGTCGCTGAACATACGCCCCATAACGGCTGCAGGATTGGCAAACGAGGTGCTGGCGGTGAACCAATAGGCCGCGCCAATGTAGCAAGCTACCAGTGCGCTGGCTTTTGAGTGGACGTTGGCAGCGCCAGAACGCAAGATCACGACGATCAATCCCGCTGTGGCGACCGCTTCAGCCAGCCACTGCCCCCAGCCGTCGCGCAGATGGGTGCTGGTTTGCAGCACAGGAAGCTCAAACATAGCGTTTGCTAGCCAAGCACCAGTCACTGCACCAAGCAGTTGAAATGCTATAAAAAACATAGCAGTATAGACAATAAATACGCCGGCTAGAGTGCTATTTGAGCCTCTATTTTGCGGTTTTGACCGATTTGACCGATTTTTAGAATAGTCACCCCAAGCCACCACCAAAGTCACCAGCGGGTTGAAATGTGCACCGCTGATAGGTCCCAATATCTCAATCAAAACAAACAGCGCAAAAACGGTGGCAAGGGTATTCGCAAGCAAAGCCAAACCCACATTGCCGCCACTCAAACGCTCAGCCATGATGCCAGAGCCGATGACGGCGCACAGCAGGGCGGCTGTACCTATGAATTCAGCGAAAAGCTGCTTTTTGAGGTCAATATTTGGCGTTTCTTTTATATTTTCTGCCGCGCTCATGATTTGGAGAGTTCACGGGCGCTAGTTTGCAGCATCAATTTGGTCACACTGGCTGCGGGTAAGCTGATAAAAAGCTCTAGTCGGCGACGGATGGCATGTAAGGTTTGGCGGAAGGCTTCGAGTTTCTGCTCATCTGTGCCATCGCCAGCAGAGGGGTCGCTGTAGCTCCAGTGCGCCGTAGCTGGTTGACCTGGCCAATAAGGGCAGACTTCGCCTGCGGCGTTGTCGCACACGGTGATGACCAAGTCCATGTGCGGCGCATCTGGCAGTGCAAATTCGTCCCAGCTTTTGCTGTACAGCCTGTCTGTGCTGATGCCCGCTTTTTGAAGCGTTTGTAGTCCCAAGGGGTTGGGTTGTTGGTTGTCGCGCGGGCTGCTACCGGCGGAGAATCCTTTGAATCTGCCTTGTCCTAAGTGGTTCAACAAAGCTTCGGCCAAAATGCTACGGGCAGAGTTGTGGGTGCATAAAAATAGAACGTTGATGGTTTTGTCGGTCACGGAGAATTCCTTTAAATGGGTGTATCGGTGGGGTTGAGAGAGGGAAGGAAGGGGGGCGCGGCGAAAGAGCAACCAGACATGCAACTACTTGTTGATGCGTCTGCGCTACGAATCGCTGCATTGTTTAGAGTTTGAGAGTTTGAAAACTCAAAGTCTGGCAATACCACCACAGGTGAAAAACCACCGCCTTCTGTGCGGAAGTTGGTGGTTTGGCCGGTGTAGGTGCGCGCGGCTAGAAGCTGGATCTGCCCACCGTAGGTGTAGGCGCGGATGTCAAATTTCAGGTCGGTGGCGACGCCGTCCACATTGACCAAGCGCTGGCCGGGCGATACGAGCGCCTGGGCGATAAAGTCGCCCCAGTTGCCGGCCAAGATCTCTTCCCACACCCGCTTGGTGAGCTTGTCACCTCGGTAGGCGGCTTTGCTGGCATAGCCGGCGACGGGTTTGAAGAAGAGTTGTTTGCGCTGTGCCCACAGGGCGTCGGCATGTTCACGGGTGACGCGTTGGGTGGCGGGGATACTGTCAGACAGGCAGGAGCGGTCTGCGCTGGAAACACCCCAGTCAGCGAGCAACGCGTCGTCAGACAGGGTGATCAAATGCTGTTTGTTGGCGCGCAGCGCATGGGCGTGGGGGTGCGGGGTGACGACGGTGCCGCCGGCCACATGGGCGTCGTGCAGGGCTTGGTGGGTGGGAGCGGACAGGTCAAAGTCGGTCAGGCGGTTGTAGACCAGGTCGATCAGAGTCTCACCGGCAGCGCTGTGGTGCCAGAGTTGGCCATCTCGCCACTGCAGCGCTTGCGGGTCGGTGATGATAGCTGTGACGCCGCGCTGCTCAAACATCTGGCGGCACAGCGCAAACTCAGGCGCGAGATATTGGGTGCCGGGCGCATCGTCGACGATGGCGATTGTTCTCAGCGGCGTATCACCTCGTTGCAAACGCCATTCACTCCTGAACATGTCAAAAAACGTCTGCTCCAGTGCATCCAGATTCACATAGGTGTTCATGGCCGCCGACATGGGCGTGCAGCAGGCGCGGTGGGCGCGCGCCAGCGCGGCGTTGAGCATAGCACCGCCGGCGTTGGTGTTGATTTCAATCAGCTGCGGGCCTTTGGGTGGCGATTGGCTGCTGTCCACATGGAAGTCGTAACCCATAAACGCACCCAGCGGGCCGAAGGAGGTTTGTGCAATCGCGGGTGCGGTTTTGAGAGCCAAGGTTTGGTAGGCTGGCAATTGCATCACCCGCTCAATCGCCGCGATGGCATGTTGGATGGCTTGGTAGGTGGTTTGGGACAAAAACACCACGCTGTTGGAGATCAAATGTGGCTGCGCCGAGGCGATGCCACTGGCCAAGCCCTGCAAGCTGGGGTCGCGCTCTAATTCTTGGCGCAGTTGGTCAACATTCAGCGTGCGGCACATGCAACCATGGTTTAAGGCGTCTGCGATGCTTATCATAGTCATGCTTTTAGCAGGTGGGGCATGGGGAGACATCGGGCACAGCGCAAGTTTGTCCTTGGCAGCAATGCTCAGTGAGGTAAGCCAAAAGGGAGCTCATGTGCTCAAAATTGGCGCGGTAAATCAAGTTACGTCCGCGTGGCTCACAACTGGCCAAGCCAGAATGCACCAGCTCTTTGAGGTGGAAAGACAGCGCACTGGCTGCAATGTCCATCTGTTCGGCCATCACACCGGGCGTCAAGCCATCGGTTCCAGCTACCACCAAAGCCCTGAAAGCGCGCAAACGCTGGGCTTGCGCCAATGCAGCCAGAGATTTGACAGCAAGTGTTTCTGTGATCAGTGGGGAAATTGATGCTTTCATATTTCAATTATATTTGAAATATAGAAGCATCTGTAAAAATGTTTGATTTTTAAAACTCATTCAATGTCATGAAACGTCCATAAAAGCTTCATAAGCTTGTCACACACAGACCGCAAACTTCATGCACGTTCAATGAAAAAGGAATAAGCATGAGAGAGATACCAACGCCTACGTTTGATCTGTCACCTATAGCCTTACCTCGGGGGTTACTTCACCGACCCTTACAGCCGCACCCTGTGCAAAATCAGCAAATTGTTGCTCCAACTGGGCGCAGCAGCATCGAGGTTTCATGGGCGAAGCACCAAGACGAAGTAAGAGAGGCGCAGCGCCTGCGTTTTGATGTGTTTGCGACCGAAATGGGAGCAAATCTACAAACGCCAATTCCAGGGCATGATATTGATAGTTTTGACAACTTTTGCGAGCATTTGCTGGTACGTGATGTTGAAACCAAACGCGTTGTCGGCACTTACCGCGCCTTGACACCTGCACAAGCCAAGCGCGTAGGCAGCACTTATAGCGACACCGAGTTTGATTTGGTGCGTCTGCGCTCACTTCGCCCGCACATGGTGGAGCTGGGGCGCAGTTGTGTCCATGTCGATTACAGGCAAGGTGGCGTCATCATGGCGCTGTGGGGGGCTTTAGCGGAGTTCATGGTGCGTAACCAGCTGCACACGATGATTGGTTGTGCCAGCATCCCGATGTTGCATAACGGCATCATCAGTGGCGATGCTGCAGCCAGTATTTGGCAGCAGGTGAAGCAAACGCATTTGGCGCCTATTGAGCATCAAGTCACGCCACGTTTGGCATTACCGGTAGACAGGTTGGACGGCACGTTAAAAATTGCCCCTCCTGCATTGATCAAAGGCTATTTGCGCTTGGGTGCAAAAGTATTGGGCGCGCCAGCGTGGGATCCAGATTTCAACACGGCAGATCTGCCGATGCTGATGCGCATTGAAGACATGCCAAGCCGTTACCGCAAGCATTTTTTAGGCACTTAATGCGAGCTTTTTTTGAATCCGAACAAGCTTGGATTCAAGGTCTCTTAGCGAATGCATCGACCCCAGAGTTTTGGGGGCAAAATGATGCAAAATTTCATGCGATTTGTTAGTGCTAGAAAGCTATTAATATTTAGGTGAAATTATATGGATCTTGTAATCTGGCGACATGCCGAAGCTGTAGATTGGAAAGTAGGCTGCGATGATCTTGATCGTGCTTTAACAGCGCGTGGCTACAAACAAGCGATACGCATGGCTGAATGGCTAGACCGGCAGTTACCGGAAAGCTCACGTATTTTTTCTAGCCCTGCCAGACGTTGCGAAGATACTGTTGGCAGGTTAGACCGTAAATACAAGCTACACAATGACTTATTACCTGAATCGAATGCGGATGCGATTTTGACTTCAATACAGTGGCCAATTGCAAAGGGTACAGTTTTGTTAATCGGGCACCAGCCAATGATTGGGCAAATAGTTGCGCAATCATTAGGCTTAAAAGACAAGGCCTGTGCTATCCGAAAAAGCTCTGTATGGTGGTTAAGAAGCCGCGAGCGCGAAGGGCAAAGGCAAACGGTCTTGGTGACAGTTCAAAGTGTCGATATGCTGTGATATTTACTTGCTAGGACGTCCCGTTTTTAGCATAGGAACCGCTTTGAGGGCAGTCAATAGACTTGAATCAGTCATTGCGGCTAGTGCTTTGATGCCTGCGCGCAGCAGCTCACTTTTCTTGACTGGATGCTTTAAATTAGCAGCGCGCAGTTTCAAATTGTCAAGGATGAGATATTCTGGTTTTGGAATCGTGAAACTATCACGGATCAATTTAATTTTCTTCGCTTTGATTGGCTTTTCGATCAGAGCTTTGACAGTTGGTTTTGAAACAGCTTTAGGCGCTTCAGTTTTTACTTTTACGTCTAAGTTCTTCAACGCCATCTCTGGTTTGGCTGCTGTTGCAGGAGCTTTGGTCGTTGGTTTTGCAGCAGGCTTTGTCACAGTCTTTGTTGCTGTTCTAGTGGGCGCTTTGACAGAAGTTTTAGTTGGTGCTTTGGTCGAAGGTGTCATTCAGCATCCTTGGAATTAACGGTGTAAATAGTTTATACCATTAATTTTTAAAATGCAAGCCGGTTTACGCCTCGCAGCCTCGCAAATTCAAAACCCAATTCACCCTTTTCCAAGCTATGGACTCTTCGCGTAATAAGTGAGCTGATTGCGGTAGTGCTTGCGACCAACCCACAGGGCAAGTCAAGAAAAATTGTTGTGACGAACTGTGATCAGTTGAAAAAGTGATCATTTTAAAATCTGGATCGCGTCGAGCATGGCAGAGTATGACTGCCAAGCGCAGACTTATCAATTGGTATGCGAAGCAGGGGTCTTGAAGCTCAGGTTCCAATTTTTTTAGTTTTCCTCGATGTCCTAAAACCAGCATACTTAACCGATGTAATTCTGGCAAATCAAAACCAGATGCATCTGTGTTGTCTAGGATATATGCACCGTGCTTGTGATAATCGCTGTGAGAAACCTGACAGCCAATCTCATGCAATTGCGATGCCCATCTCAGCGCTTGATTGAGGTCTGCATTGCTGCTTTTATCTGGTTTTATATCTGTTTGAATTTGTTCAAAAAGTGATAAAGCGACTTTTTCAACGCGATCTGATTGTGCTAAATCTGTACTAAAATTTTTCGCAAGTCGCATGACGGAGGAATTCCGTGAATCGACTACGCCGCTATCACGTTCTAATAAATCGTAGATGGCGCCATGTCGCAGGGCACCATCTGCTGGATAGATTTCATTGATATCCAACAAGTCGAACAGCGCGCACAAAATGCTAACGCCACCAGCAAAAACTGCGCGTCTGTCATCCTTGAGTCCGACGAGTCGAATTTGGTCGATATGTTTTGATTTCAACAGCTTTTCGCGAAGCCAGTGGAGACCTTCACGAGTAATGGCATCCTGATTCACACCCGAAGCTTTTAACACGTCGTAAACAGCACCAATAGTCCCAGAAGATCCGTAGGCAATATCCCAAGAGCTGCGTTTATAAGTGTTTATAGCTTCGTCAAGAATTGCCTTTGCAGCGATTTCAGCAGAGTTAAAAGCCTGTTCAGTGAGCTGGCCATTGGGGAAATATTTCATGGACCATGCAACACTTCCGACGCGGTATGAGGCCATTACCTGTGCTGTTAACTGTTGACCCAAAATAAGCTCAGTGGATCGCCCGCCAATATCAACGACCAGTCGTCGCACATCGGATTCTGGCAATAGGTGCGCTACGCCTTGGTAAATAAGCCTCGCTTCTTCTGGTCCAGAAATGACATCAATAGGAAAGCCTAAAATTTCGCAAGCACGCGCTAAAAAAACCTCACGATTTCGTGCTTCTCGCATTGTTTGAGTAGCAACTGCACGTACTTCAGTTGATTTAAAACCAGAAATTCTTTCGCCGAACCGAGCCAAGCAATCCCAGCCACGTTGCATGGCTTCAGGAGTTAAATTTCTATCTTCGTCTAAGCCATTGCCTTGTCGTACTGTTTCTTTGAGGTATTCGGTTCGATGGATCTGACCATGGTCTAAAAATCCAATTTCTAAACGAAAACTATTTGAGCCAAGATCGACTGCGGCTAGGCGGGTTCCGTTTTTCATTTTGATTTTTTTAAAACTACAGCATACCATTTGTAGTTCATGCGCACCCTAGTTCATTAGGCAAATGTTTAATATATTGAAGGCACTACAATTTCTTTTGGCGTGGGGCGTCTAGCGTAATTTTCTTTTCGCTCTCTAGGTGGCAAAATTATTTCTGGATGCTCAACTTCTTCATAGTCAATTTGCGTTAGCAGGTGATGAATACAATTGAGACGAGCTTTCTTTTTATCATCAGCCTCTACAACCCACCAGGGTGCTTCTGGGATATGCGTTCGCTCAAGCATGATTTCTTTTGCTTTTGTGTACTCTTCCCAGTGACGGCGTGATTCCAAGTCCATTGGGCTTAGTTTCCACTGTTTAAGTGGGTCGTGAATGCGGCCCAAAAATCGTATGCTTTGTTCTTCGTCTGATATTGAAAACCAATACTTAATGAGAATGATGCCGGATCGGGTCAGCATTTTTTCAAATTCTGGAACCGTACGAAAAAACTCCTCATATTGCTCATCATCGCAAAACCCCATGACTCTTTCAACGCCAGCACGGTTATACCAACTTCTGTCAAACAGCACGATTTCGCCTGCAGCTGGCAAGTGTGCAATAAAGCGCTGAAAGTACCATTGTGTTTTTTCACGGTCATTAGGGGCTGGTAATGCCGCAACGCGACAAACACGTGGGTTAAGCCGTTGTGTAATGCGCTTGATGACGCCGCCTTTGCCCGCTGCGTCACGCCCCTCAAACAGAATCACAACTTTCTTCCCAGTTTTAACAATCCAGTCTTGGAGCTTTACCAATTCTGCTTGCATTCTGAACAACTCACGAAAATATATTCGTCGGTTTTCGCGATATTCGTCAGTTTCCGTAGCTAATAAAGCATGAATCTCATCGGTGTTCTGATCGTCGTGCTCAAGTTCAAGCTCCTCGTCATAGCTATCTTTTAATTCTTCACGTATCCGTTGTATTAATTGTTCATGTTTTTTTGTCACATCTTGCTCCACAGTTGACCTTAGAGAGTTTACAGATGTCAAACCATAAAATAAGTTTGTGACAGTAGCGTGACAGCTTAATGAGTGGCTAAGACTGCGCCAAGAAGCAAATATTTGATTAGGGTCTTAGGAAGCAAACATGTAATCAATACATGCTAACTTCTTGAAATGAATAGTAAAAATAGGTATTTCAACCGTTCTAAACTTAGTGAAGCCAA
>JAYUCJ010000277.1:0-2611 GCA_043740415.1 Polaromonas sp. | reverse complement strand
ACAGCAAACTGGGCGTGGTGGTGTTCAACACACCGGGTGCCAATGCCAATGCGGTCAAAGAGCTGGTGATGGCGGGCATGCTGCTGGCCACGCGTGGCATTTTGCCGGGCATGGCCTATGTGAACTCGCTCACTGCCATGACCGATGCGGCTGAGATGGCGGCTTTGCTTGAGAAAGAAAAGTCCCGCTTTGCCGGTGGCGAGATCAAGGGCAAGACGTTGGGCATTGTGGGCCTGGGCGCGATAGGCTCAATGGTGGCCGACATGGCGCTGGCCATGGGCATGAAGGTGGTGGGTTTTGACCCCGCGCTGTCGATCGACGCCGCCTGGCGCTTGTCGAGTGAAGTCTCCCGCATGGAAAACCTGCAGGCGCTGCTGGCCAAATCTGACTACATCTCGCTGCACGTGCCGGCGATGGACGCGACCAAGCACCTGATCAACGACGCCGCTTTAGCGTTGACCCAACCCGGCGCAGTGCTGCTGAACTTTGCGCGGGAGACGATTGTCGATTCTGCCGCCGTCAAAAGAAGCCTTGATGCTGGCAAACTGGGCAAATACGTGTGTGACTTCCCCGAGCCAGATTTGCTGAATCACCCCCAGGTCATCGCCATGCCACACATCGGCGCCAGCACCGAAGAGTCCGAAGAAAACTGCGCCGTCATGGCCGCCAACCAGCTGATGGACTACCTGGAAAACGGCAACATCGTCAACTCGGTCAACTTCCCCGCAGTGGCCATGGGGCGCGTCGCGGGAACCACCCGCATCACCTTCTCCAACGACAACGTCTCCGGCGTGTTGGGCCATGTATTGTCGGTCTTGGCGGACAAAAACGTCAACGTCATCGACATGATGAACAAAAGCCGAGGCGAACTGGCGTTCAACATCATCGACGTGGAAAGCAAACCGGGCGATGAGGTGATCACCGCGATTGCCGCTGTGGAGCACGTGATACGGGTGCGGGTGATTTGAAAGGATTTCCATGATCAATTTTTCTCCAGAGCAGGCCGAAGGAGCCATCGACACCGCGGTGGTCGGTCATGTGTTGCTGATCGGCATCAACCGGCCATCCAAACGCAATGGGTTCACGCCCAAGATGTTTCGCGAGCTGGCTGAAGCCTATACGCGGCTGGATGACGAGCCGTCGCTGCGCGTAGGCGTCTTGTGCGCGGCAGGCGAGCACTTTACGGCTGGGCTGGATCTGCCCGCTTGCGCCCCGCTCATGCGGGAAGGTAAAAAAGCGGTCCCTGAAGGCTTGGTGGAGCCCAATGATCTGGGTCTGCCGGGCTACCGCCGCCGGACCAAGCCCATGGTGGCGGCCGTCAAGGGCATCACCTTCACCGTGGGTATCGAACTGATGCTGGGCGCGGACATCGTGGTCGCGTCCAGCAGCTGCCGCTTCTCGCAACTGGAAGTCAAGCGCTGCATCATGCCCACGGGTGGCGCGACGCTGCGTATGGCGGAGCGGGCGGGCCTGGGCAACGCCATGCTGCACTTCCTGACGGGGGATGAGTTTGACAGCGCCGAGGCTTACCGCCTCAATTTTGTGCAAAAAGTCGTGCCCGCGGGCGAAGAAGTGGCCGCCGCCCTTCGCATCGCGCAGACCATTGCCGAGCAGGCCCCGGCTGCCGTGGTCGCCACCCGGCTGAACACCCTCAAAGCGGTGGAACACGGGCCGCTGGCCGCCGTGGCTGAATTCATCGAGACACAGCGGCTATTGGCCAACTCTGAAGACGCGACTGAAGGGCTGCGTTCGTTTGTGGAAAAACGCCCGGCCCGGTTTACAGGGCGTTAATCTAGGGCAAACTGTCGATTCTCCTTTAACTCAGAACTGCGCTTTTATATAAATCAAACACTTAGCTCCATACCAATCAGGCAGTTTTAAACAAATCAATCACCTCACTCTGAATTTTTCTGGATTTCAATCATTTAAGTCTGAATTATTGGGAATGAGTCGATTTGCTTCGTTTGGAAATTGATGTTTGTCTACAAAAGCGGGTGAAGTCCAGAAGCCCCAAACCCGAGCCATACTTGGCCTCATGCGGTTGAATTTCTTATCCGTTGACCTATTCAGGGAGAATTTGACGCAAGTCAATAGAGTTTCCACTTACATATTCAAACAACCTCAATGACTATAATTTAACCGAGGACTTTAAATGAAGGGGTAACACGACCTTCCATTTGGATTTCTCTTGCTTTTATACCTAAACCTAGATGAAGCTTCTTGAGAGGCGCATCTTTAAACAATAACACGGAGTGAGTATGAACTTGTCAATTAAGGTTAAATCAGGGGTGATAGCAGCAGGCATTGCAGCTTTCGGCCTTATGGGTACACAGACTGCCTTGGCACTTAATGTCAAAGCAGAAGTTTTCCAAGAGAGCGAAAGCCCTTGGGACATGGCTTTCTTGCAAAACGGAACCATGTTTTTCACCGAGAAATGCAAAGGACTATCTGTTCGTTTGCCTTCCGGCAGCGTCAATAAATTGCTCGGCGTGGGTGGCAGCAAGGGCTATTCGTCTACCAAAGACGATTTGTTTTGCGATGGACAAGCCGGCGTGCAAGGCGTAGCAGTTGACCCAGAGTTTGCCAAAAACGGATTTATTTACCTTTACTC
>JAYUCJ010000276.1:0-18922 GCA_043740415.1 Polaromonas sp. | reverse complement strand
CGTTCCACTTGGGTCGAGCCGCAGGGCACGCAAATGATGATGCGCGGGCTGGGGGTGAAAAAGCTGCGCGGATGCACCATCTTGATGAACTGCTTGATCATCTGCTCGGTGATCACAAAGTCGGCAATCACGCCGTCTTTCATCGGGCGAATCGCCTCAATGTTGCCCGGCACTTTGCCAAGCATGGCTTTGGCTTCGCGGCCAACCGCTTGAATCACTTTTTTGCCGTGGGGGCCGCCTTCGTGGCGGATGGCGACGACCGAGGGTTCATCAAGCACAATGCCCTTGTCGCGGGCAACAATCAGCGTATTGGCAGTACCTAAATCGATAGCCAAGTCAGTCGCAAAATAGCGACGTAAAGATCCAAACATATTAAAAAATTCCTCAAAAGCATGGTGCCAACTTGGGGCACCATCGCTCTAAAACTGTAACAAAACTCAATATTGGGAGAGCGTTTAATCGTGCAAATTCACACAATCTAGCCGCCAAACACAGGATAATACCGTATCCGCATTGAAAACTCAGGGTTTTGCGCTCTAATTTGTATAATTTTGTTCTAGGCTAGCTGCCCCTTTCAAACGTTTTAAACACGTCAACACTATGTCCTTAAGTGCCTCAGATATTGCCCGAATTGCCAATTTGGCCCGCCTTCAGCTCAGCCCCGATGAAAGCGCGCGTTTGCTCGTTCAAACCAACGATTTCTTCGCTATTGTCGAAAAAATGCGCGCCGTGGACACCACCGGCATCACACCCTTGGCACACCCGCTGGACACCATCCAAGCCATGTCCTTGCGCCTGCGTGACGACATCGCCAGCGAACCCAGCAACCGTGAAGCCAACCAGCAAACTGCCCCGGCGGTTGAAAACGGCCTGTTTTTAGTGCCCAAAGTGATCGAATAAATCATCGAATAAGTCTTCAAAAATCGAATATGTCCCCAATTTCTTCAAATCTGCACGATTTAACCGTCGCGCAACTGGCTGTCAAGCTGCGCGCCAAAGACGTTTCTGCCGTCGAAGTCACCCAGCATTTCCTGGCCCGCTCCCACGCGGCTGACCATTTGGGCGCGTATCTGGCGTTCAATGACGAATTCAGCCTGTCTCAAGCCAAAGCCGCAGATGCCCGTATTGCGGCGGGCGATGTTTCACCCTTGACCGGCGTCCCCATCGCCCACAAAGACATTTTTGTCACCAAAGAATTCCCCAGCACCGCTGGCTCCAAGATGTTGGAAGGTTATTGTTCCTCTTTTGATAGCACTGTGGTGAGTAAATTCGCCGGCTCAGGCATGATTTCATTGGGTAAACTCAACTGTGACGAGTTTGCCATGGGTTCTGGTAACGAAAACTCCGCATTCAAGAAGGTTTTGAACCCCTGGGACCACGCCCGCATCCCCGGCGGCTCGTCTGGTGGCAGTGCTGCCGCAGTGGCCGCGCGTCTGACGCCTGCCGCCACCGGCACCGACACCGGCGGCTCCATCCGCCAGCCCGCCGCCTTTTGCGGCATCACCGGCATCAAACCGACCTACGGCCGCGCTTCCCGCTACGGCATGATCGCCTTTGCCTCCAGCTTGGACCAGGCCGGCCCGATGGCGCGCACCGCCGAAGACTGCGCTTTGCTGCTCTCCGCCATGTGCGGCCCCGACCTGGACCGCGATTCAACCTCTTTGGACGTGCCCGCTGAAGACTACAGCCGTTCCTTGAACGACAGCCTGGATGGCCTGCGCATCGGCATCCCCCAAGAGTTCTTTGGCGAAGGCCTGTCCACCGACGTGCGCGCCGCCGTCGATGCTGCATTGAAAGAATACGAAAAACTGGGTGCCAAGCTCGTCCCCATCAGCCTGCCACGCACCGAGCTGTCCATCCCCGTGTACTACATCATCGCGCCCGCCGAAGCGTCCAGCAATTTGAGCCGTTTTGACGGCGTGAAATTCGGCCACCGAGCGCAAAACTACACCGATTTGAACGACATGTACAAAAAAACCCGCGCCGAAGGCTTCGGCGACGAGGTGAAACGCCGCATCATGATCGGCACCTATGTGCTGAGCCACGGCTATTACGACGCCTACTACCTGCAAGCCCAAAAAATCCGCCGCATGATTGCCGACGATTTCCAGCAGGCTTTCAAGCAGTGCGACGTGATTGCCGGCCCGGTGGCCCCCACCGTGGCGTGGAAATTGGGCGAAAAGTCCAGCGACCCGGTCGCCAACTACCTGGCCGACATCTTTACCTTGCCGGCTTCGCTCGCTGGCTTGCCGGGTATGAGCGTTCCCGCCGGGTTTGGCGAGGGCGGCATGCCTGTGGGCTTGCAGCTCATCGGCAACTACTTTTCAGAAGCAAAACTGCTCAACTTGGCGCACCGTTTGCAGCAGGCAACGGACTGGCATACGGCATGTCCAGTTGGCATGGCATAAATAGGATTAACTATGAATCATTCAGATAGCGAATTACTACTGCTGTTGAACAGTTCTGAATCAAATTGGATTGAGAAAAAAAGTAGCTTTAATAACAACAATAAAGATAAAGTATCAGCTACCGTTTGTGCGTTTGCAAACGCACTTGCGGATGACCACAAAGCTGGTTTTCTATTTATCGGCGTTGCTGATAATGGCGACATTTTAGGTTTGCCTGATACAGATGCGGTTAAAAAAGGTATTGATGAGATCAAATCTGATGGCAGGGTGCAACCCATGCCAAGCATTGTGACTAGAAGTTTGTCAATAGGTGATAAACATGTCATGGTGGTGATTGTTCAGCCATCAATTCTGCCGCCAGTGCGTTTCAAGGGGCAAGTTTACGTCCGAATGTCTGCCAGCACACGTGATGGCAACGCTGAGGATGAGCGTGTTTTGAATGAGAAAAGGCGGCACAAAATTGGACGATCATTTGACAGCGAGGGCATACCAAGTGCTTCAATGTCAGATTTGAATTTAAGATACTTTGAAGAGTCTTATCTGCCGACAGTTATTGCTCGCGAGGTATTGCAAGCCAATGGACGAAGTTTAGAAGAAAAGCTCATGACGACGCGCATGGCGGCTAAGATTGCAGATGGCTGTGTGCCTACAGTGGCAGGCATTTTGACGCTTGGGCATAGCCCTCAAGATTGGCTGGCTGGTGCTTATGTTCAATTTGTGCGTTACGCGGGCACAGAACAAGGCGGTACGGTGATTGATCAAGCATTGATAACTGGTAATTTGGAAACGGTCATCAGGTTGGCGGAGGAAAAAATCAAAACGCACAACCAAGTACCACTTGACATCGCCAGTCAAGATAAGGAGGTGCAGCTTCCAGAGTATCCTATAGCTGCGCTGCAACAGCTTTTTCGAAATGCAGTGCTTCACAGAAACTACGAAGGCACAAATGCTCCAATCCGCCTGTATTGGTTTGATGATCGGATTGAGATTGCAAATCCTGGGGGGCCATTTGGTGCAGTCACCCATGAAAATTTTGGCACGCCCTATGCGACAGACTATAGAAACCCAGTACTCGCCGAAGTATTGCACGGTCTAAACTACGTGCAAAAGTACGGTTACGGTATTCAAAATGCGAGAGTACTGTTAAAAGCGAATAACAACCCTGCGCCACTATTTCAGGTTTCTTCAAATCTTGTCGTTGTGACAATAAGTAAGAGGGTTGCATGATGACGAAGAAAACCACGCCCACGCTCACTTTTTTCAACAACAAAGGTGGCGTTGGCAAGACGACCTTGGTGTACCACTTGTCGTGGATGTTGTCTTTACTAGGCGTAAAAACACTGGTCATCGACTGCGATCCGCAAGCAAATTTAACAGCTGCCTTTTTGGATGAATCCACGCTACTTGACTTGTGGGATGAGCGAGACAAAGGCGGGGTTAACTCCGTCTATGAATCCGTCAAACCATTGACACGCATCGGAGATTTTGCGTTGCCGAAACCGTACACGGTTAGTGATAATTTGTATCTCATTGCTGGGGATTTAAGTCTTTCCAGCTTTGAAGACCAATTGTCTGAGCAATGGGGGAAAGCACTTTCAGAGGAGTCAAATGAGCGTGCTATGTTGGTGCTGAGTTCATTTTGGAGGATGGCGCAAAAAAGTGCAGAAACTTTAAAGGCAGATGTCATCATTTTTGATGTGGGACCGAATTTAGGAGCGATTAATCGCGCCATTCTGATAGGGACGGATCACGTTGTGGTGCCACTGGCCGCAGACATGTTCTCTTTGCAGGGTTTGCGGAACTTAGGGCCAGCCCTGACAAAATGGCGCAAAGATTGGAAACACCGTCTTGATATTGTCAAAGAAGCCGTTGGTAGCTTGCCGAGCGGCGAGGCTGCTGTTTTGGGTTACATAGCATTGCAGCATCAAGAGCGCTTGAAGCGCCCTGTGCAAGCTTATGTATCTTGGTTAGACCGTATTCCAATGCAGTACCGAAAGAGTTTGGTTAGTGAGCAAACAGCGGCCGATCAACATGTGGATATAGAAAATGACCCCTACTGCTTGGCGCGCTTGCGGCATTACAAAAGTTTGATTCCCTTGGCGCAGGAAGCCAGAAAACCTGTTTTTTTATTGAAATCAGCGGATGGCGCGATTGGCAGCCATGCTGGAGCAGTTAATAAAGCCTATGAAGACTTTGAATTGTTGGCTAAAAAGATACTGTCAAAAATGAAAATTTCTATTCCACTTAAAACATGAATTCTCCTCAACAAGTAGCAGACCCCGTCGCTTCAGCCATCGACTTCAAAGACGACCGCCCGCTGGACCGTGCCTTGCTGGTGCAGGGTTACGAAGTCGTCATAGGCTTTGAAACCCACTCTCAGCTCTCCACCCAGAGCAAAATCTTCAGCCGCGCCTCCACCGCCTTCGGTGCAGAGCCGAACACCCAAGCCTGCGCTGTGGATTTAGCTTTGCCCGGCACGCTGCCGGTGATGAACAAGGGCGCGGTCGAACGAGCGATTCAATTTGGATTGGCCATTGGTGCCCGCATCGCCCCGCGCAGCATTTTTGCGCGTAAAAACTACTTTTACCCTGATCTGCCCAAGGGCTACCAGATCAGCCAGTTTGAGATTCCGGTGGTGCAGGGCGGTTCGGTCGAGTTTTTCTTGGGCGATGTCAAAAAGTCGGTACGTTTAGTACGCGCCCACCTCGAAGAAGACGCTGGCAAGTCCTTGCATGAGGATTTTGTGGGTCAATCGGGCATCGATTTGAACCGCGCCGGCACGCCGCTCTTGGAAATCGTCACCGAGCCTGACATGCGCTCCAGCGCTGAGGCGGTGGCCTATGCCAAAGAGCTGCACAAAATCGTCACCTGGATCGGCATTTGCGACGGCAACATGCAAGAAGGCAGCTTCCGCTGCGACGCCAACGTGTCGGTGCGCAAGCCCGGCGACAAGTTTGGTACCCGCCGCGAGATCAAAAACCTGAACAGCTTCAAGTTCATGCAGCAGGCGATTGACTACGAGGTGCGCTGGCAGATCGAGCAGATCGAAGACGGCCACGCCATCGAGCAGGCCACCGTGCTGTTCAACCCCGACACCGGCGAAACCCGCGCCATGCGCACCAAAGAAGACGCGGCCGATTACCGTTACTTCCCCGACCCGGACTTGCCGCCGCTGGTGATTGCCGACGAGTGGGTGGCCCGCGTCCGCTCCGAAATGACCGAGCTGCCGCGTGTGATGGCGGCGCGTTTTGTGGCGGATTTTGGGTTGTCCGAGTATGACGCGACGCAGTTGACGCAGAGTCGCGAAATGGCTTCATATTTTGAAGATTGTGCCAAAGCTAGCAATCAACCAAAACTATCTGCGAACTGGATTCTAGGAGAGTTGAGCGCCAATCTCAATACAGCCAATCTTGATATTCAGCATTCCCACGTTGCAGTAGCGCATCTTGTTTCGATCCTTTCTGCCTTGAGCAATGGAAAGATTAACGCCAATTCAGCAAAACTAATCTTTAAAGAGATCTGGAATGATGAAGGAGGTCGGTTTAATGAAGCGGCAAGTGCGATTGCTCGGTTGATTAGTGAAAAAGGGCTTGAGCAAATGAGCGACACCGGCGAACTCGAAGCCATCATCGACACGGTTTTGGCGTCAAATGCCAAATCCGTCGAAGAATACAAAGCCGGCAATGCCAAAGCCTTCAACGCCTTGGTCGGTCAGGCCATGAAAGCCACCAAAGGCAAAGGCAACCCGGCGCAGGTGAATGAGTTGTTGAAGAAGCAGCTGGGTTGATTTGCTATATTATTTATAGCTGTTTAGGTAATAAATACACCGGCTAGAGCCATAAAATGGCCTAAAAAAGCCAATTTTGAGGCTTTTACACCCCGTACCGATCCCGATACGCCTTGATCGCAAGCTCATGCACCTGCTGCGCGGGGTCGGCTGTCGTGGCGAGGTAGTCCAGCAAATCCTTCAAACTGGCAATGGTGCAGACCTGCATGCCGAGCTGGTTGCGGACGAATTGCACGGCGCTGTAGGGCACGTCCACGGTTGCGCCAGCAGCGTTCTTTTCCGTCGCTTTTTCCTGCCTGTCCAAGGCAATCGCCACCGCAGCAGGCGTCGCGCCGGCGGCTTGGATGAGGGCGATGGACTCGCGGGTGGCGGTGCCGGCGGACATCACGTCGTCGACGATCAGCACGCGGCCTTGCAGTTTGGCGCCGACCAGCGTGCCGCCTTCGCCGTGGTCTTTGGCTTCTTTGCGGTTGTAGGCAAAGGGCACGTTGCGGCCTTGCCGCGCCAGTTCCACGGCCACCGCTGCGCCCAGTGGGATGCCTTTGTAGGCGGGGCCAAAAATCATGTCGAACTCGATGCCGCTGGCGATCAGGCTTTTGGCGTAAAACTCGGCCAACTTGCCCAGTTTGGCGCCGTCGTCAAACAAACCGGCGTTGAAAAAATAAGGGCTCAGGCGGCCGGCTTTGGTTTTAAACTCACCAAATCCCAAAACGCCGCATGCCAGGGCGAATTTGACGAAATCTTGAGCCAGGTTATCTAATTTGTTATCGTTACTCATAATCTTTATATGTCCACATCATTGTTCAAACTCACCAGCCTCAACCTCAACGGCATCCGCTCCGCCAGCAGCAAGGGCCTGGCCGCTTGGATTGAAAAGTCACAACCGCATTGTATTTGCGTCCAAGAGGTCAAAGCCCAGTATGCCGATGTGAAAGACAAGTTTGAGGAAATAGCCGGCATGAAGGGCTATTTT
Organism: Polaromonas sp.; assembly: GCA_043740415.1. Taxonomy (GTDB): domain Bacteria; phylum Pseudomonadota; class Gammaproteobacteria; order Burkholderiales; family Burkholderiaceae_C; genus Aalborgiella. The sequence goes on along the minus strand of JAYUCJ010000276.1, from coordinate 11,754 downwards.
CACTTTGCTGAGAAAAAAGGCTACTCCGGCGTGGGCGTGTATACCAAAGAGACGCCGACAGCGGTGATTGTCGGCATTGGCAACAGCCCGGAATTTGCCGAATCAAATTTTGCAGAGTTTAATGCCGAAGGCCGCTACATAGAGCTGCGGTTTGACACGCCGTCGCGCAAATTTTCCATCATCAGCTGCTATTACCCCAGCGGCTCGTCAGGTGAAGAGCGGCAGCAGGCGAAATTTCGGTTTTTGGCGCTGATCTACCCGCATTTGATGCAGCTTAAAACCGAGCGCGAGTTTATTTTGTGTGGTGACATCAACATCGCGCACCAAGAAGCCGATCTAAAAAACTACAAAGGCAACAAGAAAAACAGCGGCTTTTTGCCGGAAGAACGGGCTTGGATGTCGCAGTTGCTACATGAAGCCAACGGCGGTTTGAAAGACGTCTACCGCCTGCTGCAACCCGAAACGACCGAGCAGTGCTACACCTGGTGGAGCAACCGTGGCCAAGCCTATACCAACAATGTGGGTTGGCGCTTGGACTACCACTTGGCTACGCCAAAAGTAGCAGCTTTGGCGAAACATGAAGAAATCTATAAAGCCGAGCGCTTCTCAGACCACGCGCCTATCACGATCAGTTACGATTTTTCCAGCTTCTAAGTGCATTTGAGGCGATTTGACTACAAGTTTCTTGTTGCATTGGTGCATGATATGAACATAGTCATTGATATTCTTTAGGAGCGGCATCGCATGAACACTTCATTCAAACTCATTTTTGGTAGCGCCGCCGTGGTTGTCTTGGCGGCTTGCAGCGGCAGCATTGACGATTCGTTTTTTCAGGCAGACGCCATCACCCCAGCCGTAGGCAATGTTTGTATCGAAGGTGCGCTGATTTCCCCCAACGGCAACGAAGCCAAAGAAACCGTGTCTCGGCTGCGCCAGTTTTACGGCAGCACCGCCACCACAGAAACCACCGTGCATGCTGCCGTTGGTTTTAATGCGACTTGCACTAAATACACAGACAAGCCTGCAGCCAACACCATCATCACCATCGATTACTACAAAAACACCATCATCCCCGCTACTAAGATTTAGCAAAGATTGGATGCTGACTTTGCTGAATTTATAGGTAGAACTATGCCTTTATGATGGCGGCATGACTACCCACCAACTCGCTTCTACCGATGCCATCTCGCCAGATGCTGGCAAACTTGCCAAGCGCAGCTGGGCAGAGACCCTCAAAGTCTATTTAGAGCCGCCCACACTGCGCATGCTGCTGCTGGGCTTTGCGGCGGGGCTGCCCTTGCTGTTGGTGTTAGGCACGCTCAGCTTTCGCCTGCGCGAAGCGGGTATCGACCGCACCACCATTGGGTTTTTAAGCTGGGTAGGCTTGGCTTATGGCTTCAAGTGGGTCTGGTCGCCCTTGGTGGACAGGATGCCTATTCCGCTGCTCACCCCGTGGCTAGGCCGCAGGCGCAGCTGGCTGCTGCTGTCGCAACTGGTCATCATGGCGGGTTTGGCGGGCATGGCGCTGACGAATCCGCAAAACGACTTGCAAAGCATGGTGTGGTTTGCCGTGGCAGTTGCCTTTGGCTCGGCCACGCAAGACATTGCGCTGGACGCTTATCGGATTGAAATGGCGGATGTGGACCGCCAAGCCGCACTGGCCAGTGCCTACATGACGGGCTACCGCATCGCGATGATTTGGGCGGGTGCCGGCGTGTTTTGGGTGGCGGCTTTTGCTGAAGTGGCGCCTGTCGCGTCAGTGGCCAGTGCCGCAGGTGAAGCAGCCAAAGCGGTTTATCAGCACAGTGCTTGGCAAACCGCCTATTTGGTCATGGCCGCGTCGATGCTGCTGGGTGTCGTCACCGTGCTGTGGTCGCCCAAACCTGCTGAAAAGGCGTATTTGCCGGCTAAAAACGCCGCAGATTGGCTACAAGGCGCGTTGGTTGAGCCGTTTGCCGACTTCATCCGTCGCTACAAATGGCAGGCCGCGCTGATTTTGGCGCTGATTGCGACTTACCGCATCTCCGACGTGGTGATGGGCATCATGGCGAACCCGTTTTATGTCGATATGGGCTACACCAAGCTGGAGGTGGCGAACGTCACCAAGGTCTTTGGCGTCATCATGACGCTGGTCGGCGCGTTCATCGGTGGCGTGCTTTCCATGCGCTTTGGCGTGATGCGAATTTTGATGTTGGGCGCGGTGTTGAGCGCGGTGAGTAACCTGCTTTTTTCTTGGCTGGGCGGCCGTGGGCACGATGTCACGGCGCTGATTTGGGTGATTTCGGCGGACAATTTGTCCAGCGGCATTGCCTCGGCCGCGTTTATTGCCTACTTGTCCAGCCTGACCAACGTCAACTATTCCGCCACCCAATACGCGCTGTTCAGCTCCATGATGCTGCTGTTGCCCAAGTTTTTAGCGGGCTATTCGGGCAAATACGTCGATGCCTTCGGCTATATTGATTTTTTCACGGCCACAGCGATGCTGGGGGTGCCGGTGTTGATTCTGGTTTGGTTGGCAAGCCGCATCAAAACCCCAGACAAAACCCCACAATAGTGTGGTTTTACATAACTTTACCGCAGCTTCATCGCCCCAAATGGGCTCTCAGCGCATGATCCAGCGTTATAGCTACTCCATAGCAGCGCAGCAACTTTGCACCAAACGACCATGACACAACAGCTTTTGATGATTGAAGACGACGCCCGCTTGGCCAGCATGGTCAGCGAGTACCTGCGCCAAGGCGGTTTCGAGGTCGCGCACGCGCTGGATGGCGCCAGTGGGCTTGCCGCCCTGCAGAAAGAGCAGCCCGCCCTGGTTGTGCTGGATTTGATGCTGCCTGACATGGACGGCCTGGAAATCTGCCGCCGCATTCGGGGCATAGGCGGCGCTGTGGGGAAAACGCCGATTTTGATGCTCACCGCCAAAGGCGACCCGATGGATCGTGTGATTGGTTTGGAGGTGGGCGCAGACGATTATTTGGCGAAACCCTTTGAGCCCCGCGAACTGTTGGCTCGTATTCGGGCGATTTTGCGTCGTAGTTCAGAGGCTGCACCATCACCCGAGTCTGCCGAGAATCACCCGATTTTGCGCTTTGGCAGCTTGGAGATTGACCGCGATGCCCGCATTGTGAGTTTGGGCAGCAAAGAGGTTGATTTGACCTCTTACCAGTTCGACTTGCTGCTGGCGGTGGCTGAGCGGGCGGGCCGGGTGCTGACGCGGGACCAAATCATGGAAGCCGTGCGCGGCCGTGAGTTGGAGGCGTTTGATCGCTCCATCGATGTCCACATGGGCCGCATCCGCGCCGCGATTGAGGTTGACGCCAAAGACCCGAAGCGGATTTTGACCGTTCGCGGCGTGGGTTATGTGTTTGCCAAGCAGCAAGATTGAATGCGAAATCAAATCCCCATTACGATTTTTCACCCCCTTTTTCAAAGTGGGGAATAAGATGAAATCAGCCACTCCCTTCTTCAACCGCCTGTACGTCCGCATTTGGCTGGCCGTGGTGCTGGCCGTGGCGGTGTTGATCTTCTTGGTCGGCTGGGCTTGGCGCGAAAGTGCAGAGCGCAAGCTGGCGGACTACAGCGCTTCGCCTGTGGTGCGTGAAGTCGTGGTGCGCAACGCCGCTGGCGAGGTGATTGGCACAGCCACTGCGGCGCCGCGTGTGCCGGGCATGGGGGCAGAGTTTTCGCTCACCTTGACCCAGCCCTTGGCCTCTGGTGAGGTGGTGAATCTGCAAATGCCACGGGCGCGCCGCATGAATCCGCAAACGGGCGAACTCGAGTCGATTTCCCCGCAAGAATTACGAGAAAGACTAGGTCGTGCTGGTCGCATGAATCGTTCAGATCGTTCAGATCGTCCGGACAGGCCAGACCAACATTTCGGCATGGGTGGCCCGCCAGGTGGCCCTGGCGATAAAAGCTGGTTCAAACCACCCTTTGGCTTTGTTTGGATGCTGCTGTTGGTCGGCCTCGCCGTGGCGCTGGGCACGTACCCGCTGATTCGCCGGCTGACCAAGCGTTTGAACACCCTGCAAATCGGCGTGGAGCAATGGGGGCAGGGCGATTTGGCCACCCGCGTCAAGGTCAGCGGCAACGACGAAGTGGCTTTTTTGGCCGAACGGTTCAACACAGCGGCCAGCCGGATTGAGGCTTTGGTGGGCTCGCACAAATCGCTGCTGGCGAACGCCTCGCACGAGCTGCGCTCGCCGCTCACCCGCATCAAAATGGGGCTGGAGCTGATGCATGGTTCGCAGTCTGAGGTGGCATTGCAGCGCCTGAAAGACGAAATCAGCCGCAATATCGACGAGTTGGACCAGCTGATCGCCGAAATTTTGCTGGCCAGCCGCTTAGATTCGGCGCAGGCGGATGTGGGCTCGTTTGAAACCGTCGATTTAACCGGTTTGGCGGCGGAAGAGTGCGCCAAATCGGGTGCGGAGCTACAGGTATTGTCCGAATCTGCCATCGCCGTGCAAGGCGTGCCCAAGCTGCTGCGCCGTTTGATGCGCAATCTGCTGGAAAACGCGAACCGCTATGCGATAAAAAATACGGCGGTTTCAAGTGCTGAATCTGTTGTACTGACCTTAGCTATTGAGGGCGCTGGCGACAGCAAAACCGCTGTGCTGCGCGTGACAGACCACGGCCCTGGCGTGCCAGTGGAGCTTCGCGAACGCATTTTCGAGCCGTTTTACCGCGCCCCGGGCGCGAGTGAGCGCGACGGCGGCGTCGGTTTGGGCCTGGCCTTGGTCAAATCCATCGCTGAGCGCCACGACGGTCGTGTGCGGTGTGAGGCGGCCGCGTCAGGCCAAGGGGCTTGTTTTGTGGTAACTTTGCCTCTTTAGGCAAAGTTACACACTATGGGCAACAGACTCTCACAAATCTCCACCCGCACGGGCGACCAAGGCACCACGGGGCTGGGCGACAACACCCGCGTCTCTAAACACCATCTTCGGGTACACGCCATGGGCGATGTCGATGAGTTGAACTCGCACATCGGCGTGCTGTTGTGCGAGACGCTGCCGGATGGCGTGCGGCATGTGTTGGTTGAAATCCAGCACCAGCTCTTCAATTTAGGCGGTGAACTGTCGATTCCCGGCTTTGAGTTGCTCAAAAAAGAGGCGATTGTGGACTTGGACGACGCTTTAGAAACCTACAACGCAACCTTGCCCAAGTTGGCCGAATTCATCTTGCCCGCTGGTAACCGCGCCGCCGCGCAAGCGCATGTGTGCCGCACCGTGGCGCGACGGGCGGAGCGGGCGGTGGTGGCACTTGGCGAGTCAGAAATGATCAACGATTCACCCCGCCAATACCTGAACCGCTTGAGCGATTTGATGTTTGTGCTCTCCCGCGTCTTAAATCGCATGGTGATTGACGGCAAAGCGGGCGACGATGTGTATTGGAAAAGTGAGCGCCTGGCGCGCCAAAACGTTGAACCGGAAGATGTACTGGACGCATCAGCGGATGCATGACCAAACGCGCCATGAACAGGTTTTGCCATGCTATTTAAATTGAAATACGCTATACTATTAATAGCACTTCAGGCAATAAATACGCCGGCTATAGCCGATAATAAGACCGAAAATAAGGTCGAAAATGACCCTAAAAACGCGGCCTTCTGTAAAAACATGGCACGTCACCTGCCTGGTGTCACGCAGCCGCTGTGTGTGCAGGCCAATTTGGTGGATACCGGTGCGCGTTCCGTCAAAGGCGTGCCGCTGTTGAAACGCGATGTGATCACGCTGGGCGACGACCCCGCCAGTCCGGCCAAACTCAAGGTGATGGTGGTGGGCGGCATCCATGGCGACGAGTTGTCGTCCAGCGCGCTAGCACTGAATTGGATCAAGCTGGCCACCCAAGCGCCCAGCAATTCAATCTCCAATACGCCTGCCAGCTTTGCCGGCGGCATCCATTGGCGCTTTATCCCCATGCTCAACCCCGATGGGCTGATAGCGCAGCCCGCGAAGCGCGTCAATGCCAACGGCGTCGACCTGAACCGCAACTTCCCCACCCCGAACTGGGCGCGTGATGCCAAAATCTACTGGGAGCAGCGCACCAACAAAGACCCGCGCCGCTGGCCCGGCAAAGAGCCGCTGTCCGAGCCAGAATCGAAGTTTTTGCACGACGAAATGGCCAAATTCAAGCCGAATTTGATCGTCAGCATCCACGCGCCCTACGGCGTGCTCGATTTTGATGGCCCGACCATGCCACCGTCAAAACTAGGTCGCTTGTACCTCGACCAAGTCGGCATCTTCCCCGGCTCTTTGGGTAACTATGGCGGCGTGCACAAAGGCATGCCGGTCGTGACCATCGAACTGCCCAACGCCCAGCGCACCCCGCTGGACAGCGAAACCCGCCAAATGTGGGTGGATTTGCTGCGGTGGATGGGGGAGCGGCTGAAGCCTTGATGTTTTGTGGTTTTTATGCATAAACCATTGTTTTTTAGTACTTTTGGATACATTAAAATTCAATGTACAGAATAACTATTAACAGAAATAAAAAATGCGAGATATTTTTTTTGTATTGAATCAAATTAGATTGCGAGTACACGCTATACCTTTGATTTTTTGTATGCTGGGGCTTGGTCATTCTGCACTGTATGCGCAAACTGCCACGGTGACTGCTGTGAACGATTTAAGTTGTATCGGCGATCGAATAGGCCGAAATGGTATTTGTACAGCCAAGGAATTCACCACTGTTTTAACATTCGGGCAGCCTGCAGCAAACACGTTGTCTTGGCCGGCAATGGAAACAGTGCAACTTTGGACATCGTATAAAGATTCGCTATCACGGCTTGAAAAAGAATATGCAGTAGCTAATCACTCTATTTGCGCTGTCTAATCTGTGGATGGCGTAGGGTAAATTGATGGCATTTGAGGTGTTTACGGGATGAATGCGTCCTAAATAACTAAAAAGCATCAAATAGATACGAAAATAAGTGAGATTAAAGCTTAAAGTGCTTCACAGTCAACCCAAGCCAAACTCTGAAAATTATCCTCAAAACTAACTTCTATGATTCAAAATATTGCGTTATTTGAACCCTCGTTAAGTGCTCGTCATTTAGTGATCTTTAAGGAAATTCGCTTGTGAAAGCATACCGAATCTGGCTGATCATATGCGTGGTTGTGAAGGGATTGTTTTTTTCAGCAAGCGTTTTTGCACAACAGCAAATAAATTTATGTATGTCTGGATACATCAATCACCGATCTGGTTTACATGACCAAGCGATTTTAGATTTACGTAATTGTATACAGTCTGGGAATTTAAGTCATGAAAATCTTGCCAGAGCTTATCGATTTCTTGGGCAGGCATATCATGCAAAGGAAGAGTATTTACAAGCTATCGATTCATATGACCAAGCAATGACATTAAATCTAAAAGATCCTTGGTATGATTTTTTGAACCGCGGAAACACCTATCTAAGCATGAATGAGCTTGACAAAGCTCTTGGCGACTTTGACTATGCGCTAAAGCTTAACCCAGATTTTGGAGCCGCTTTTTTTTACAGAGGAGTTGTTTTTGAAAAAAAAGGGCAGTTTCAAAAAGCTGAATCAGATTTTGTTACTGGATATCAAAAAGGCTTTCGTTCACCTCAAATAAACGCCCGAATGCTTTTTCGACGAAAAAGAATACCTTTAGATATGAAAGCTGACAGCAATTTAGAAAATGGTGGCAATTAAAGGAAGCTCTGAAAAACCCAGCAATCGCTAAGCTTGTTGTAACTTAGTTACACACGTTTTGTCTTTCTGTGGATATATGTGACAATAAAATATTTATGTGTATCGTTGGTAGCAATTAGTTTTATTTAACGATTTTTCTCTGAAGACGTATGATCAATAAGTACATTGCAATCGGAAAATTTTTCAGAGCTGTCGCATGTATAGCGATTGCTTTTACTACACTCGTAGCATTTGCGCGCGATGACGGCTTGACAGACTATGTCACGGTGCCTGTCGGGTCGTACATCATCGATCCCTCGCCGACCACTGTCGCGGGAGGTACGCGTCCTTATGGCGCTGTTTATGATTTGGTGACCAATCAAACTATTCCCGTGTTGTGGGGCATCAACCCCACCAAATTTAAAGACGGCAATGACTTCACCATCAGTGGCATCACTTACCGTTCAGGCGCATTTATTATCTCCGCCGAATATGTATCCGCTGCAGTGCTTGCTCGCATAACCTTCTGGCGTGGTCAGGGTGTGACTATCAATGGCCCGACCGCAGCCGCTGCAAGCAGCATCCCCATTTACGACAAAATCACGTCGCTGCCCAAAACTGTGCTGGATGCTGCTAATTTAGCGTTGTCAAATCACTTTTTTATTGATGCCTCTATACCAGCGACAGCTTATAGGACCGGGTTGCCAAGCGACTTGACAGCTTGTGATGATTTTTATGCGATGCCGCATGCTGACCCTACCGTTGCGACGCATACAAATCTTCGACCCTTCAATGCACGGGGGGGGTATATATGGGCGGCCTGCCATGCCGTCAGTGTGCTCGAGGGTTTGAATGATCCTTTGACGGCTGCTCCATTAGACTTTAATTTTTTGAGCAGCAGCGGACTGGTTAATTACCAGACGCCTGGGCATTCTAATGGCGATGGCTCTTACATTTACACCACCAATGGCGGTGATCCCATCATGCAGTTTTTGGGTGATCTAGGCCCCGCCACAGAAAATGGTTCAGAGCAAATTTATTTACCGGCAAACCCGGGGTCTTGGCGGCCAACGACCAAGGTGCTGATGTGGGATGACCCTTTTCCACAAGTTCCCAGTTTGTCACCAGGTTTGGCGGCAAAACTCGTTTATGGTCGAGGCTTTGGCGTGTCAACCAATGGTTTGGTCATGTACGAAGGGGGGCACAACCAAGATGGAGCTGCCGCTGCCAACGTTGCAGCCAAGCGAGCGTTCTTAAATCTTTGGCTGCTTGCGGGCATCGAGGCGCGGCCGGAAATGATTGTTTCAGGTCTCTCTGCACCTATTGTTGCCGGTACAACGGTCAATTTGAATGCCAGTGTCACTGGTGGAACGCCGGGTTATACCTACCAGTGGAGCAGTTCTTGCGGCGGCACATTTTCAGCTAGCACGTCTTCAAGCACCACGTTTACTGCGCCCGTCGTAACAACTAGTACGTCTTGCGTGATAACAGTTAAAGTAGTCGACTCATGTCTGCGGCGAAACTTTTTGGCCACAGCACTCACGATAACGCCAGTTCCACCCAAATTGACGGTAACTAAAACTGTTAGCCAAGCGCCCTTGGTCGTTGGGCAACCAGGTCAGTTCTACACCATTAACATTGCCGTGGCAAACAACGCAACCACAGCTGCGATCACACTTGAGGATGCGCTCCCCACAGGTATCACCACGAGCGGCAATATCACAGCCACTGGCGGCGTTTTAAGCGGCTGCCCAAGTGCTGGAGCGTCCAGTCTTGCGGGCTGCTCCATTGCACTTGGTGCAGCAATAGGTAATATTGTCATCACTGTCCCAGTTTCAGTGGGTTCAACAGCTGTCTCTCCAAGTGTCAATACCGTGACAGCAACAGGTGGTGGCGATCCTACCTGCCCAGCCGGTGCCAATTGCACAGGATCGGTTACTACACCTATTTCACTTGAAGCCAGCGTCTCTATCAGCAAAACAGATGGCAAATCTGTTGCAACGAGTGGGGGCCCCAACAACTATGTGGTTACTTTGTCCAACCAAGGCCCCTCTCCGGCGAATAACGTAGTTCTGACAGACACCATCGATGCCGGACTCATCTGCCCAGCGACAAACCCGGTGGTGTGTACCGTGACAAGCCCAGGCGCAGTTTGCCCAGCACCACCTTTGACGTTCGCCAACCTGACTGCTGGGTTGACCATTGCCACCTTCCCGTCGAACAGCGCGTTTCAGTTTGCTTATACCTGCAACGTGAATTAATTTCAATCTCCACCACTTTGCTGCAGCGCCCACATTTGCGCATAAACACCACCCAGCGCAAGCAGTTGTCCGTGATTGCCACGCTCAACGATATGGCCAGCATCCATCACCAAAATTTCATGCGCATCCACAACTGTGGATAACCTGTGGGCAATCACCAGTGTCGTCTTGTTTTGTGCCACGCTTTGCAGCTCGGCTTGAATGGCGCGTTCGTTGGCACTGTCCAAAGCCGAGGTGGCTTCGTCAAAAATCAAAATTGGCGGGTTTTTCAGCAGGGTTCGGGCGATGGCGACGCGTTGCTTTTCGCCGCCCGAGAGTTTCAGTCCGCGTTCGCCGACCATGGTTTGGTAGCCCAGCGGCGTGGAGACGATGAAGTCGTGAATCCTTGCGGATTTGGCCGCCTCTTCCACCTGTTCTTGTGTTGCCCCCGTTCTGCCGTAGGCAATGTTGTACGCCACGGTGTCGTTGAACAGCACGGTGTCTTGCGGCACAATGCCAATCGCTTCGCGCAGGCTGGCTTGGGTCACGGTTTTGATGTCTTGGCCGGCGATGGAAACCGTGCCTTGCTGCACGTCATAAAACCTGAAAAGCAAGCGCGCCAAGGTCGATTTGCCAGCGCCTGACGGTCCGACGACTGCCACGGTTTTGCCAGCAGGCACAGTGAAGCTGATGCCGTGCAAGATCGGGCGGCTGGCCTCGTACGCAAAATGCACGTTTTGGAAGCTGATTTCGGGTGAATTGATGCTGTTTGAGATGTTATTTGCTATATTGTTTGTAGCTGTTGAGGCAATAAATAAGCCGGCTATAGTCGAATTTTGCTCTAAAATGGCTGATTTTGATGAAATAACGAGTTTTTGAGCACCTGGCACATCCGCAATCTCGCGTTCGCGCTCCATCAGCGTGAACATTTTGTCCAAATCGGTCAAACTTTGCTTGATTTCACGGTAAATCACGCCTAAAAAGTTCAGCGGAATGTAGAGTTGGATCATGAAGGCGTTGACCATCACCAAGTCGCCCAGCGTCATGCGGCCTTCGACCACGCCTTGGGTGGCACGCCAGAGCATGGCAACAAGTGCAGTGGCGATGATGAGCTGCTGGCCCGTGTTCAGCAAGCTCAGCGTGGTTTGGCTTTTGACTGAGGCAGCGCGAAATTTCTCTAGGTTTTCGTCGTAGCGTTTGGCTTCAAAGGCCTCGTTGTTGAAGTATTTGACGGTTTCGTAGTTCAGCAGTGAGTCAATCGCACGCGTGTGCGCTTGGCCGTCCATTTCGTTCATTTTGATGCGAAATTGCGTGCGCCATTCGGTCACGGTGATGGTATAGGTGATGTACAGCACCAAGGCGGCGACGGTGATCCAAGCAAACCAGGCGTCAAATTTGACCGCCAACAGCGTCAGCACCAGCGCCATTTCGATCAATGTGGGGGCGATGTTGAAGAGGGTAAAGCCAATCAGCGTGCGCACCGCGCGGGTGCCGCGTTCAATGTCCCGCGTCATGCCACCGGTTTGGCGCTCCAGGTGAAAGCGCAGACTTAAATTGTGCAAATGGCGGAAAACTTCCAGTGAAATGCTGCGCGCTGCGCCTTCGGTGGCTTTGGAGAAAACCAGTTCACGTAACTCGGTGAACAGGCTTGTGGATAACCTGAGCAAGCCGTAACCCAACAGCAAAGCAACGGGGACAATCAGCAGGACTTGTGCGCCAGACGTGAAGTTGGGCGTCATGTTATCCACCAGCTGTTTGAGCAGCAAGGGCACACCCACATTGGCTACTTTGGCGCCAACCATGAAGGTCAGCGCCGCCATCACCCGCCATTTGTACTGCCACAGGTAGGGAAACAGCCGCGCCAA
>JAYUCJ010000275.1:0-6650 GCA_043740415.1 Polaromonas sp. | reverse complement strand
TGGCGGACAACGCGCTGGCCAAAGGCGACGACCTGGTCGCCTTCGGCCGCCCCTTCATCGCCAACCCCGACCTGACCCGTCGCCTGCGTGAAGGTGCAGAAATGAACACCCCCGACCGTTTGACTTTTTACGGCGGTGGCGCGAAGGGGTATACGGATTATCCGGTGTTGGGGTGATGTCTTGACCCAAATCATCCCCAAACCAGAGAATCTGGCAAAACTCGTCTTTCTGGTCCGGGGCGAAAAAGTGCTGTTAGATACTGATCTTGCCGACCTCTATGGTGTCGAAGCCCGTGTCCTGAACCAATCCGTTGCACGCAATCGCACCCGGTTTCCTGATGATTTCATGTTGCAGCTGACAACCGAAGAGTGGTCGGCTTTGAGGTCACAAATTGTGACCTCATCAGCCCCTAAAGGCGGAAAATCATCACAAACTGTGACGAATTCCCCACCTGATGCCGGTTTGACATCACAAATTGTGATGTCAAACGCCAGAGGGGGACGGCGCACACTACCCTACGCCTTCACCGAGCAAGGCGTCGCCATGCTCTCCAGCGTACTGCGCTCCCAGCGGGCAGTCGAGGTCAACATCGCCATCATGCGCACGTTTGTGCAGTTACGCCGCCTGATGGACTCCAACCGTGACCTGGCCCGCCGCATTGAGGCCATGGAAACCCGCTACGACGAGCAGTTCTCACAGGTGTTCGACGCCATCAAACAACTCATATCAGAAGACAAAACGCGCAAAGCCAAACGGCCCATCGGCTTTATTTGACCCTGAACACCATGAACGAACAAGTTTCTTTCACCCTGCGCGAAGGTGCCGACATGAACACCCCCGACCGCATGACTTTTTACGGCGGTGGCGCGAAGGGGTATACGGATTACTCGGTGTTGGCTTGATTGGACTGCTTTTTGCGCCAAAAGCAGAAACTCAAAACTTCTCGGCAAACGATTTCTTGGGGCGCGGAAGGAGTCGTAGCACAGTATCATAAGCCTCCTCGCACAAACATGTAGGTAATCGGTTTGTCGAGCCATGTCAACCCACATTGCAGCAGTCCTACCAACCGCGTCCTCAACTTCGACACCGCATTCAAAGATTGGCGGCGAGCTTTGCCGCGGCAGGTTGCTTGAACTTTTTAGCCAGTTTGTCTGACACTAAGTACAGGTTGCCGCTGGCCCTTGAACAGGCCACATAAAGTTTGCTCATTGTAAGGGGACTGATCTCCCGTAGACCGCCTGCTAAATATGCCTTGTAAGCTGCTTGATGCAAGACAACGCACACGTCGCGATGATGATCTTGACCCTTCGAGCGCCCCCAGTTCTCAGAGTGACATCCATACCTGCCGTGCTCTTGAATGAAAAGTTTCACTGTCTTTTCGCACGCGTGGAGTTCGTCAAACTCGCTTTGCTTTGTGATATGTACGACGACTGTCGCGCGAGCAGTATGGGAATGGATGTCGATGCCCATTTGTTCCCTGATGAATTCGCTGACAGTGGCGCTACAGCGATGGCTTTTCGCTAGAGCTGTGGTGTCTACAGTGAGACCTGCCTTTTGAAATCGAGTTTTGTATTTGGCGTAGTCCGCATGCAGCCCGCTGTTCACATTGCCGTCTTGACTGCTGGTGTAAGTGTGCTGGAAGAAGTCGCCGACCAATAGCAAGTCCATGTCGCAGCCACAGATGGCTTCGAGCAGTTGGAAATCGTGGCCGCCGATGTCCTGTACCTCATCGAAGCAGAGCACGTCGAAATACTTCTCAACGCGCTTCGCGGCTTTGGCAATTACTCCCTTGGTTTCCAAGAGCTTGGCAATGCGATTGTGATAAAGCCTGCGACTGGGGTCGATGTAAAAGGAGTCCAGGTCGCGGGATAACCATCGTGTGTGCATCGGCGGCGGGTCGAAATTGATTCCATTGGTCCGCATCCTCATGGCGAGGAGCGGTCGGTAGCAGAACGCGTGCAAGAAGGTGAAGTAAGTGAGCAGCGTGATGTTTTTCGGTATGAATCCGAATTTCTCAAAAACCTTCCTGCGCAACGTGGCGAGGTTGTTGTCCGTATAAGTGACTAGCAGGAATCGGCGTTCGAGGTCGAGGCCGGCGATGATTCTCGTCGTCTTCCCTGACCCCGCAACGGCGAAGACTACTCTTTTATCCACGCGATGGCGTTTTTTATGTAGGCCGGCACGACGAGCGCGGTTTCCGCCTTTTCGAGCAGATCGAAAGCCACATCGGCCTTGTTGGCGAGCATGTAATCCTGAACGGACAGGGACTTTCGCCCCACAGAAAACAAGGCGTCGCACGATGTGCTGTTGTCTTGGTAGACGCATATCTCGAATGTCCATCGGTCGTTATCGGGATCGGAAAAAACCTTGATGCTGTCGGACACATGACCGGCATAGCTGGCGACGCAGTTGGCGTCGTAATTTCTGTCGTTGTCACGCACGACGGCCGTCTTTATGCACAGAAGCTTAGCCAGCTCCATGTATCGCTTGAAGCTGGTTCCGACAGGTATGACATGGACACCGTCCGACTCGGGTGTGGTGCCTTCAGCATGCTTCTTGTAGAAAGCGTCCATCAGGATGAATTCCGCGTCGCCCTCCACCAAGAGAGCCTTCTTTGCCAACACGAATTCAAGCACGCTGTTGTCGGGCGCTTTCATGAAAAACTTCGCCGTGTCCTCGGTCAAATGGTTGAGGACCACTGGGTTGGCACCGGAGCTATTCAGAAGAACCGCCTTGCGCAGGTTCAGTCGCGAACAGACCAAGCTGCTGTGGGTGGCGATGAAAAGCTGCTTCCTCTTGGAATCGGAAATCCTTTGGATCAGCTTGTTCATGTGCACGTGACTGAGATGGTTCTCGGGCTCTTCGAGCAGCAGGATGTCGAGTTGGTGCTCGCCGTCGTTCTTTCTCAAGGCGAACTCAGTCTTGATGAAGCATTGCCGCCCTTTCCCTTTGTCTTCGATAGGGATATCGTCTTCGGTAATGATGAGGTCGGAGCCGAGGTTAGACTTCGGGCCAGTCCGCACGGCGAATTTGTAGTCTTCCAGCTTGGCATTCATCTCGCTGAGCGCGCTTACCTTGAAGTCGGACTTGTTCTTGCGGTAGAGGTTTTCATGCTTATTGCGTTCCAAGACGGTGGCATGTGCGCCATAGATTGTTTTGGTGTATTCCCGATTCGCGTAGTCGTTGTTGATTTGCGTACTGTCGATGACCAGATGCTTGACGAACTTTTTGTAGCCAGAGTAGGGCTGGTCGGCGAAAGTGGTGAACTTGATCCGGTAATACTCGAACGGAAAGATCGGGTCGGTTTCACTGAGTGCTGCGAGAATATCTTTGCCGTATTCATCAACGGGTTCGCAGTCGAGCCGCAATCCATCGCTGAAAAAGCCTTTTGAGTTGTTGGAGCCGTGCAAGTCCGGGTTGTTCTGCTCCGTTAAATAAACCTCCACAAACAATTTGGGAAGATCGACAATCTTTTTCGGCCCGGACAAAAATTTGCTGATCGCGCTTACATTGAATATGGATTCAAGGCCAATTGTCTCGACCTTGTTCACGCTGCCGCTGAGGACTAGGTCGAGCGCAAGCAGGATGGAACTCTTGCCCGCTTCGTTGTCACCGATGAGAATGTTCAATTCCTCATCGACTTGAAGGTCGAGAGTTTCGAATCGCTTGAAGTTGGCGAGCACGATCTTCGTGATTGTTTTCATTTTGTGCCTCGATGCCGCATGTAATTTCTCCAAAACTTGGTATTTCGCAATCATAACGATGGCAGGCAGGTAAAACGAGAGTCCCAGTCACGGTGATAACCTGAATTTCATTTATGTCTCCAAAGCAATCATGCACACAATTAACAGTTTTTGACCAAAATCAGCCTACAACTGCTTAAGCCTAAGCCCCCAACCCAATCGGTGCAGGCGCACGGTTCACAATGCGGGTAAACAGGCGGTCGTAGGTGGCGTCTCGGGGGTATTTACCGGTTAGGGGTCGCAGTTGGTGGCGAAGGCGGCGTCTAGTTCTGCCCAATCTTACTCATCCAAGACGCGCTGTGCGGTGGGCAGGATGACCGCTTCTTCCAGCCGCATGTGCTCCAAATAAAAGCTGATATAGCGTTTGACGGCGCGTGCCAAAAAACCGATAAAATAAGGTTAAATTAGCACCTATCCGGCGTATTTATTGCCTAAAGTGCTATTAAATTAGCAGCATTTTGAAAGACGGAACGCCCGTGGTTGCGTGTGAAAAATGGTTCGCAACCAAGTGGATTTGAAAACGGGTGTATAAATAGCTGATGGCAAATTTGAACAAACTGGCTGATCTTATCAAGCAAGAGCGACAAACATTGCTCTCACAGTGGCGATTGCAGGTTCGGGAGCTGCCTTCGGCACGGCATTTGGATATTCCGACGCTGAACGACCATATGCCGAGCTTGCTTGATGAGCTGGCCACCGAGCTGAAATTAAATTCTGAATCAACCATTCCGGAAGTGCTTCTTGAGGATAGCCCGCCTGCGCACGGCTTAGAGCGTTTGCAGGAAGCTTTTGACATTGCAGAAGTGGTGGCGGAGTACAACATTTTGCGCGGCTGTATCCACGACTTGGCAACGGAGAACGGCATCAACCTGCAAGGCCAGCCGTTTCATGTGGTCAACCGGGTGTTTGACCATGCGATTGGCTTGGCATTGGAGACCTATGCAACCCAACAAGCACTGGAAGTGAAGCAACGGCGGGAGGAGTATCTGGCGTTTGTCGCACATGACTTGCGAACCCCCTTGTTTGCCATTTCGTTGACTGGCCGCGTGCTGGAGCAGTCGCTTCCCAAGCGCGGTTATGGTGAAGATGCGGCACAAATGCTGAAATCGATGCGCCGCAGTGTTCAGCAGCTTGAAGGATTGGTGCAAAAAGTACTGGAAGAAAACACACACCTTGAAGCGGACAAGGGCATCCATTTGGAGCGGCGTTTGTTCGACTTGTGGCCGCTGGTCGAGCAGCTGAGGGATGACTTGGCGCTTGTGGCCGAAGCCGCTGGCACACAGATCATCAACCGTGTTCCAGACGACCTGGTCGTTTATGCCGATGCCAGTTTGCTGCAACGCATCTTGCAAAACCTGGTCACCAACGCTGTGAAATACACCCCGAATGGTGTCGTCACCATCGGCGCCAAAGACCTGGTGGATGACCACAGTGTCGCTTGCTGGGTGAGCGACAACGGCAAGGGTATACCTGAGGAAATGCTGGGAAAAATCTTTGACAAAGGTGAAACAGACGCTGAGCGCGATGATGGTACGGGCTTGGGGCTGGCCATTGTGCAGACGTTTACAGAAGCTCATGGGGGCACTGTGACAGTTGAAAGCGTACTAGGCGTGGGTTCTACCTTCATATTCACACTGCCAGGCAAGGCGTTTGCCAGCGATGCGGCTTAAACCTTGGTCTTACCGATTCTTATGTGCGCTTGGATCGCATTCTTGACGACTTCACTTCAATGCGGGTCACATTTGCAAAAACCATAGCGCTGCTTCTTTCTGCCAGTTTATCTCTCGAGCCTGCCATCGCAGTCAAGGTAAACTTGCAGTGCGCCTTTCTGGACAGACTAATAGATCAGCTCCATGTGGATGGTATTGCAGCGGGAGGTGGTAGGATTCACTGCACAACGCAACAAGAAATCCTCGCTTAAACATGCAAATACTAGACACAGCTTGGCAAAACTGGATCAATGAAAATTTCGCACGCGGCTGCTTGTATGAAGCCATGCTGGCGGATATGGTGAAAGCGGGTATCGCGCAGGATGTGGCGGTGTTTAATTTGAAAAATCGCGCTGGCAAAGCTATTTCTAGCGACGAAGGCGTGTCTAACCAACAAGGCGGCTCCTATGAGCAAGAGGCGAGCTATTTGTTTCAGCATGACAACACCATCGTCACCCAAGACGGGCAACACATTCAAGTCGCGATGCGGCTAACAGCGCCCGATGTTGTGCTGCTGGACAATTTCATGACGCACGACGAGTGCGATGCTTTTTGTGCGTTGTCAAAAAGCACCTTGACCAAATCTAACGTGGTGGACGACGCCACAGGTGCACATGTGGGACATGAACACCGCACGAGTTTGGGGACGTATTTCACACTGGGACAAAACGATTTGGTCAAGAAAATCGAGGCCAGAATTGCTGAAATCACCGGAACGCCCGTGCCGAATGGTGAGGGAATCCAGATTTTGAACTACGCGGGTGGCGGCGAGTACAGGCCGCATTTTGACTACTTCCCCGACAACACGGGTGGCCGCGTCCATACCGCAAAGAGTGGGCAACGCACGATCACCGTCATCATGTATTTGAACGATGTGAAAGCGGGCGGTGCGACGGTGTTACCCGACATCAAGCTCAGCGTTTACCCGAAAAAGGGCTCGGCGCTGTATTTTTCGTACGTCAATTCAAAGGGGCAAGTTGACCCGTCAACGCTGCATGGCGGATCGCCGGTGGTTGAAGGTGAAAAGTGGATTGCGACCAAGTGGATACGTGAGCGGGTGTACGCCTAGCACGTATCCTATCAATCGCGCTACATCACCTTAAATAACTTTTTCAGCCCGCAGCTCGTCAATGTATTCCGCGCTGTAGCCCAGTTGTTTGAGCACTTCATCGGTGTGCTCACCCAAAAGTGGTGAACG
>JAYUCJ010000274.1:0-2649 GCA_043740415.1 Polaromonas sp. | reverse complement strand
TATAGGCATAGAAAACAGCGTTGCTGCATCGGCTAACTCGTTGATTTATATAGAGTCTATTTTGAACCACTATCTAACGTTGACATAGCCTATTTTTATAGCAATTAGTTAAATAAATATGTGATTAATTACATATTGCGTTATTTTTTGGCAGTGATAGCCTTCACGATAACGTTGTAAATTGAATTTTTAATCTCACGTGTGGAACCAGCGGGCTCTGCACGTTACATGCAATAACTCCTTTGCCCGCTATGTTCAAGGAGAGAATCATGAAGCATTCATTGGTTTGCCGTGCCGTTGCATTGGCTTTCTCACTTACCTCGGTCAGTACTGCCTGGAGCAATGGCGATGGCAAGTCACCCGAGCAACTGGGTACCGTGTTATTCCCGACCTCTTGCGAACCTGCGGTGCAAGCGCAGTTCACACGCTCGGTAGCACTCTTGCATTCCTTCTGGTTCAATGAAGGCGAAAAAGGGTTCAATGAAGTACTGGCAAAAGACCCGAACTGCTTCATTGCCTACTGGGGCATTGCGGCTGTCTTGGTCGATAACACTTTTGTAGGCGGCGCCACACCTGAAGCCGCCAAAAAAGCACAGGAAGCCATAGAGCGCGGGCGTGCCCTTGGGGCCAAGACCGAACGTGAACGCATGTACCTGGAAGCCGTCGCGCAGTATTGGTTGGACTTTGCCAACCGTCCACACGGTGTCCGCATGAAAGCGCTGTCTGATGCTTTTGAAGCCTTGGCCAAACGCTTCCCAGATGATGACGAAGCGCAGATTTTCTCAGCCATCTACCTGACGGCGACGCAGTCTCCATCGGATGCCACGTTTGCCGCAACCCTGAAGGCGGCGGCTTTGTTGGAGCCACAAATGGTCAAACACCCCAACCACCCCGGCGTGGCGCATTATTTGATTCACAGTTATGACTATCCGCCGATTGCGGTGAAAGGCCTGCCAGCGGCCAGGCGTTATGCCGACATCGCAGCCTCTGCGCCACACGCCTTGCACATGCCATCACATATCTTCACACGGGTGGGGTCGTGGCAAGATTCGGTGGTGACCAATCGCCGCTCTGCCAACGCCGCCAAAGTGGACCAATCCGGCAGCAATTGGCTGCACGCGCTGGACTATATGGTTTATGCCAACTTGCAACTGGGACGTGACCAAGACGCGATCAACAATGTGAACGAATCCAAAACGGTGACCGACCTGAATCCTGCGGCCATGCCCATCAGCTATGCCTTGTCGGCGATGCCAGCGCGCTACGCGGTGGAGCGCGGTATGTGGAAAGAGGCTGCCGAGCTGGAGTCCCGCAGCAGCCGCTTTGCTTTTGCCGATGCGATGGTCTGGTTTGCCAAGTCTTTGGGCGCAGCCCGCAGTGGCGACCTTGCCCTGGCAGAAAAAAGTGCCAAAGTGCTTGGTGAGACGGTAGAAGCCCTTAAAACGGCTAAAAACGCCTACTGGGCGACTGAAGTCAACGTGCAGCACCAAACAGCGCTGGCCTGGATTGCCTACGGACGCGGCGACAAAGATGCGGCACTGGCACAAATGCGCACAGCCGCAGACATGGAAGATGCCAGCGAAAAAAGCCCGGTTTCACCTGGCCGCTTGATTCCTGCCCGTGAACTGCTGGCCGACATGTTGCTGCAAAGCGGCAACCCCGCCGAGGCGCTGGTGCAATATGAGCGCTCACAGGTGCGCGACCCCAACCGGCTGCGCAGCCTCATAGCCGCCGGCCAAGCCGCCGAGCAGACCAACAACCGTGACAAAGCCAAGATGTTTTACACCAAAGTTACCCAACTGGTAGGCACAGCAGACTCTCGGCTTGAGTTCAAGGGGGTTCGTGCGTATTTGGCGAAGAATTGATTGTAAAAAGCTGTGGATAGTTTTTTAGCAACTGGCCAGTTATCCACAGATTAGTCACTAAACGCATAGTTATCCAGAATCGTGCGACACCAAAATATCAGCCTTGCCCACACCCGCAGGGGCAGGGTAAGTGCTTGATGTGATTCAGGTTTAAAGCCTTATCCACACAAACAAGCCGCCCTTATCTACTACTATTATCTTTATATAAAGCCTTAGAAGAATAAGAGAAGAAGAAGTGCGGGCACGGTTTGGGTGATTGGCATGATGGCTTTTTGGCGCACGTTGCTTAAAAAATAGTCAACATTACTATAATTTTTGTAGCGCTTTAGGCAATGAATACGCTGGCTAGAGGCATATTTGTAGGGTAATTTCATTCTGATTACAGAAATATTTGAAATTGGAGCTTTTATGGATGCATTAACGTTTGAACAAGTGCAAACCAGTTTTCAGCAAGAGATTGATTTTGTGAAAACAAGCAAAGCGCTAACCATCACACAAGATGGCCAGCCTACAGAGATGCTGTTTTCCTTCAAAGAAGGCTCTGAACTGACTCGCCAGCGCGATGCAACGCGATTAGAGGGTTAGTTAATTGCTCGGCTAAAGAATGCCCACAGAGCGCGTCAGAGCTGTCAATGGACGACATTCATAAGCTTGTAGCTGAGCTTATGGCGTAAGTGTGTGTAACTAGTCGCCCCTGCAAAACCCCCACACCCCGCGTAAACACTAGCATTTTTGCATAAACTACGTCCACCAAATCCCTCAAGAAACGTTATTAATAGAGTAA
>JAYUCJ010000273.1:0-19149 GCA_043740415.1 Polaromonas sp. | reverse complement strand
GGTATCTAGATCGACATGTCGACAACGATTCTGCTGCTGCTTTCTTGGCTACTTCGCTTGGCTTGAAATCGTTTCAACAGCTAATGGTGACATAGCCTCAATAAAATAGCGGTTTAGTCAATAAATACGCCGGCTACAGGCATTTATTGCCTATGTAAAGCGTGTCTCAAGCGGTTTTACGGCTTTTTCAACAAATCGCAGGCTTGCAGGGCTTTGGCTGCTTGTTTGATGGTCTCAAACGGCATCTTGGCCCGTTTCGCGATATCTAGCAACGTATGCTGGCCGTCGGTCAAATTCAGCGTCCACAGCAGCGCCATTTCAAAGGTGGGGCGATGAATCGTCGCCCCCACGCTGCCGTACAAACCTCGTTTGCCTAATCTGGGCTCACATTTTGGGTTTTGGTTCACCAAGATTTGGTCGTTCTCCAAAACGTCCAGCACCTTCATGTACACCTCTAGCGACTCGGCAATCTGCTTGCCGCTGACAAACGACAAATCATCCGCCGAGCTGTGGTACTGCGGAAACTTGCCGTGGGTGGAGCGCGACAGGCTACCCACGGCCAGGTTAAAACCGGGCGAGCAATATTGTCGCTCGTCATAGCCGTAGGGGAAAAAGTCAATCAAGTTGAAGGTTTCTTTTGTCGAAGTGAGCACATGCTTCGCTGCATGGTCAATCAATGCGTCACCTTGGCGGCTGGTTTTGTAGCTGAAGTTGCCTGCATCGCCCACGCAAACCACCACCAAACCGTGCTTGATGTTCTTGGCTTTCGCCTCGTTGAGCGCTAGCCAAGTGATGGAGCCAATCGTGCCGGGGATGAACAAAAAGCGGTATGTGTAATGTGGCTTGCCCCCCGCCGCCTTGATCTGCTCGATATGCCGCGCCAAATAGGTCGCCAAGGCAATGCCCGATAAATTGTCGTTGCACAGCGACGGGTGGCAGGTGTGGCAGGAGATCAGCACCTCGTCGGCGGATTCGCCTTCAATCACGTACTCGCCGTAAGTCAGCGAACCGTTTTGTAGCGTTGAATCAATCACCACTTCATATGCTTCGCCTTTATCCGCAGTAGCCAGAGCATCCAAGTGATTTTGGCTCAGGCAAAAGCCCCATTTTTCTTGGTAGTAAGTGGTGCGGTAGGGAATCCAGTCCGGCTGCTCGGGCAGGGTGGTCAGGTGCGGGCGCAGCTCGGCAAGCGTCATGCGTCGGCTCACGGGGGTGCTGTAGTTCAGCACGTGCAGGTTGGATTTTTTGAAGTCAATCACCCGCTCGCCCAAAGCATTTTTTACATAAGCGTCGCGGATCGCCCATTCTTTAGGCACGTCCCAGTCGAAAACAGGCGTTCCGCTAGGCACTTCGTGGATGGTGATAGGCAGCAGCTTTTGGATATGCGCCATGGTTTCCCGTACGCCCGGGCCGGTGATGCTGCGGCAAATCGGGTACAGCGTTTCCACGAGCTGGTACATCTGCTCGCCAAGAGGGGCGAAATCTAGCTGGGGGTCAAAAATATCTATCATGCGGCTAATTATTTTTAGTTGTTTTTGGTTATTTCTGAATTACTTCTTCATCGGTCGGATATGCAAATCCGTCATTTCCGCCGTTTTGGGCAACGCCAGAGCGCTCATCACCATCTGTGCCACATCCTCAGGCTGCATCAGACTGGTCGAGTCATAGGGTTTGCCAGCCAGCTCGTGCGCACGTTTCTGCATCACCGAAGCCGTTTTGCCGGGGTAAACGCTCATCACCCGCACGCCGCTCGGATTGACTTCCATGCGCAGACAGTCTGCTATTGATTTAAGAGCTGCTTTGGTAGAAGAATAGCCGGCTAGAGCTGTATTTGGTGCTGCGGCAGCTGAGGAATTGATAAATACGATTTGTCCCTGGCTTTGCGTCAAAGATGTCGTCATCAGGGGTAATAAGAGCTGCGTCAGTAAAAACGGCGCACGCACATTGACTTGGTACATCACATCCATCTGCGCGATGGGGAAATCCGCTACTGTGCCGATTTCTAATGCGCCGGCGCAATGAATCAGCAAATCTAGCGGTGCTGCAGAAGCTGAAACATCGGCCGCAAGGCGCTTCACGTCAGCTTCAAGTGTGAAATCTGCATGGTGCAACTGCCAGCCTTCAATAGCTTGCGGCCAACTTCGGGCAACCGCGTGAATGTGCGCCCCTTCAGTCGTCAAAGCATGCGCAATTGCCAGCCCAATTCCGCTAGAAGCGCCAGTGACCAAAGCGCGTTTGTTTTTGAATCGGTGTTGAAAGTGGTTATCAGATCGGTTCATAGGCAACATTGTCCCATCTTTAGCTGTGCTATTCTCAGCCCAACTTTTCAAGAACATTATGCAAGCAGACGTCACTATCTTTTTACCGGTTTACAACGGTGCCAACTACATCCAGCAGGCGATTGGCTCGGTTTTGGCGCAAAGCTATACGAATTGGACGTTTTTAATCGTCGACAACTGCTCCACAGACAACACCGCCGAGATTTGCAAGCCGTATTTGGCCGACCCGCGTTTTCAATATATCTTGAACGAGACCAATCTGGGTGTGCACGGCAACTTCCACAAAGCGCTGAGTTTGTGCAAAACCACTTATTTTGCCTACCTGAGCCACGACGATATTTATGTACGGCCAGACGCTTTTGCGGAAGCGCGCAGCATTTTGGAAGCAGATAAAACCTTAGCCATGGTGAACGCGCCGGTTCGCTGGCTAGACAGCAAATCCGAGTTCATCCCTAGTTTTGGCGTTTCCAACGTGGGTTTTCAGGGCAAAGTGGCGGGCAAAACCGTCGCCAAAGCCAGCATTGTTCGCTGCCGCAACTTGTACGGCATTGCGGTGCTGTCGCGGACTGAATTTGGCCAGCATTTGCAGTTAGACAAGCGCTTGCACCAAGCTTCTGATGTCAATTTCTTTGCAGGCATCGGTGGTGAAAGAGACGTTTTCGTGCTGCAAAACCCTGCTTACGCCATCCGTTTCCACCAAACCAACAACACGCTGCGCCAATACGATACGCTGATTGATGAGATGAACATCGTTGCGCAAAACCACGGCATCCAGCTGTCGACGACTGAGCACTTCATGCAAAAGCTGAACGCTTACAAGGTGCGTTTGGGTAAATGGGTGTTTTACCAAATATTAAACCGCCGCGCTGCAGCAATAGCCAAATCTGCTGCATGATGCCCGATTTAAAAACGGTAGATTGGCGGCGTTTATTGCGTTTTTTGATCGTGGGGGGGCTGAACACGGCAATGAGCTTGGGCGTGTATTTCTTGTCGCTGTATGTGTTCAACTGGCCGTATTACGTGGCCTCAGCCGTGTCCATCTTGTTTGGCATTGCCGTCGGTTTCAAAGCGCATGGCGCTTTTGTGTTTGGCAGCCAGGGTCGCTTTTGGCGCTATGTGGCTTGTTGGGTGTCGATTTATGCGGGCAACACGCTGATGATTGCCTTGATTCGTGGCTACTCGGGCGACTATTGGGCGCAAATCATTCTGCTGCCGTTCACCACGGCGTTGTCGTTTTACTTGATGAAAAAGTTGGTTTACTAGACAAAATTAGTGCTCAAAATGTTGATAACCGAAAGTTAATTAATCAATTTTCAGTTAGGTACGATCAGAATCTGTTGAAAAAGGATGGCAATGAGTCCTGTATCGCCATAGCCCCAACGTCTAGCAGGACTGAAGGGGTCAGCTGGTTTAAACTCAATTTTATAGATGGGCTCATCGAGCTCAAAGCTGACACTTTTGGTCTCAAATTCCGAGCCAAAAATAATATCTTTGGTTTGTTTGCCAATTTTGACCTGCATCGGTTTACCAGCGTTCAAACCAGCCGCTTGCGCGCGAATCTGTAGGGTAAACTTTTTAGGTAACGGCTTTGCAAGCCAAACGGTAACTCGCTTGGCAAACAATGCATCCGACCACCGGCCTACTCGGCCCTCATTCCCAATAGAAATACCAGACAACCCGCTCAAACCGCCCAGATAAACCGGCATATCAGGATCATCTTTGCGTAAATCTATGGAATCTTCAAATCCGCCTTCCAATTGAACCGGCACACCATTGACCAGCTTATAACCAATGGGCTGGATGTATGCGTTAGCTTGGTTTAATTCTTCTTGATTCAGCACGTACGGCTTCAACGGCAAAAAAATGATTTGACTGTCTTTGCTGACCAGTTTGGGTTGATTCGTTGAAACTTCAATCGTCTGGCTGATACTTTGCTCAAGTTCCGCGTTGGTGACACAGTTGTTTTTTAACCTATCAACTTGGCTGGCAACATACTTGGCGCATTTCTTGTCATTTGCGGGGCTGTTATCTATAAATCCGCGTCGATCAATATAAATGCCTGCAAATCCCATCGCAGAAACGACCTTTACCTGCTCACGCAAAGGCAATAGTGCAAGTTTCCTGAAAAACCAATCACCTTCCCGCCCGCGTACACCGCCGAAACTCCATTTCAAATGTTTGGAATGTACATGCCCCCGTGCTTGGTCATAAGCGCCAAGATTATTAACTGTCCCACTGTCAGAATATGGCACATAGGGTAGTTGGTAGATTGCAGAATCTTTCGGTAATGATGTCTCAATGGCTTCAATAAATACCTGATCATTTTTAGCTAATACGCTATTTGCTAAAGTGCACGTATGGCATGGTTTGGAAGTTTGATCTAATACGCCCAAAACAAGAATAACAAATGCTACTGAAATACTGACAAATTTCAAGTAAACGGTTTTTGTGTATTTTTGAATCAATAATTCGATAGCCATTAGGCAGGCAAGCACAGAGATAAAAGTAATAAAAATACTGACACGATTCCAAGAGCGAATCGAGCTGGAAATCAGCATCGCAAAAAGGCTTGAGAAACCACCTAAAGTCCCCATCAGTACCAGTCCCAAAGACAACGCCGCAAGCACTTGAAAACGCATTTGCGCAGAAGCTTTGTTCGGTAGAACTAGATCATTTGTCTTGACGTAAAAAAATGGTGATATCAATGACACGGCAACGAGCAGCAAGAAGCCCAAAGAACCAACTGCGCCCATACTGGCGCTGATATTTTCGGTCACCAATGGAAAGAAGCCGTTGTATTTACTCGCAAATTCAAAGAACGAATCTAGTCGATGATCACCACGCGGTAGCAACAATTGCGTTATCTTGAGGGCATACAGTTCAGACTCAGCGGCGAAACGATTCACGCCTTCACGATTTTCACCCTGTTGGAACAGATGTATCAAACTGGGCAAAACATTCAGTAACACCCCCAAGACGGTAAAACTCAGTGTCAATAGACCTTCATTCAAGTGTCTCCACGACCGATTGATGGTAGCAGTCATGATCGTGCACAAGGCAATCACCATGCAACCAAAGAAGGCGTAGTAAATACCAAAGGAAGCCAAGGCGAGTAATACTATGGCATTTAATAATTTGGTTTTTAAACTAATCTGAGCATTCGTAAATAGCAGTTTTCCAGAAAATAGCCTAAAACCGACATAGAAAAACAAGGGCGCTACAAAATACCATGTAAAAAATAAGTGTCCAATTCGTCCAAAATGAAAAGAAGTGAACGCGTAGAGTACTGCGACAACAATAGAAAATTGTCGAGTCAAGCCAATAGATCGGGAGACCCAATACCCGGCCACAGCAGCAAGTGAAAAGCCCAATAAGTAATATAAATTTTGCGCAGCAATGGATGTTTTGAAAATCAAACCCAATAATTTCAAAACCAGGTAGCTGCCTGTGTCTGAAGTGGGGTAATCGAGATGGTTAGATCCAAATGGAAAGCCCGAGCGGTCGTTTGTGAAATACCAACTGCCTTCAATGACGCGCTGGATATTCCACAAATAAGCTATGCCATCACCGGCATAACTAAAGGGAATTATTGTTTCAGGAATCAATCCGCTTGGCCAACCGCTCATTAACAGACTAGCACCAAAAAAACCGAGCACTGCCAATGGCAGCCAAATGCGCCATTCATTTTTAACAACAAGTGATATGGGTGAGGAAATCATAGTTTAATTACAACTTTTTGCACGCAACCATAAACCGCAGAACACGTCGCTTGATAGTTTAATTTGGGTCGTAATTATTCCAAAATTGGAATCAATTTAGCCCACAGGTTGTTCATCATGAAGGGCTGCGCCGCTTCATTTTGATGAAAACCATCTTCCAAGTAGTAAGCAGGGTTGCCCGCTATGCCATTCAAGATGGGAACGTAAGTTGCACCCGTTACCAATGCGGTGTTGAAAACCATTTGAGAATAAGCGTTGGCGTAGTCTGTGCCATATCGCGTAAAGGTAATATCTACCAGCAAAGCTTTAGCGCCATTGTTTTTAACCATGTTGATCATGGTCGTGAAGTTGGCAGCCATGTACGAGTTTGGGTAGCCTGAGCCAGCGTCGTTGGTGCCATGAGCCAAAACGACATGCGTGGGTCGATAGGCGGCTAAAAGCGCGGGCAGGCGGTCAATGGCTTGGGTGGTGAATTCCGAACCCAGGCTGGCATTGATTACCGTGATTGGGGCGAATTCAGCGATGTTTTCATCACGTAGCCGGGTCACTAAAAGATCTGCGTATATCGTTCCAGGTCGAACGTTTTCATAGTAAGTACCAAGCATTTCTATGCCATACCCCTGCGAGGTTGAGTCGCCGAAGATAAGGATAGTGCTCGCTTTTTTGGGTTTGTTCGCAACGGTAGTTGTGCTGTCACTATCTGCACAAGCAACGATGAAGAGCGTCGCGATAAAAACGAGGAGTAACTTGGAAAGAGTTTTAAAGACGCGCATGGTACTTACATCAATGTTGAGGAGAGGATGAAACAGTTTCGGGGGCAAAAATAAGCGGTGCGATGCGCTTCAAGTAGGTCTGCGCAGCATCAACCGTCAAGTGCCCATAATCAACGGAGGCTACTTTAACACCGTCCTCACTGTCACGGGTCAGGCAGCCGTCCTGGTTGCATAAAAAGTCCACACCTGAGATGTAGCTGATATCCAGTCGCGTGGCAATTTCGCGCATTTGCTTGTCGTAGATCGGCAGCTCAGCAAGCAAACCAAAATCACCATAAGACAGTCGTAGTGGTGGCTTGGCAACGGTTTTGGTTTTTTTCCAGTTTTCCACAATGTTGTGCGGCAGTGAGTTTTTCCAATACGGGCTTGGTCCCATCAAAATGACTTTTTTCACGCCGGCTTTTTTCAATTCGGCAACCGTTGCGTCGAGTTTTGTTAAATCGTAAAGACCTGCAAAACCACCTTTGCCGTCGAGCCCGTGCGACCAATAGGCGTACATCATCACGATCTCTGGCTTTAACTCTTTGATGAGATTGAAGCTGTCGGTGTTGATTTCGTTGCACCACGGGCGGGCATCACCAATGATCGGTGGGCAAACCGCGCCCGTGCGCTGCGCCACGCCAAAGCTATATGCGCCTGTGTCTTGCAGGTGCTTCAAGCCAGGGTAAAGCGCTGCAGCGTGGGAGTCACCCCACAAAAAGAGCAGCGGGCGTTTGTCTTTGTCAACGCAGCTGGGTGAAAACTCAGACGACGGGTGGCCTTGGTCCAAAATACATTGGCCGCTGCGCCAGCCTTCGTCTAATTTGGGTTGGTTGTTCAGCAAAGCTTGAATGAATTTGGGGAATCTGAAGCTAAATCCATCTCTTTGGTAGGCGTAGCCACCAGCCATCGCTGTTGCAAGTAGCACAGCGCATAAACCCAGTGGTATTGTTTTTGTTTCTACAATCAATTTACCAAAGCGAATTGGCCGCTCAACAAAACGATAAGTGAGCCATGAAAGCAAGATGCTCAAGGCTATCAAACTTAGTTTCAACGCAGTAGCTAATTCGCCTGATCGAATTTCAGTAAAAACGAAAATTGGCCAGTGCCACAAATACAGTGGAAAGCTGATGAGCCCAATCCAAACCAACAACTTGTTAGACAAAACATATTGGTTAAACCAAGCTTTTGGGCCGGCCTTGATTAGTAGGTAAGCAGCCAGTGTAGGAAATAAGGCCCAAAAACCCGGGAAGCGGCGCTCAGGGTTGATCAAATAAACGCCTATGGCCAATAAGGCAACGCCAGCCCATGCCGTCCAATTGCCGGCTGTGGCCGATTTAGGCGTTTTGGCAGTCTGCATACTTGTATAGGCTAAGACTGAACCTATCAACAACTCCCAAAAGCGTGACAGTGGCGAGTAAAAAGCTGCGACAGCGTTGTTTTTTGCGGTGAAAATATTGATGGCGAACGAAATAGCCAGTATCACCAGGCAGACTTTGAACAGGCTGATCTTGCGCTTCCAGGCATACAAAACAATAAATGGCCAAAAAATATAGTATTGCTCCTCTATGCCCAGCGACCACAAATGAAGCAAGGGTTTGAGCTTGGAGCCGCTGTCAAAGTAGCCCGACTCGCTCCAAAAAGCAAAGTTAGACACAAACGCAGCGCCTGCAGCCATATGCTTGCCCAATTGCTTGTAGTCTGCTGGCAGCAATACAAACCAGCCACACACAAAACTCGCGATAAGTACCAAGCTAAGCGCCGGGAAAATGCGTTTGACGCGCCGTTTGTAGAAATCCAAGAAGCTGAACTCGCCTTGTTCTAGGCTTTGAAAAATGATGGTGCTGATTAAAAAACCAGAAATCACAAAGAACAAATCTACGCCAATGAAGCCGCCTTTCAATACCTGCGGGAAAGCGTGATGGAAGACCACCAGCAATACCGCCACGGCACGCAGGCCGTCTATGTCCGGTCGGTAGGTTGGATGAGCCATTTGTATAAAAATACGACCGCAGCAATCAGGCTGGGGAACAGTATGAAAGTAAAGAGGTGCAAAGTCGTTGCAAAAGCCAGCGCGTGCTCCGCTGAAATTTGTGCTGTTGCAACGGTAGCCATTTTAACCAGATAGTGAATGCTGCCGATGGAGCCGGGTGTGGGAATCAGTGAGCCCACCGAGCCAATGGTGAAGATGATCAAACACTTGGTGGCAGTGATTTTGTCCTCCAAGCCAAACGCAAACACCATCAAATAAAAATTCAGCCAATACGTGAACCAGATGAGGGCGCTTAACAAGGCGATAAACGGGTAACGCGTGAAACTCCGCAGTGCGCCTGCGCCTTGGTCAAATTGAAGCGCTAATTCTGAAAGCTTGGCTGAAAACTTAGCGGAAGTATGGCGTTTTAGCATCGCCGTATTCAACAACTTTTGCGATAGGTGACCCAAAGTAGGCAGCATGCACAGTCCGATCAAAGCTGCGGCCAAAAGTACCAAACCGCCTGTCACCAAGCCAGGCAAGATGCTCGTCACTTCACCTGGCAAAAAGTACAGGGTTAAACCCAGCAAAATAGCCAGCAGCGCAACATCCAGCATGCGGTCTATCAGCATGGTGGCCAGCACGCCAGCCCAAGGCAGGCGTTCCGTTTTGCAAATGGACAGCAGCCGGACAACTTCCCCGCCTCTGGGCAACACAATGTTAACGGCGTAGCCCATCAAGACGGCATAAAAAGCGTTGAACTGCCCAATGGGTTTTTCAGAGTCTGTGCGTAGCGGTGCGAGCAACAGCGTCCAACGGTAAGAACGAAGAAATGTCCCGGCTAAGACCGACAAGAGTATTAAAAAAACTGGAAAGGGTTTGACGTTTTGCGAATGCTGCCAGATGTCTGAAATGGTCATATCGTGAAACGACAGCCAAAGGAAAGCCAGCGCCGTGAGAACGGCAAACGCGTACTTGATGGCGTTGTTTGATGTTGAAGCTGGGCTCTCGGTGTCTGTCACGATATCGTAAGGGTAACGGGGTTCGTCATGAAAAATTAGACGTAAAAAAACTGACTCTCGGTCATCTGCATTCAGACCGAAAAAGTCAGTTGTTATGTTGCTAGCGGTTAACTAGCGAAGTGGTCAAATTTTACCATTTGGTGTGAATGTGCCGCTCAGCACGCCGTACACAAAATTGTCAGGCGCTGGGTGGAAAAACTGACCAGAGATGTTGTTGTTTGCATCAACGGCACCTTTCATGTCGCCTGCCGATCCTTGGCCAGACCAGGTAAGGTTGAATGTACCGTCTTTGTTGACCGTACCGCCGATGCCGTATTCATAGGCATAAAAAATCATTGTCTGTCCTGCGACAACATTGCAATTGCCATCAGTTTCAAATTTGTAGCTGCCTGCCATCCAAATACCACCATCTGGAGCGCCACCACCCGCGTTGGCGTTGTCGATATCATCATTCCCAGTAACAGCGATACCACGACCAGCAAGCGACAGGTTGCGTAAACGAATACGTTCGTCATGGTTCGGTGGGCTGTAATTGCCAATATACGAACCTGTGCAACCCGACTTGGCTGAGCCGGTTGTCGTTGTTGTGGTCGTGCCGTTGGCCGCTGTCGTTACCGTGTCCGTTTTGCCAACGTTACATCCGCTAGCAACCAGAGCAGCTAGTAACGCAGTTGAAAGCATAAAGACGCGTTTGCTTTCAAAGCTTGTATTTAATTTATTTAGCCATGCCATGATGCGAATTCCTTGAGAGTGTATGAAAAACAAAACTGAGTTATTTTATTCTTTCGTAACAGCTACTTAACAGTAATTGTTAAAGTGTCAGTCGCCAGAATAGAAAGATTCTGCATGAATTATATTGGGCTTGAGGTATTAATTCGTAACAGGCCTAAAGTTGTTGCTCAAACTCTACAGTGCCGTCATTGACAGACCATCGCGAAGCAGTAGCCATTATTAGGTGAAGATGTCAAAGGCTCGCCACTATAAAAGTCTTTTATGCCATATGTTTCACTTGTAATGACATTGGGCATTTCTAAAATAGCCCATTGCTGTTGGATGGTAAAGCCTGCCTCCACTAGCAATTCAGCAAACGCTTCAGGCGTGTATTCACGTTTGTGGTCAGGGTCAATGTAGCGGTTGTCACCGGTTTCAAAGCGCGTGATCAAGCGGTTTGGCGTGTCAAAGCAAAATCTACCGCCTGGCGCGAGATGTTTTTTGATCCACAGCAAGACATTAGGCAATTTGTCTTCAAAAATATGCTCCACCACTTGGCCCATATAAATCATGTCAAATTTTTGATCCCGCAGTTCGTCATTCAACAAAATATCTTCGGCATACCCATGCATGTATTGCACCTGCCCCCATGGCCGAGCGAGTGTGTTCGCTTGTGAGTAATTGGGCGTTCCCCAGTATTGTTCATGGGGTGGTTTGTCAAAAATGATGAGTTTTTCTGGCCGATGTTTATATCCCATTTCAATCAATGCGCCTTCAGGAACATTGGGGCTGCTACCGCCAATATCTAATATGGTTTTCGCTGACGGTAATTGTTGGACCCAAATCATGCGTGCACGGTGCAATTGTTGCAGTGGTGTGCGTCTGATGTAAGGTTTTTTGAATTCGGCAGACATCATCAGCCGTGCTATCAACGCCCAGGGAGAAAAGATCCCTTTGGCAACTTGCTTGGCACAACTTTGCGCGCCTAATTCGTCAATAGCACGGTTCAAAATGAATCTATAAATCAACTCGCCTTGCTGCGCGGGCGTTGCATTTTCCATTTTCAACAAGCCTAGCATCGACATCGTGCGACGCAGGCGTTCTGATCGTTTGATGTTATCAAACGTGACCAAAAATTCCTCAGATTTGGAAATAAGCTGCAGTTGCTTGCACCGCGAATACTCGCCTTTTTCAACCACGTCAGTCCATGAGGCCTTGCCTACTGGGTCAATGGGGCGATTAAGCAACAGAGGGTAGATCGCCTCCACGGTTTCCATGGGACTGAGGTTTTTATAGTTGAGGCGCGGAAAAAGCATGGTGCGGTACTCTATTTTCTGATGGGGACTAGCAATTTTTTCAAATCATCTTTCGCGGCATCAGCCAAAAACTGTCCACCATAAACACTGAAATGCTCATGGTCAACATAGTAAATCCGTGTGCCATCGGTGACTTTACAGATTTTTTCGTCGCACAGGTACTTGAACGGGTCAAAAGTATCTACGTTGATGCTTTTAAGATACGTTGCAAAGTAAGCGCGGTATTGGCCGTCGTTGTGCAAGGCTTCAACCAAAGTCAGATTGCAGCTGGATTTTTCAGAGAGTCGAATGGGCCGTGTCAAACAAGCACGTGGGTTCGCACCGACTGGCGGCGCTAAGAAAACGATGACGTGTTTGCCCAAGCCCTGGTAGTAAGCCACATTTTTCTCGAAAGCGGTTTTGAATTGCTGGCTGCTGACGGGTGTGGAGCCTACACGATCGAACCCATTGAAGTACAAAGGCCAGTTGGCCGCCAAAATAATGGTGTCAACACTAGGGGTTTTGTCCATGTAAGCGCGCGTAGCTTGGACCAGTTCTTGGCAATTTTCATAAGCAATTTCGGGGAATCCATGGCACAAACCGCGGCCAAATTGTTTGAATACAAAAGTGGAATCCCCAGCTTGTTCAGAATAGCTTTGCAGCATAGGCGCAAAGTTGTTGCCTACGCTGTCGCCAATCAGCAGGGTTGTGGGTGGTTTGCTCGGGGCATTGCCGATGTTGCACCAATCGTCATGATTTGGACCTTGGGTGATGAACTTGCAAGGGGTTGCAAATGTCAGGTTATCCCAACTGTTGACGCCATTGATTTGCGCTGCTGCGCGCGCTGGCATGCCATTGTTTTGGAAAATCACAAAGCCTGCCAAGCCTAATGCCGTTACGCATGCCGCCAAGACTGTGATTTTGGGAGCACTATTGCCATTAGCACGGATGGGTTTTTCAACAAAGTAAAAGGTCATCCAAGCCAAAAAAATGCTAAGGCCAACAGCTAGAACTCGGAAAACTAAGCTAGGAGTTTCGCTCTCAACAATCCGCATGAACGACAACATCGGCCAGTGCCACAAATACAGCGGAAAGCTTATCAATCCGACCCACACCAGCAAGCGGTTAGACAGCACAAAGCGGTTAAACCACGCTGTCGGACCTGCAAAAATCAGCAAAAATGAACCGAGGACTGGAAAAAGTGCCCATGTACCTGGGAAAGGGCGGCCTCTGTCGATTTTGTAAAACCCAAAGGCAAGTAAGAACACGCCTAAAGTGGAAGTTAATTGATGTACCGCTTGGCTGGACTGCCAAATTTTAGAAGCTACAGCGGAATTTTGAGCAGTGTTTTTCTTGGCTTGCGTGCTGTAGTAAGCCAGTAAAACGCCTGTCAGCAGCTCCCAAATACGGGTGGCTGGCGAATAAAACGTAGCCGTTGGGTCGGGTCGCACCGAATACACGTTGTAAGCGAACGAGCCAATCAATAAAGTGGTGAAAAACACCAAAAACAAGGTTTTTCGCCGCCAGGTGACCCACACCAGCAGCGGCCAGAAGATATAAAACTGCTCTTCAATCGCCAGCGACCACAGATGCAACAGCGGCTTGGTTTCTGCCGCATTGTTGAAATATCCTACTTCTTGCCAGAAGAAGAAATTGGATACAAAGCCTGCACCCGCTGCCGCATGCTTGCCCAGCTGCTTAAATTCATCACCCAACAGCCCAAACCAACCAAAAACAAGGCAACTGAACAACACCAGCGTGAGCGCGGGGAAGATGCGTTTGATGCGGCGACCGTAAAACTGCCCAAAACTGAAGCTGCCACGGTCACTATTTTCAAAAATAATGCTGCTGATGAGATAGCCGGAGATGACAAAAAAGATGTCCACCCCCATAAACCCCGCTTTCAAGGCGTCTGGAAAGGCGTGATAAATAACCACGCTGAGCACCGCAATCGCCCGCAGTCCGTCAATGTCGGGGCGGTATTTGGGGTGCGACAGCGCTGGTACGGGTGACAAGCCGTTAGATTTCACGCTAGTGGACATTAACTCAGCGACTCCCAGCGTTCCATGGCGGCTAACAATAACTCGTCTAGCTCCGCGTCGCGCTGCGTCAGTTGCAATGCCAGTGCGGGGTCGCTGCTGTAGAGGCTGCCGTCGGCCAATTTGGCGCGAACTTGCGCTTGCTCTGCTTCCAAAGCTTCAATCTTCTTCGGCAACTCGTCCAAATCGCGCTGTTCTTTGAAGCTTAATTTACGTGCTTTGGTCAGGTTTTTCAGCGCGCCGGTGGATGAGTTGGCACCCGTGGCGGGTGCATTGAAGACGTTGATCTGCTCTGAATGCTCATTATTTGATAGCTGCTTAGGCAATAAATTCGCCGGCTTGAGTGCTTTTTTGGCATCTAAAGTGGTGTTTTTGGTTGCAATCTCCTTGGCGCGCTTGCTTTGCACCAGCCAGTCTTGCACGCCGCCCTCGTATTCGCGCCACTGGCCGTCGCCCTCGTAGGCGATGGTGCTGGTCACAACATTGTCCAAAAAGGTGCGGTCATGGCTGACTAAAAACACAGTGCCCTCGAAGTTTTGTAGCAAATCTTCCAGCAATTCTAAGGTGTCAATGTCCAAATCGTTGGTCGGCTCGTCCAGCACCAGTACGTTGGCGGGGCGGGCGTAAAGGCGCGCTAGCAGCAAACGGTTGCGTTCGCCGCCGCTCAAGCTGCGCACAGGGGATCGTGCCCGCTCGGGGCTGAACAAAAAGTCGCTCAGGTAGCTTTTGACGTGTTTGCGCTGGTTGCCAATCTCGATCCATTCGCTGCCGGGGCTGATGAAGTCTTCCAGTGTGGCGTCCAGGGCCAGGTTG
This sequence comes from Polaromonas sp., assembly GCA_043740415.1. GTDB lineage: Bacteria > Pseudomonadota > Gammaproteobacteria > Burkholderiales > Burkholderiaceae_C > Aalborgiella. Next base: position 4,547 of record JAYUCJ010000273.1, on the reverse strand, counting down.
TTGCGCATCTGGTCAAAATACGCCACATCGAGCTTGGTACCTTGTTTGATTTTGCCGCTGTCGGGCTGTAAATCACCCAAAATCAGCTTTAACAGCGTGGTTTTGCCTGCACCGTTCGGTCCTAAAAGTCCAATTTTATCGCCACGCAAAATCGTGCCGGTGAAGTTTTTCACGATGACTTTGGTGCTGATGACTTTGCCGTCCGCGTCCAAAGTGTCGAAAGACTTGCTTACATTCTCCAGTTCGGCGACGATCTTGCCGCTGCTCTGGGCCGAGGCGACGTCCATTTTGACGCTGCCGACCACGTCGCGGCGGGCGGAACGGGTGTCGCGCAACTCGCCCAAACGGGTGATGCGGGCGGTGGCGCGGGTGCGGCGGGCTTCGACGCCTTTGCGGATCCATACCTCTTCTTGTGCCAGCAGCTTGTCAGCGCGGGCGTTGATGACGGCTTCTTGCGCCAATTGCTCTTCTTTTTGCAGCAAATACTGCTCGAAATTCCCCGGGTAGGACAATAATTTGCCACGGTCCAGGTCGACAATACGGGTCGCGACGCGGTTCAAAAAGCTGCGGTCATGGGTGATGGTGATGACGCTGCCTTTGAAGGCGATCAACAGGTCTTCCAGCCACTCGATCGAGTCCAGGTCCAGATGGTTGGTGGGTTCGTCTAACAGGAGCACATCTGGCTGCGACACCAAGCCCTGCGCCAAAGCGACGCGCTTCTTGTTACCACCAGAGAGTGTGCCGATGATGGCGTCGCCATCCAAATGCAGGCGCTGCAGGGTTTCTGTCACGCGCTGCTCCCAGTTCCAGCCATCCACGGCTTCAATTTGGCTTTGCAAAGCGTCCAAATCCCCCAAACCCGTCATATATTCGTCCATCAAGGCGATAACCGGCGCAATACCTGCCTGAACTGCTGCAAAAATCGTAGCGTTTTGGTCTAAATCAGGCTCCTGTGACACATACGCCATGCGCAAATTGTTTTGCAATTGCAGCGTGCCATCGTCGACTTTTTCAAAGCCCGCCAAGATTTTGAGCATAGACGACTTGCCCGCCCCGTTGCGGCCAATGATGCCGACGCGTTCGCCCAGTTCGAGTGAAAAATCGGTGTGGTCGAGCAGCGCAACGTGGCCATAAGCGAGTTGCGCATCTATAAGGGTAATCAAAGCCATGGGTGAAATCGTTCTATCTAAAAAGCAAGGGAATAACCCTAGATTGTCCTTCATTGGGGCTTACCCCTAAAACGGCATGCCGCTATAGTGTCAAATTCATGCCAAATATCTTCACAGAAGCCAAAGAAACAAATGGATAAGCAGATGGAACTTCAAATCAACGGGAAAGCTATGACGGCAGATATCGACCCCGCCATGCCGCTCCTTTGGGCGCTGCGGGACGTGTTTGACCTCACGGGCACCAAATACAGCTGCGGTGTCGCGGCTTGCGGGGCTTGTGCCGTGCGGGTGGACGGGCAGGCGGTGCGCTCGTGCGTGACGCCGGTGTCTACCGTGGTGGGTAAGAAAATCCAGACTATTGAGTCCCTCGGCACGGTGGACAAACCACATGCGTTGCAGCAGGCCTGGATTACCGAACAAGTGCCGCAGTGCGGCTATTGCCAAAGCGGCATGCTGATGGCGGCAGCGGCGTTGCTGGAGAAAACACCGAAACCGACCGATGCGCAGATTGACGAGGCGATGAGCAATATTTGCCGTTGCGGGACGTACCAGCGGGTGCGGGCGGCGATTCACCGTGCAGCTGGTACTTCAGCGGGATTGAGCGATGCCGGGCCGCCCCAAGGCGCGAAGGCTCCCTCGGGGGGCAGCGCAGCACACGTTGTGGCAAGCGTGGGGGCAATGTCCAAATGAAGCGTCGCACGTTGATTTTGAGCGCTTTGGGCGCTACCAGTGCCTTGATCGTCGGCTGGGGCGTGCTACCAGCGCGGTCGCGTTTGGGCGGCAAGGAGCTGATGTTGCCAAAAGAAGGCGATGTAGCGCTGAATGGCTGGATCAAAATTGCCGCTGATGGCACGGTTGTTTTGGCCATGCCACGCAGCGAGATGGGGCAGGGCATCCACACCTCGTTAGCGATGCTGGTCGCCGAAGAGCTGGATGTGCCACTGAGCGCGATGCGGCTGGAGCAGGCTGGGTCAGACACGATTTACGGCAATGTGTCCATGCTGGTCGCTTCTTTGCCGTTCCACCCGACTGAAACCGAGGGTGAATATAAGGCGACCAAGGTCAAAGTGGGTGAATGGGTTGTAGGCAAGTTAGCCCGTGAATTAGGGGTCAACGCGACGGGTGGCTCGTCCAGCGTGGCGGATGCCTGGGAGCCGCTGCGTCTGGCTGCAGCCACAGCGCGTGGCTCTCTATTAGGAGCGGCTTCGTTGCAATGGAAGCTGCCGGTGGATGAATTGAGTGTGAAAGACGGCGTGGTGTCGCACGCGTCGGGCAAATCTGCGCCGTACAGTGCGTTTGCCAAGTTCGCGGCGGCAACGCCGCCGGGTGAGGTGAAGCTCAAACCCCGCGCAGACTGGAAATTGATTGGCAAAAACGCGCCTCGTACGGATATTCCGTCCAAAGTAGATGGCACGGCGCAGTTTGGCATGGATGTGCGCCTGCCCGACATGCTGTTTGCCAGCATTCGCATGTGCCCGATGCTGGGCGGTGGGACGGGCGTTATACAGTCCAATGCAGCCTTGGCGATGCCAGGGGTGGAACGGCTGGTTTTATTACCGTCTTATGCGGGGTCAACCGCTGGCTTTGCCGTGGTGGGTAAAACGTCTTGGCACGCTAGGCAAGGCGCGTTGGCGGTTGATGCGACGTGGCAGCAACGTCCGCTGGGGGGGCTGGATTCTGCGGATATTCAAAGCAAGCTGTTGGCTGCGGTGAACGACCCAGATCAGGCTGGCTTTGCGTTTTATAGCCGTGGCGATGCGCAGGCAGAGTTGACGGCTGCGGTGTCTGAAACCGGTAAATCTGAGGGAAAGAGGCTGATTGAAAGCACCTATACCGCACCGTATTTAGCCCACGCCACGATGGAGCCGATGAACTGCACTGCGCAAGTCAAGGCTGGCAAGGTGGAGATATGGGTGCCTACGCAGGTGCCGCAGTTCGCGCGTATGGTGGCTGCGCGGGTGGCGGGCGTTGCGACAGAGGATGTGACGATACATGTCACCTTGTTGGGTGGCGGCTTTGGGCGTCGCTTGGAGTCAGACTTCGTTGCCCAAGCCGTGCGCGTGGCGATGGATTGCGGTGGCAGGCCGGTACAGCTGGTCTGGCCGCGCGAGGAAGATATGATGCACGACTTTTATCGCCCTATGCACGTGGCGAAGTTGAGCGCGGTGGTGGATGCTAAAGGCGCCGTAAGCACCTTGCGCATTAAATCCGCGGGCGATGCTATCAGCCCACGCATCATGGCACGTGTCGGTTTTGCTGCGCCTATTGATACACCCGATAAAACCACCAACGAAGGCTTGTTTGACCTGCCTTATGGTGTGGCAAATCAACATATGTCGCATGTGGCGACGCGCATGGATGTGCCGGTCGGCTTTTGGCGTTCGGTGGGGCACTCGCACAACGCGTTCTTTTCAGAGAGTTTTATAGATGAGTTAGCAGTGAATGCTAAGCAAGACCCTGTTGAGTTTCGGCGTCAATTGCTTAAGGAAGCACCTCGTTATGTGGCTGTGCTTGATTTGGCTGCTTCAAAAGCCAATTGGGGCAGTGCGCTTCCTGCGGGACGCGCCCGTGGTGTGGCGCTGCACGAGTCGTTTGGTTCTATCGTGGCGCAGGTGGCTGAAGTGTCTATAGAAGATACACAAGACGGTAAAAGGCCAAAGGTACACAAAGTTGTTTGTGCTGTAGATTGCGGTACGGTGGTCAACCCTGACACGGTGAAGCAGCAAATGCAGAGTTCTGTTGTGTTTGCCTTGTCTGCAGCGCTGTATGGAAAGATAGATATACAAGGGGGAGCGGTGCAGCAAAGCAACTTCCCTAGTTATCCTATGGTCAAGATGGCGCAATCACCCGTGGTGGATGTGTATATCGTGCCAAGTCAGCGTGCCCCTGCTGGCGTAGGCGAACCAGGCGTGCCGCCATTGACACCAGCGGTAGCCAATGCGCTGTTTGCTTTGACGCAAAAGCGTTATCGCAGCTTGCCATTGGTGTAATCACGGTTGTAAAGAATGTTTTTTACGAATAATTGAATAAAACGTAAAAATAGTTGCATGCAATGGAAAACCCGATGTACAATCGAAGACCGCGCTTAGACAAGCAATCAGCACTTCATAGTGAAGAAAGCAAGTTTTAATACGGAAAACAATTCTCAAATTGTTGACTGAAGTTAAAAATCCGGTATATAATTCGAGGCTCTGCTAAACGAAATAAACTAAAAAGTTTCTTGCAGATGGCGGAAAGAAAAAGAAATTTTTCAAATGGTGTGAAGTTAAAAAATCATGCTATAATTCGAAGCTCAGCTGATCACAGCAAGCTTACTGAAAAACATAAAATGTTTGACGGTAAAGATCATTAAAAATATACAGCCGATAAGCGTGGGTG
>JAYUCJ010000272.1:0-19203 GCA_043740415.1 Polaromonas sp. | reverse complement strand
ATCAAATATAGGCATAGAAAACAGCGTTGCTGCATCGGCTAACTCGTTGATTTATATAGAGTCTATTTTGAACCACTATCTAACGTTGACATAGCCTTGATTAAATAGCAGGCTTTCGTTTATTTATATGGGGTGGCTGATGGGGAAGTATTCCACTTCATATCCAACCCATTGAATTCAATCATATTTTTCCGCTAAAACCCTTGGAATAGGCTGTTTAAGTGGGAACCCAAAGTGGGAACCCTTCCCAATTTGGATAGAGAGATCATAGCAACAAAAAAGCCACCCGTAAGTGGCTTTGACATTGAATGAATAAGTTAGTAATTTTGGATATGAAAAAAATTACAAAACAGTCTATTCATTTTTGGAGGGGCGTTTTTTTCGTTTTATTTGTATTTGCAACGGTAGAGGTGGTTGTAATTTGTGGCGTCTTATTTTTGGAAGGTGTCATCAAAGCATAGGAAATAAGATAACAGATGAAAGAGACAACTCCCATTTTCCAATCAACTTTAAAATTTTTAACTGATTCCAGCATGCCGACTGCCAGCGTTAACCCACCTAAGTTCATCATTACGCTGCTGATTTCAGCCATCGCTAAATCCATACCATGAGCTGATTCTTTGATTGTTTCATCGTCTAGTGAGCGACGGTTTATGACGCCAAAAATTAGAAATACGATAGCCCCAACGGCTGCAAGCATAAGTACGCTTTTTACGTCTATAAGTTCAGCATAAGATTTTATTCTTTCAGGTATGACATCCTGCAAAAGTAGCCGCCCTAATACAAACATTACCCAAACTATAAGATTAATTAGTATTCGTTTTTTATGGTCTTCATCTATTTGAATTTTCATACATAAATCATAGTTGAATTAATGTCTGCGTGAACTATCTCAAGCGTCTTAATTTTGAAATAGTTGGCTTAGATACGATTGCACTGCTAGGCACAAAGCCGCTACCGTTCAAGTTCGTATCCAGCCCGTGCCCTGCTGGGAACGGGCTTAAAGCCTTTGGGATTGGGGGTGCTCCTGTCGGTGGTCGGTTCTCAACCTTGCTGGAAGCACCTACAGCCTGCGATTGCGCTTCTTGCCTAGCTGCCCTAGCTAATTCTGCCCACGCTTGCATTTGGCGCTCAAAATCAATTACTTGGTTGTCATGCAATAAACCAGCAGATATCCGTGCCGTATTGGTTTCAATCTTCATGGTCTCAAGCTGGATTTTGTAGGTATCCTCAGCCATGCGCTGCGCGTTTTTCAAAATCGCCTCAACATCGCGCATAACTTCTTGTATCGTCTTTGGGTTTCCGTCTTTGCGTGTAGCTCCAAAATGCTTGGTAGACAGTCCCCGCATACTAAAAATATGCATTTTTGCAATGGTGCTTTTAGGTTGTGGATATTGACGGTTCAGGGTCGTCGTTATGAAATTGATTTTTTCGACTGTATCATTAGCCTTGGCTACATTTTGTCCACGTTCGCACGGAACACTCCGCGCCATCATTCGGCTACAAGTTGCACCCATGTGCTGGGTTGGCACACGGTCAATGCCTTGAGCTGCCAACGTCCGATGGTCAATACGGTCTGTTTTTGGATCAAAGGTTTCATCCCCACGCGCCATGGCTGCATCTTTCAAAGCTGCATTCGTCATCACTGCCAACAATTCACGCGTCGGCACTAGCCATTGATTACCTTTCAGTTCTTGGCTTTTGAGTGCACCGCCTTTGGCTGGTGTAGCTGAATTGGCACGCTTGAACCATGTTGACGCATTCCGTGGAATGCCATCATTGATCCGTTCCGAGATCATCAAATGACAATGTGGGTTGTGGTTGACTGGGTCGGTATGAATGGCAAAAGTGAAAGGTAATTTTTCACCCTTGTCTAGCGTTCCCAGCTTTTCAGCATAGGCATGGCATAAAGCTTTTTGCTCTTCAAGATTTAATTCCCTAGGTAACGCAAATTCAACCTCACGGTATAGCCTGCCGTTGCCTCTTTCGTAAATATCGGCTGCTTTCCAATAATGGCTTGGGTCATTTTGCGGGTTAGTCTTAGGCCACTTAGGCATGTTGCCACTGGCTGTGTAAGCTAATTCATCAGCCTTGTTTTTGTAGGCTTCGGTTCTGGTGATGTAGGCACATTTTTCACCTGCGGTGTCGCCTTCGGCTTTTGAGCCAATTTTGACTTGCAGGTGATAGATGGCCATGGCTTTATCTCAAAAAGAAGGGAAGGGCTGTTTGATCAAGTTTGGTGGTTTTAAGCAACGGCCACGAAACGAAGTGTAGAGGTATAAGTTTCTAGTGGAGCGCAGCGCAACGTCCCTGAAAGGGAGAAACTTCTAAGTGCGCCTTCTGTATTTGGGAACTGGGTGAATAAATACTGGGTTTTCATAATTTGACAATCTCGTAGGTCTTTGATTAAGTAAAGACGATCTAGTCGGAAAAGTCAAAAGCTTGGCTAGGTAAAAAAAAAGGCCTCGCGTTGCTCGGCCTTGGTTAGATTACTAGGAGATAGAGAAAATGGCAGAAATTGACTACGGGACAAAAATCAAAGAAACCCGCGCACGACTTGTAAAACTGAAAGCGCAAAAGTCTAAAGCTGAGCGGGCGACAGATACGCGGCGCAAAATTGTTGCTGGTGCTGCCTTGTTCAAGGCGATTGCGAAAGACCCTGATTTGGGACGAATAATTGAATCTGCATTGCAGGCTGAAACTTCAGCGCAAGATTTTGCCTTGCTCAATATTGCAGCTTATTTGACGGGTGTTCGCTAAAGATGAATCCGACAAATAAAAAAATTGATAACGGAATATTTATTGACTCAATAAAAGCAATGTTTTATGTGGGATTATGGTTTTTGTTTTGCTTCTTCATCTTTGATGTTCTCTAACTTATTCGCGCGTTTTTCTTTGCACTTTACGCAGGTAGTGCCAAACCAAATAAACGACGCTACCCAAAAATACAAACCAATCGGCAATTGAGATTTTAAGCCTGACGCATCAAGCTTTTCCATTGCTGTAAGAAGTGCGGCGACGATTGTTAGACTGCCAATAGTCAAAAATAAACCAATACCTTCATCATGAATTGCACAAATTATCTGATCGATATCACCGCTTCTATTTTTAAAAGGAATCCATTCAACAATAGCACGAAAAATAATTGTTAAAACCCCAACTCCCACGATAGCAGCAAATACGACACGGAAATCACGAAATGTCAAAAGACTTATTATTGTTTTTGGTAATGGTGCGCCCTCATACATGCCAATAAAAACCAAAGGCACAATTACGAAAGCTGTACCAATAGCCACCCAAAGAAGGAAACTTGGTAATAGCTTAGTTATCAGAAATTCTTTTATTTTTTGTTTCATCGGTGAAAATTTTTCTCAGTGCTATGGCAGTTTGCGGGGCTTCACAGGGTTTCTTCATCTTTTCAAAGCAAAGGGTAATCAAAGTAAAGGGGGAACTAATTTGGACTCAATTTTAGTCCTAAATTTTACATTTCTTAAATTGGTTTCCCCAAAACACTAGCCACAATCTCAGCTGAAATTTCTCTTTTATTTCGTCCAGTCATTGATTTGCATTTGCGCTTTGCTGTTTTATCAGCTCCATTTTTGAGAAGCCATTCAGTAGCTTCTTTGTCATCGTTAATGATGGCGACTTCAAGCAACGTAAGCTCAACGCACGACAGCATGAAAGTGTTATCTGCATCTCTGGGTGTTCCCCTAATTACAGTGACCTGCCCTGAATTAGCATTGCCAGTCCCTTTTTGTTTGATTGACCATGTATCTAATTTTTCTGAGTTAGTCTTTGAGAATGAGGCTAATGATCCGATGACACCACTTTGATTGATGTCAAAACCGTCTTTGACGTAAAGTGAAAGTATTTCTAGTCTTTGCCGCTTTTTTGTTGCAAGTCCAACGGCCAATGCATACTCGGTAATGGCATTTGCATTTGGGAGTGGTTCACCTTTTCTCAGAAAACGTTGTAGCGTTTGAAACTCCCCACTGCGTAACGCTTCCGCTGCATCTTTGATGCCACCAAGTTGAGCTCCGTCAATTTTTTTATTTAAATCGTCTAGTGAGTCTTGAAGACTTGAAAAGCTTGCTTGATAGCTTCTAACAGCTGGAAACGTGCTTGCCAACAAACCGCCTTCATACGCTCTGGCTTTTGACGCTGTCCCAATAACGGTGGTAACGACAGCAACGATTGCTAAGGCTTGCCATGCTGGGGAAGTCCAAACAGGTCGCTTCCCCATCCATAGGCGTTGAATTTGTTTAACCAGTCCTTGTGCAGGTGTTTTGAACCAGGCATTAAGTTTTTCTGGGGCAATAAGCTCTAAAGCCATACAAGCCAAAACAATACCGCATAGCCCATAAGACACCCAAGCCAGATAAGGCGCTTTGGGTGCAAAAAAATCCAAAATCAATGCTAACGTTGCAGATATGGCTATAACCGCATTTACTGGCACTAGATTGTTACGAATGAATACAAATAACGATATTGTTTCAACTTCTTTAGTCATGATTAATACTTCGTATAAATGAATTATTGATGTCTCGGTGATTATTTATTTTGGTAAATAATGCTGCATGAAATTAAATAATTTTCTGAAATATTTTTTTGTTTTGGGCATGCCGTGGATCTTCATCGCAAAATATGATCCATTTTCGTAATACCACTTAATAAAATATCTTCCGATAGAACTTTTTGAGAGATACTCGTCTCTAAAATCGCGGAATTTTTTTACAGTTTCAGCATCTTCTGACTCAAAGCATGCAGTTAAAACAAAGCAAGCACTTGAACCAGAAACTGATTCAGGAACTTTGATGAGTTCCAGCAAAGGCACATACAAAGACCTAGTACGTTTGCCAGATTTTTCGTCTCCTTTAATATAGATGAAAAATCTATCAATACCATTATGTGATCTTGGAATTACTATTTCATTATTTGCAAGTATAGGACCGAGTTCAAGACCAGTTGTGCTATTAATAGTTATTTCATCAATTGCATAATTATTATTATTAATAATTGTTATTCGCGCTGTATAGTAGCGGCTTGTTGTTTTTGTTACTACAGTGTTGCCATTGTGAACTATGTTGCTTGAATTATATTCTGAACTTTTCCCTGATTCTATTTTGTATTTAAATTCAATAGACAATGCACTCAAAGTCGCAAACGCCCAGCTATACCCCAAATCGATAGCTTTTAGAAGTAATACTTTTGCTAGTTGAAAGTCTTTTTTATGAAGCGCCTCTTCGATAGATTTTATTATTGCAGCATCTTCATTTTTCTTTTTCAGTAAAATCTCGGCCTCTTCTTTTTGTTTTCTTTCAAGTTCATTTTTTTGATGAGTTGCTATTGCTCTAGATTCGCCAAGTGCAATAGCTTTTTCAAAATAATATTTTGATTTCTCAATGTTATATTTTTGAAATTTTTCATCCTCGTAAAGCATTGATAAGTTGTGATATGCCCTGGGATCATTTTGTTCTGCGGCCTTCAAATACCAAACATTGGCTTCCTCTTGGTCAACATCTGTACCATTGCCACGGGCATAGCACCTACCTATGTTGTATTGAGCTTTGACATCGCCGTTTTGTGCTAGCGGCATCCACGAGCGAAACGCGGCATACCAATCAACTGGCAACTGTTCACCAACGAAATACAAGCGTTTCGCTTTTATGTCTGCATCTATCTCTAGTTGAAAACTCATCTTTTTCTTTCAGAAAGCTTGATGGGGTTGCCTTATAAGCAACATCGTTGTTTATGTTCCGTTGAATTGCGTAGCAGTTAAAAATTGCTGGGATGGATCATAGCTTAAAAATACTTATAGACCGTACTCTAATAATCCGCGTATTTTTATAACGTGGTGCTTTTGTCTTTTATTTAGGAGACTAAAAGCATGGCTACTAAAAAACCACCTTTACTGCTAGATTTTGGGGATTGGGTGCGTCAACACCGAATGCAGCGTGGACATTCTCAGGAAGCCTTTGCCGACTTGTGCGAGATTGACCGCAGCTATATGGGTGGTGTAGAACGTGGTGAGCGCAATTTGGCGCTAGTGAACATCATCCGCATCATCCAAGCCCTTGAGCTTGAACCGTCTGCTTTTTTTCGTGGCCTAGATAGCGACACGCGGGCAGAGCTACAAACGAAACGACAAAATGCCAAAGATCGCACAAAGCTAATAATGAAAGTCAAAAAAAGCGTCAAGGTTAAAAAACCGATTGACGCTTTGTAATGGACTTTACATCTTGCGTTTAATCATTGCCTTTTGCCCACGATGTGCCTTTGTCCGTTCGTAGGTTCTGCATCCATTAACGAGATCATCTGTCTTGCGCTTATTGAGTTTCGTGATTTTGTAAAAATCTGCCATCACCATGCTGTCGTTATCGCCCATGATTTTGTCAACTGTGATGTCGGAGCTTTCTTCTGTGATGGCTTTCCAAGTCAGTGTATTTTTATCAAAACGGATTAGAAAAGGGTTGGCGCTTTCGTAGTTGCGGGAACCGTGGTGCAAGCGTGCTTCATTGTTTGTTTTTGGTTCAATGCCCAATACAAACTCAAAAGCACCTGCTAAGGAACTAGCACCGCGTCCAACTAAAAACGGGTCTGACCAATCAAGACTACCTTTACCCGTGTGATGCACCACAAAAACACTGGCGCTGAGGTTGTCACGTAATTTACCAAATTCTCGTATGACGGCGGTCATTAGCACATTGTCATTTTCTTCTCCGACAACGTAATAAAGTGGGTCAATGATGATGCACGTAGCACCCCATGTTTTGGCTGCTGCGGTCAGGTCTTTAAAAATTTCTTCGTTAACTTTTTGGGTTTTAGTGTCCACCAGTGGCTGTCCATTGGTGAACTCTTCGGCTGTTAGGAACATAACGCCTTCCAACTCTTTGGCTGTGGCGTTGTAGTGTTTGTTCATGGCACGCATACGAACACCCAGCGCGGTTTTAGTTAGCTCCAAATTCACATAGATGATTTTTTCAATTTTGGTGCTGACTGCTAAGCCAATGAATGGCTTTTTAGTCAGTAACGAAAAAACCAAGTTGAGAGCCAACATTGATTTTTTAGCTTTGGCTGGTGCGACTATCATCCCAACTGCACAGCGTTCGACTAGGGTGGTTATGAGAGGTTCAAACACCAAGCCTTCGGTGGCTCTCATGATGGTGTTGCCTTGGTTTGATTGTGTTAATTGCATAATGGTTCTCAAAGGTTGATATGAACTACCTTTGCAAACCATTTTTCCTTTGTCAAATTTGATCAAGGCAAAATGACTTGACAAAAAGCTTTGCAATTAATAAGCTAACTTTAGGTAGCTTATTAATTCAGTGAAAAGCTTTAATTACTGATTTTGATAGCAAAAAAAGCCCTGCAAGTGGGCTATTTTTACGCCTGTCTTTTACCACTTAACCTGTTGTTAATCAAAAGCTTTGGCATATCACCCCTTGGTGACGGTTTTCTCTTTTGCCTCTTCATTGTTTTTAGCCCGCTCATTGCGGTCTGTAATCAATTTTTGACCCTTCAAAAACTTAGTCCATGTCGCTAATGGCACTTTGAGAGCCTCTAAATCCAAGTCGTAAACAACACGATTTAGGGTGTCGCGCAATTTCATTAAGCCCATGCCGTGGGCGTAGATTTGAAAATGGACGTTCTGCACTTGAATACCTTCATGTCCCGTTAACTGCATGGCGTGGGCTGGGTTTGCGTTTTTTTGGTGCAGGCGGGTTATGAAAGTTGAGCGGGTGCTGTGGAAAACCTTCATCGGGTCTGTAATTTCCAGCTTGTCTAGCCACTTTGCAAATTGTCGTGCTGCGTTCTTACCGTAGCCATTGTTGCCGTCTACAAGGTAGGGAAACAGGCGCTCACTACCCATACTACGGACTTGCTCTACATAGTCCCAAAAGCCTAGCGCAAGCAGCGCTTTATGCACAGGAACGACGCGCCCAACTTTGCTGGTTTTGGTATCCGTGATTTCCATGGCATGTGTGCCATCAATTATCTTTAGCTGCGTTATAGGCAAGCTTGCGATTTCATTCAACCGTGCCCCTGAGTAGAGGGCTATCAGGGGTATCCAGTATTGGTCTGGCTTGGGCATGGCTTTAAGAAAACCTTCGCCATAGATGGCCTTAAGGTCATCATTGGTGAACGATTTCCAATGTTCGGTCTTTTTTGCAAGCTTGGTTTTAGAGCTGATGATTAAACCTTCTACAGGGCTGGTTTGATGTTGGCTGTGCCCATTTCCTATGCACCAATTGAAAAAATCATTGAGCGAGCCTAGACGCTTGTTGATACGGCTTGCGCCAGCACCTTTGTTCAATTCGTGGTTTTTCCACTGGACTAGGGTGGCTTTGTCATACAAATTTATTTCTAAATCACCAAACAAGCCTTGGAACTCGTCAAACAACAAGCCTTTTTCATACAGGGTGCGTTTGGCGTTGTCGAATTCTTTTTCTCGTAGATAGCCTGCTCTGGCTTCTGTGAAGGGAATAGATTTAGCCATCGGACGTGCTGGGACGGCTTGGGGTTGCTGTTTGCCCATGGCTATAGCCTCTTGCAGAGGCGGGTAAGCGCCGTGCATAGCTTTGTAGGCTTCGATAGCCTTCATCATCAGCGCATGGTCATCTGGGCTGTCGGCCTCCATGATGCCTCGCCCTAAGTCCAATTTGTATTTTTGGACGATGTCGTCAATGTTAGGGAATTTTGGGGTTTCAGTCATAGCGCGTTGCCGTTCAAATAATTCATTGAACTTTAACGCAAGTAGGCGGGCTATCGTTGGTTGCTTTGTGCCTAGGCTGTGAAGGCATTCGCGTCTTTTGCCAGTTTCGTCTAACCAGAGGATGCGAAGGCTAAATGTGCCGTGTCGATTTTGTTTCAGTCGTGGAACTCGGATCATGTGGGAACCCTATGTGGGAACCTATCCTGAGATTTCGACGGAAAAACTGATTTAAAATCAACACTTTGGAAGTGGTGGGGTGGCTGATGGGGCTCGAACCCACGACAACAGGAATCACAATCCTGGACTCTACCGACTGAGCTACAGCCACCGCAAGCCTTCGATTATAGCCTTAGTTCTCGCCGTTCACCATCACCAGCTTGCCTTTTACAGAGCGGGAGCTCATGTGGGCGTAGGCTTGTTTGAGTTCTGACATGGGCATGGTGCTGTCGATGACAGGTTTGATGGTGCCTTTGGCGTACCAGGTGGCCAGCTCGGCCATCATGGCGGCGTTGGCTTTGGGTTCTTTTTTGGCGAAATCGCCCCAGAACACACCGACGACGGAGGCGCCTTTGAGCAGCATGAGGTTGAACGGCAGCGCTGGAATCGGGCCCGCCGCAAAACCGACCACCAAATAGCGGCCACGCCAGGCGATGCTACGGAAGGCCGGCTCGGTGTATTCGCCACCCACAGGGTCGTAAATCACGTCTGGGCCTTTGCCATCCGTCAGGGCTTTGATGCGCTCGCGCAGGTTTTCCGTGGCGTAGTTGATGGTTTCATCGGCGCCTATGCTTTTGCACAGGGCGCATTTTTCGTCGCTGGAGGCCGCGGCAATCACCCTTGCGCCCATGGCTTTGGCGATTTGGATGGCGGATGTGCCGACGCCGCCTGCTGCACCCAAAATCAGCACGGTTTCGCCTGCTTTGAGCTGTGCGCGGTCAACCAAGGCGTGGTATGAGGTGGCGTAAATCATAATGAATGCGGCGGCGTCTACGTGCGAGAAACCCTCAGGCAGTGGCATGCACATGGCTGCAGGTGCGAGTGTGTGCGTGCCAAAGCCGCCTGTGCCGCTTAAACAGGCCACGTTTTGGCCGACTTTGAGGTGCGTCACGCCCGGGCCCACGGCTTCAATCACACCGGCGTATTCCGAGCCGGGCACAAAGGGCAGGGCGGGCTTGTGCTGGTATTTGTTTTGAACGATCAAGATGTCGGGAAAGTTTAAACTGGCGGCTTTGATTTGTATCAGCACCTGGCCTTCGGCAGGCACGGGTGTGGGGAGTTCTTTCCAGGTGACGGCGTCGATACCAATGGGGTTTTCACAGAGCCAAGCGTGCATATGTTGTCCTTCAAGATTTAAATTGCCATCATAGAGGTTTGCAAGCGGTATCTGTAGCGAATTGTCACTATTGAGACCTACAATGCCTATGGAAAGCTTTACAAATTCTAACCCTATGAAAATTCTTATTTCAAATGACGATGGCTACCAGGCACCGGGTCTGGTGGCGCTTTACGAGGCTCTGAAGACGATTGCTGACGTTGAAGTGGTCGCACCTGAGGTGAACAACAGCGCCAAATCCAACGCGCTGACGCTGCACTCCCCTTTGCATGTAGAAACTGCTGCGAACGGCTTTAGATACGTCAACGGCACACCGGCTGATTGCGTGCACATTGCGCTGACGGGTTTGCTGGGCTACCGGCCAGACATGGTGGTTTCGGGCATCAACAATGGTGCGAACATGGGGGATGACACGATTTACTCTGGCACCGTGGGTGCTGCGATGGAAGGCTATTTGTTTGGCGTTCCGGCGATTGCGTTTTCGCAGGTCAAAAAAGGCTGGGAGCATATTGATGCTGCCGCGTTGAAAGCTAAAGAAATTGTGGCGAATTTGATCAAGCTGCGGGAAGCGAATTTAACAGCACCCCCGTGGCTGCTCAACGTGAATGTGCCCAATTTACCGTTTGACCAGCTAAAAGCCACCAAAGTATGCCGTTTGGGTGCGAGGCATGCGGCGGAAAAAGTGATCACCCAAACCACACCACATGGTCGCACCATGTATTGGATAGGTGGCGCTGGCCCTGCGAAAGATGATTCAGATGGGACGGATTTTCATGCGACGCTGCTGGGTCACGTGGCGCTGACGCCTCTCAAGACGGATTTAACGAACCACGAAACGTTGACGACGTGGGTGCAGCAGACCTCCCAATTTGTGAAGCCATGAACGGTAAACCGATTTCAAAACTGCCCCTAAAACCCAGTTTCCCGGCAAAAATGGATTTGTCGGTGGGCCAGGGTGTTAAAACGCATCCGCAAAGACCAGTCATTCAGATCGCGCAACCCGTTAAAACAAGCAGCGCTGCAAGGCCGCAGCTTGTGATGCCGGTGAGGCCACAGGGTTTGGGCATGGATTCCAACACCTTTCGCGCACGCATGGTGAGCAAATTAGCCAGCCACGGCATTACCGACGCTCGTGTTTTGAATGCCATGCAAGCCACGCACAGGCACAGTTTTGTCGATACCGCTTTGGCGAACCAAGCCTATGAGGACACCAGTTTGCCAATTGGCTGGGGTCAAACGATATCTAAGCCCAATGTGGTGGCACGCATGGTTGAGCTGTTGTTTGAGGGTAAAACTGGGCCATTGGGCCGAGTTTTAGAGGTTGGCACCGGCTGCGGCTACCAGGCCGCTGTGCTGAGCCATATCGCGCAAGAGGTTTACAGTATTGAGCGGGTGGCGGGTTTGTACGAAAAAGCGCGCGAAAATTTCAGACCTTTCCGTATCAAAAACACGCATTTGCTGTTTGGCGACGGCATGTTGGGTTTCCCCAAGGGTGCGCCGTACACAGGCATCATCGCTGCGGCGGGGGGCGATGCCATTCCGCAGGCCTGGGTCGACCAATTGGCTGTGGGTGGTCGTATCGTTGCTCCTGTTACAAATAAAGAGGCCGGCGAGCAGTCATTGGTCGTTGTGGACAAAACTGAGACAGGTTTGAAACGCACGGTTTTAGAGCTGGTGCAGTTTGTGCCCTTAAAATCAGGTATTGCTTAGGCTTGGCATGAACTTTATGACTCGTTTCTGAAACAAACGAATCATTGCAACAGAAAAAATTAGTTAGGTAAAAAAGATGATTCAGATGATTCAAAAGATATCAAAGATTCAAAGTTTTGTGCAAGTCGGTGCTATGGTCTTGCTTTCTGCTGCAGCTTTACAGTTGGCTGGTTGTTCTACGCCCATGCCCAAGCGTGCGCCAGTTGAAGACCGTAGCGCCGGCATCGTCAATACCCCAAACAAAACAAGTATGGATGCGCCTGTGTTTGCGCCGATTGATAGCAAACCACTGCCTAACTTGATGAATTCTCAGCATGCGGGCAAGCCTGGCTATTACACCGTAAAGCCGGGCGACACCGTGATGCAAATTGGCCGCAACACCAATCAAAACTGGCGCGATATTGTGAAGTGGAACAATTTAGAAAGTGCGAACCAAATTGAAGTGGGTCAAGTGCTGCGTGTGGTACCGATTGATAGCAATGGCGCTGCAACTAAGCCACCCGTGGTTGTTGCGCCCGCAGCACCTTCTGTCGTGACACCTTTGCCGCCGCCAGTACCGCCTTCGCCACCTGTAGCAGCTTCAGTAACCCCTGAAGACGACATTCCTTGGATGTGGCCAAGTTCTGGTTCATTGATATCTGGCTACGACGATATCAAAAGCAA
This sequence comes from Polaromonas sp., assembly GCA_043740415.1. GTDB lineage: Bacteria > Pseudomonadota > Gammaproteobacteria > Burkholderiales > Burkholderiaceae_C > Aalborgiella. The sequence goes on along the minus strand of JAYUCJ010000272.1, from coordinate 6,784 downwards.
GGGTTTGAAAATCGCTGGCAAATTGGGTGACCCTGTTTATGCATCCGCCGATGGTCGCGTTGTTTACGCTGGCTCTGGCCTGCGCGGCTACGGCAATTTGATCATCTTGAAGCACAACGACACCTACCTCACCGCTTACGCACACAACCAAACTTTGCTGGTCAAAGAAGACCAAACCGTGCGCAAAGGTCAACGTATTGCCGACATGGGCAACTCTGATGCAGAGCGTGTGATGCTGCACTTTGAAGTGCGCCGCAACGGCAAACCGGTTGACCCGGCCAAGTATTTGCCTGGTCGTTGATCCGATTTTCAAACTGTTTTCTATTTTCCCCATATCCGGTTTTTTAATTCTCTAGGAGTTCCAGTGAACAAAATTTACCCAAGCGCAGCTGCTGCGCTTCAAGGCGTCATCAAAGACAACCAATTACTAGCCGTAGGTGGTTTTGGCCTATGTGGCATCCCAGAAGCCTTGATTGACGCCGTGGTTGAAAGTGGCGCGCAAAACCTGACGGCCATTTCTAACAATGCGGGTGTCGATGGTTTTGGCTTGGGTAAATTGCTAGAAACCCGTCAAATCAAAAAAATGATTTCCAGCTACGTCGGTGAAAACAAAGAGTTTGAGCGCCAATATTTAGCGGGTGAGCTGGCTTTGGAATTCACGCCGCAAGGCACTTTGGCTGAAAAGCTGCGTGCGGGTGGCGCTGGTATTCCGGCCTTCTTCACCAAAACCGGTGTGGGCACGCTAGTAGCAGAAGGCAAAGAGCTGCGTGAATTTGAAGTTGATGGCGTGAAAGAAACTTTCGTGATGGAGAATGCTTTATTTCCGGATGTGGCTTTGGTGAAAGCGCATGTGGCTGACAAATCGGGCAATTTGCGTTTCAACTTGACTGCGCGCAACTTCAACCCCGCCGCTGCGATGGCGGGCAAGATTTGCATTGTGGAAGTCGAAAAAATTGTTGAAACCGGCGAACTCGCACCCGACGATATCCATTTGCCAGGCATCTACGTGCACCGCATTGTGTTAAACGCGACGCCTGAAAAGCGCATTGAAAAGAGAACTATTACTGAAACTAAGACCGATAAGGCAGGAGCGTAATCATGGCTTGGACACAAGATCAAATGGCTGCACGTGCAGCGCAGGAGTTGCAAGACGGTTTTTATGTCAACTTGGGTATTGGCATTCCCACGTTGGTGGCAAACTTTGTCCCCAAAGACATAGAAGTCTGGCTGCAATCAGAAAACGGCATGATGGGCATTGGTGCGTTTCCGACGGAGGACCAAGTGGATGCAGACTTGATCAACGCCGGTAAACAAACCGTCACCACCATCAAAGGCTCGTCCATTTTTGGCAGCCACGAAAGCTTCGCCATGATTCGTGGCGGCAAAATCAACCTCAGCATTTTGGGCGCGATGCAGGTCAGCGAGAAGGGCGATCTGGCGAACTGGATGATTCCCGGCAAGATGATCAAAGGCATGGGCGGCGCGATGGACCTGGTCGCGGGTGTCAAGCGCGTGATCGTGCTGATGGAGCACGTTGCGAAAAAGAAAGACGGCACGGTTGATTTGAAGATCCTGCCGAGCTGCACCTTGCCGTTGACCGGTTTGGGCGTGGTTGACCGCATCATCACCGATTTGGCGGTAATGGACGTGACGGATGCTGGCCTGAAAGTGGTGGAGCTGGCTGACGGTGTGACGCTGGAAGAACTGCAGTCTAAAACTGGTGTCAAGTTGATTTAATATGCTCTAAAATAGGATAAATATGCCTCTAGCCGGCGTATTTATTGCCTTATCTGCTATTTAAAATATAGCAATTATTTTGAACTGCTTGTATCCAAATCAAGCGCACCGCGTTTGATTTGATCGCGCTCCAGCGACTCAAACAGGGCTTTGAAGTTACCTTCTCCAAAGCCTTCATCCCCCTTGCGCTGGATGAACTCAAAAAACACCGGGCCGAGCTGGGTTTGCGAGAAGATCTGCAGCAACAATCTAGGCACGCCTTTAATGGAGGCCCCTTCGGTAGCGTCAGTCGATCCATCCATCAAAATCCCGCGTGTTTGCAGCTCTGCAACCGGTTGTCCATGGCCAGGCAAGCGGCCATCCAGCATGTCGTAATAGCTGTCGCTGGGCGCAGTCATCAGCGGCACACCGGCCAGTGCCAAGCTGTCCACCGTGGCGAGCAAGTCATCACAAATCATCGCGATGTGCTGAATGCCTTCACCGTTGAACTTCATCAAATACTCTTCGATCTGCCCACCACCTTGGCGCGATTCTTCGTTCAGCGGGATGCGAATTTTGCCATCGGGTGCCGTCAGTGCTTTGGAGGTCAGGCCGGTGTATTCGCCCTTGATGTCGAAAAAGCGTATCTCGCGAAAGTTAAACAGCTTGGTATAAAAATCCGCCCAAAACGCCATGCGACCCCGGTAGACGTTGTGCGTCAAATGGTCGATCAGTTTCAAGCCGTGACCAATTGGGTGCTTGTCCACGCCGTCCACAAAATCAAAATCAATGTCGTAGATCGATTTGCCGTCTGATATTCCGTCATCGAAGCGATCAATCAAATACAGCGGCGCACCGCCGATGCCTTTGATGGCGGGCAAGTTCAACTCCATAGGCCCAGGGTGCAGCTCAATCGGCTGTGCGCCCAGCTCCAAAGCGCGTTTGTAGGCGTGGTGTGAGTCTTTGACGCGAAACGCCATGCCGCAGGCGCTGGGGCCGTGCTCCGCTGCAAAGTAGCCTGCCACGCTTTTGGGTTCGCGGTTGATGATGAAATTGATCTCGCCCTGGCGGTACAACACCACATCCTTGGAGCGGTGCTTGGCAGCCAGGGTGAAGCCCATGCGCTCAAAAATTGGCTCTAACAAGCCAGCGGTGGGCGACGCAAATTCTACAAACTCAAAACCCATCAGCCCCATCGGGTTGTCAAATAAATCAGCCATAAAACGCTCCTTTTAAGCCCTATCCCCTATGCTTTGTTCCGTGCCTCAACCTCAAAGACATTGTCCCAGTAAAACCGCTTCCCGGTGAGCAAAGCTCTAAAACTCGCCAGTACGTACAACACCGGAAACAGCAGCCCCCAGCGCTCGTATTGCCGCACATGCACATGCTCATGGCTGCGGTAGCGGGTGAGCGTGCCGTGGTTGCGTCCCAAAATAACGTGGCCTAGGGTGATAGCTTCAAAACGACTTGAAATGCTGCCCAGGATGGGTGTGCGGGTGTTACCAGCTACTTCCAGCACCCCAAACCGCCGCTTGATAGACGCACCCAGCCAGTAGGCGATGAGCGCCAAAAGCAGCCCTAACAGCGTCACTGGCGCAACCCACAGGTAGGCAAGTGTGCTGCGATGCCTCATTTAAGGACGAATATAGGCCCAACCTTCGCTGTGCAAACGCATCAATTCCACCACACCGGCGGGCACGTAGCTGATGACGGGGTTCATGTCGGCTTTGGTGAGTTTCTGAACAGTCATGGTGTTTTCACAAGCCACCACTTTGATGCCAGATTTGGTGGCTTCCATCACGCGACTGTTGGTCACGGCGTCGGCTTTGAGCATGCCAATCCCAGGACCATAGGCCACGATTTCGATATCAACCTTATTGACTCCCAATTCCTGCTGTACGTTTTTAGCGTTGTTGAGTGCCAAATTCCACTTGCCAGCGTCACCGTCGCTCACTTGAAAGACGACTTTGTGTTTGGTTTCTGCCGTTTTTTGAGGCGTAGAACTGCAGCCTGCGATGGCTATTGAAAAGGCTAAAAAAGCGGTTTTGATAAAGATCATGCGGTTCATTTTTGTCATTTTTGTATATCTCCCATGCATAAATATTTCATTTCTAAGTACTCGTCCATCCCGTGCCTTGAGCCTTCGCGACCCAGACCAGACTGTTTGACCCCGCCGAATGGTACATGTTCTGTAGCGATCACGCCCGCGTTGATGCCCACCATGCCATATTCCAGCGCCTCGGCTACGCGAAAGATGCGACCAATATCGCGGCTGTAGAAATAGCTGGCTAGGCCAAATTCGGTATTGTTGGCGGCGTCGATGGCTTCCTGGTCGGTTTTAAAACGGTAAATCGGCGCTAAGGGGCCAAAGGTTTCTTCGGTCGAACATAGCATGTTCGCCGTCGCATCACCAATCACCGTGGGTTCAAAAAACTGTCCTTGCAGCTTTTTGCCACCGGTGATGAGTTTGCCGCCTTTGGCAAGCGCGTCGTCAATGTGGCGCTGCACTTTGTCTAGTGCAGCTGGCTCAATCAACGGGCCTTGCACCACACCTTCTTCAAAGCCGTTGCCGACTTTCAGGGCTTTGACTTTGGCGGCAAATTTGCTGACAAACGCGTCATACACACCCTCTTGCACATAGATGCGGTTCGCACACACGCAGGTTTGCCCTGCATTTCGGTACTTGCTGGCCATCGCGCCTTCGACGGCAGAGTCGATATCTGCATCGTCAAACACAATGAAAGGCGCGTTGCCACCCAGTTCTAAAGACAGCTTTTTAACCGTAGGCGCACTTTGCGCCATCAAAATACGGCCCACTTCGGTTGAGCCGGTAAAGCTAATGTGGCTGACGATGGGGCTGTCGCAAAACACTTTGCCAATGGCGATGGAATTTTTCTCATCCGCCGTCAGCACATTCAGCACACCCGCCGGAATACCAGCTCGCATGGCCAGTTCGGCCACGGCCAATGCCGTCAGCGGGGTCAATTCCGCCGGTTTGATGACGACGGTGCAGCCTGCTGCCAGTGCTGGCGCGACTTTGCGGGTGATCATGGCGATAGGGAAGTTCCACGGTGTGATGGCGGCACACACGCCGATGGGCTGCTTCAGCACCAGCAGGCGGCGGTTGTTGTCAAACTGCGGTAGCACCTCGCCGTTGACGCGTTTGGCCTCTTCGGCAAACCATTCCACAAAACTCGCGCCGTAGGCAATTTCACCCTTGGCTTCAGCAAACGGCTTGCCTTGCTCCGCTGTCATGATGCGCGCCAGGTCTTCCTGGTTGGCCATCAGCAACTGGAACCACTTCATCAAAATGGCATGGCGCTCCTTGCCGGTTTTGCTGCGCCAGGCAGGCCAGGCGGCGTTGGCAGCGGCGATGGCCGCGGTCGCATCGGCTGCGCCCAGATTGGCCACGTCGGCCAGTTTGAGGCCATTGGAGGGGTCGAGGATGTCGAACCGCGTGCCCGCAGCGCCCTTGACCCACAGGCCGTTGACCAGTGCATCGGTTTTGAGCAGGCTGGGGTCGTTCAGAAGCGAGAGGGGGGATGTCTTCATGTCCATGGGAAATCCTTTGATATGGTAAAATCTGGTTGAATCAACTAATTCTGGTTGAAAGGAGCATATCTATGCATGCTGTCGGATTGTTTGATGCAAAAACCCATTTCAGCGAGTACGTCATGCGCGCCGAGGCGGGCGAAGAAGTCATCATCATGCGGCACAACAAGCCCGTGGCCAAGATTGTGCCACTTCACGCCAAAGCGGTGCCATTGAAGATTCCCAAATTTGTGCAGCGCACCTTTGACATGGGCGTGCCGCTGGTTGATTTGACGAAGGCCAACCAATTGGTGGGAGAGCTGGACAACATCGAATTCCTGAAGTTGACGGCTCGTTTGGAGCGTGAGCACAAACGTAACGCCAAGCTGGATAAAGCCGAAAGAACCAAGCCTGCAGTCAGCAAACCTGCCATAGCCAAACGTCGCCATGCATCTGCCTGACACCAACGTCCTGCTCTACTCGGTCAATCCACTAAGCCCGCATCGTGACCGCGCGGCGCGTTGGCTGGAGACTTCGTTCGACGGCGCGACAGGTGTTGCCTTTGCCTGGAATGCTCTGGTTGGTTTTATTCGGCTATCAACTCACCAGGCGATTTTGCCGAAGCCGCTTGCCGTAGCCGACGCAGTTGGGATGGTGGAGGAATGGCTGTCGCATCCGCGTGCCCGCATCGTCCATCCAACCGAACGGCACGCCGACATACTGGCCAGGCTGCTTCTGGTTGCAGGCACTGCAGGCAACCTCACCAACGACGCGCATATTGCTGCGCTGGCCATTGAACACAACTGCACCGTCGGCAGTTTTGACAACGACTTCAAATTATTTTCTGGCGTCAAGCTTGACCTCTTGAAATGAAACTTGGCAGCTGCGTTTTTCTCTGTTTCTGATTCTTTTAAACCATGTCCACTCCCCAATTTCCCCCTTCCTTCACAGTCGCCGACATTCGCAAGTCGTTCCTCGACTTCTTCGCCAGCAAGGGCCACACCGTGGTGCCCTCCAGCTCGCTGGTCCCCGGCAATGACCCCACGCTGATGTTTGTCAACTCGGGCATGGTGCAGTTCAAGGACGTGTTCCTGGGCACCGACAAACGCAGTTATGTGCGGGCCGCATCCGTGCAGGCCTGCCTGCGTGCAGGTGGCAAGCACAACGACCTTGAAAACGTGGGCTACACCGCGCGCCACCACACGTTTTTCGAGATGCTGGGCAACTGGAGCTTTGGCGATTACTTCAAGCGCGATTCGTTGAAGTGGGGCTGGGAGCTGCTCACGCAGGTCTACAAGCTGCCGCCTGACAAGCTCACCGCCACCGTCTACATCGACGACCAGGAGGCCTATGACATCTGGACCAAAGAAATCGGCCTGCCGCCAGAGCGAGTGATCCGCATTGGCGACAACAAGGGCAAAAAATACGCGTCCGACAACTTCTGGATGATGGCCGACACGGGGCCGTGCGGCCCCTGCAGCGAGATCTTTTACGACCACGGCGACCACATCCCCGGCGGCCCGCCCGGCAGCCCCGG
>JAYUCJ010000271.1:0-1011 GCA_043740415.1 Polaromonas sp. | reverse complement strand
CTTTCATCGGTTTAAACATTAAAAATGTCTCCAAAAAACAATGATCCGAGTAAACTTCAAGGCCTTAGCGCGAAAAACGACAAAGCCAGACCGCAGAGTTGGTAACTCACTGGTTCTGGCCTAAGAACGCATCGACAATTCAGGAAATGGTGGCTTCGTCGGTGCGCTTGTCACCTTTGTTGTCCACCCAAGTCACTGCAATTTTGTCTCCAGCTTTGCCGCCATTGAACACAAACTGGATGAACGGGTTTTTAGACACTGCGGGACCCCACTGGGCACTCATCACGGTTTTACCGTTGTGGGTGGCGCTCACGGTTTGAATGTAGTGTGCAGGTACTAAGTTGCCGTCGGCAGCCTTGCGCATGCCAGACTCCATCTCGTGGCTGATTAGCACACGCACGGTTACTTTGTTCGCCGCTGCTTGGGCGCGAATTCGCATCGGATCGCTCATTTTGAACTCCTGTATCTGTAAAAATTAATTACCCGCCGCAGCCACCGAGGGTGACTTTGACTTCTTTTACTGCGTAAAAAAACTTGTCGCCCACTTTAGCCAGTGCATACACGTTGGACGTTTGGCCCATCTTGACGTTGGTGGACATGTTGGCATCGGTGCCTGGGTAGATGTCAAAGCCGGCAGTCAGCGCCGCAGGATTTTTTTCTACCATCAGGCCCAGCCAGGTGGTACCGGCCAGGGCGCTTTGCGCACCTAGGCGTACGACGTTGCCATTTTCAGCAATTTCGGGGGCGCTCAAGGTGATTTCTTTGCTCTCAGTAGCGGTGGTGCCACCCATGGCCTTGATGGCATCTGCCAAGTTCTTGCTTTCAAAAGCAGCCTTGTTCCACGCGGTCTGCGCCGAAGCCACGGCAGGCATCAGGCCTGCAGATGCAACTAAACCGAGCACCACGGCACCCGAGCTTTTTTGTACAAATTTACGACGTTCCATAAAACACTCCTAGTAAAAAATTAGACACTCAACTTAAGTCTGGTTAAACGATAAATAACTACCACTC
>JAYUCJ010000270.1:0-2679 GCA_043740415.1 Polaromonas sp. | reverse complement strand
TGCCGATGCGTACGTTCCAAGTCATGGTTTAAATTTCTTTCGGTATTAAGTTTAAAGATAAGGTTGTTATGGTCGTTGTGTCGTTTTTGCGCTCACGTAGCGTTGATGTGCTTCACACACCTCGGCACGTTCAGATACTTCAGGAATAGCCACCTCCCACCAGCAACCACCGTCAGCGGTGACACGCGTGTGCGTGGTGTCAATCACAATCGCCTGTGTGGTTGTCGCTTTGCGTGCTTTGACCATGGCTGCTTTTAGTTCTGCGATGTCTTTGACGTGAACAGCGTGCGCCCCCAAGCTTCTGGCATGCATGGCAAAGTCGATTTGACTGAGACTACCGCCTTCTGGCACGCAATCGTCCAGCATGTTGTTAAAGCTCGGCGTGCCTGATGCGTTTTGCAGCCGGTTGATGCAGCCATAGCCCCGGTTATCCAACACCACAATGATGATTTTTTTACCCAGCAACACCGAGGTCGCAATTTCAGAATTCATCATCATGTAAGAGCCATCGCCCACCATGACGATGACCTCTTGATCCGGTCTCGCCATCTTGACACCCAGTGCACCGGCTATTTCATAACCCATGCATGAAAAACCATACTCCACATGGTAATTTCCGGGTGAACTGGCACGCCACAGCTTGTGTAGCTCAGCGGGCAAGGTGCCGGCAGCACAGACGACAACATCTTTTTTACCGCTGTCGCCATGATTGTCATTCAGCGAATCGCGCACGGCACCAATCACTTCAGCATCGTAAGGAAGCACATCCTTAGGCACGGTTGTGGTGAGTTCGGTCACGCGATTTACCCACGCTAAAGCTAGTGATTTAGCACGCTGCGTCCACGCTGCGTCAGCTTTCCAATCGTTAAGAACCACCTGCAATTGCTCTAAGCCAACGCGAGCATCTGCGACTAGCGGCGTGCCGTGCCACTTAGCAGCATCGAAGCCCTGCACATTCAGACATAATAATTTGGCTGTACCAAACAAAGCATGCGAGCCCGTCGTGAAGTCTTGCAAGCGCGTGCCAATCGCAAACACAACATCAGCCTCTGCAGCCAATGCATTGGCGGCTGGGCTGCCATCGACGCCAATACCACCGGCATTCAAAGGATGCTCCCACGGCAAGCTACTCTTGCCGCCATGCGTTTCCGCCACAGGTATGCCGTGAGCTTCAGCAAAAGCTCGCAAGGCTTCCCAAGCTTGGCTGTAAAGGACGCCACCACCTGCGATAATGAGCGGTTTTTTTGCGGATTTAAGCAGATGGGCTGCGCGTTCCAACTCTCTCTCATCTGCAGGTGGCCGGCGAAAACGAATTAATTCTGGCTGCAAAAAGTCAACCGGGCAATCAAACGCATGCGTTTGCACATCTTGTGGTAAAGCTAAACACACAGGGCCGCAATTAGCGGGGTCAGTCATGACGGAAATGGCTCTGGGCAAGGCGGTGAGAATTTGTTCCGCACGCGTGATGCGGTCAAAATAGCGGGTGACGGGTCGGAACGTGTCGTTCGCACTCCAATCACCATTTTGAAAACTCTCAATCTGCTGCAACACCGGGTCAGGCGCGCGTGAGGCAAACGTATCTCCCGGCAACAGCAACACAGGCAAACGGTTCACATGCGCCACTGCAGCAGCTGTCACTAAATTAGTCGCACCAGGACCGATGCTGGTGCTGACAGCCATGATGCGTTGGCGAAACTGCGCCTTGCTGTATGCAATTGCTGCCAAAGCCATGCCTTGCTCGTTATGTGCACGATAAGTGGGCAACTCCGCACGATTTTGCCAAAGTGCTTCGCCCAAACCCGCCACATTGCCGTGCCCAAAGATGGCGAATACACCACCGCAATAAGGCTCTATGGCGCCATTATTCAATTCAACACGCAGTGCTGCAAGATGGCGCACCAGCGCCTGGGTCATGGTGAGTCGTACAGTTTTCATAGCTTAATTTTTATTGTTTCCTATTATTTCCAATTACTTCCAATTACTTCCTATTGCTTTCTATTTCTTCCGTGATCGCCAAGCGTCAACCAACATTGCGAAATTGTGGGCAACTTGCTTCACAAACGCATCATCATCGATCTCGTTTTTCAACCACCTTAATGATGCTGCTGCCCACAGGGTACGCCCTACCATGAAGCCCTTCACAATGGGATTGGTTGCTGATGCAAAACTATCGGCCAAAACCTGCAATGGCTGGTTCAAACCTAAGATAACGGCACCCCGGCAATGTGGGTCACGCTCTTCGACTAAAGCCGCCAAATCCGCCCACCCTTGCGCCTGCATGGGTGCAATCTTCCACCACTCTGGTTTGACACCCATGTTGTAGAAACGCTTGATAGATCGCAACACCGCTGCATCTTGCGTTCCAGCAGGCGTCATCGCTGTGGGGCAGATGATTTCCAACAGCAATTCGTTGCCACTTTCTCGCGTAGCCTCCCACAGCTCCAGCACTTTTTGCTCTTGCTCCAAGCGCAGCTCAAACGCATCGTCCGGATGGTAATGAACCAGGCATTTCACCACTTGCTCCGTTGGCCAATGGATCAAAGCACTGCCGATAGAGCGCGTGCCGTCAAACCGCAAAGGGCGCGAGCCTGGCAGCTCTACCGGTCGCCCCACCCACCAACCACGACCTGTAGCACTGGCCAGCGCATCTGCACCATAAGCACCGCCATCAATCAAAAC
>JAYUCJ010000269.1:0-1012 GCA_043740415.1 Polaromonas sp. | reverse complement strand
AACTGGTACAGGTTGCTTAAAAGATAGAAGAACATTAAATGCTTCTGCAACACGTAATGCTTCCTCTCCAAGCTGAGCTAAATCTGATAGGCACTTTTTGGAAAGCTCAAGTAGAAATGAAATTGACTCATTGGTGTGAATTTCTTCGATAAGTCCAATAATGAACGATATATTCTCTTTTTCTTGCGCTAGCACGCGAAGACCTGAAAATTGCTCCGTGGCGTATGCACTAGCCACAGCAGCCCATTTTGCAAAGTAGGGAGCTCTTGTTCCGTTTGGTTGTAATCCTTGCGTAACCCAATTATGGGCAGCAGCTAATCGTGCAAGTTCTTCAGCCAGGCCTGGCTGCTTCTTGACAGCAGCCTGCAATATATGCTCAACCTCAAGGGAGCCGTTGCGCGCTTTCTTTCGGAGAGTTGTGATGTTCATATTCTCTAACGTTTGACATGAGGGGTGACCGAAAGGCGCAGCCTTTTGGGCATCCCCTCGATGGAAGGGTTAGGCGTCGCCTGTTTGCCAGAGGACATACATATCACCATCGACAAAACCAATGCCGACTCCCTGGGAGTTGCGGAGCACGTTTGATTTGGCGCCCTTTGCAATGTATTGAGTGACCATCTCCTTGCTTGTTTTGAGCCACTCCTGCCAATTGGAGCCTGCCACCGAGAAGGGAATCTCGAAAACTTCCTCTCCTGTAGTGAAGGTCTCGGCGCTTGGCCAATAGTCTCTTTCAGGATCTTCGCCGGGGATGAACGACTCTGTGCCGATGATTTGTACGTGGACTGAGGTTTCCCCTTCGTAGAGATTGAAGTGAAACGCCACGGTCGCTTGAGGTATCGGTTCCGATAGAGATCGATCAGCCCATACGAAGAACTCTTTGGTGACCGTTGAAATGGAGCTGCTCATGTGACGCCTAACGTTTGAAATCAGCCGACGCCGTAGGCGGTCGGCTGGATTGATGGGTTAGGCATGTGCATGATAAATACGCTCAATAACACTGGCTGGCAGTGTT
>JAYUCJ010000268.1:0-19299 GCA_043740415.1 Polaromonas sp. | reverse complement strand
CTTCGTCGAACTTGATCACCATCTCAGCCGTGAATGGCCAGCCGGCTTTGGAGCGAAAGCCTTCCAGTGGCCCGATTTTCCTGTCGCGCAAAAACTGCTCCACCTCGGCGGTTTCAAAAGTACGGCCTGCCGGCGTTTTACCGAACGAGAAGCCGCAGCCATCGTCACCCGTTTTTCCGGTGCAGGTGTAGCGCCGGTAGTTTTCCTTCACCACGCCGCCGCAGTTGGGGCAAGGCGTTTGCAGCGTGGCGTAGTCGCCGGGAATGCTGTCTTTATCGTAGCCCTTGGCTTTGTTGACGAGGCGCTCCGTCATGGCGGCGATCTCGGCCATGAAGGTCTCGCGGCTGAGCTTGCCGTGCTCCATTTGCGCCAGCTTGAACTCCCACTCGCCGGTGAGTTCGGCCCTGGAGAGTTCCTGCACGTCCAGCCCGCGCAGCAGCGTCATGAGCTGAAACGCCTTGGCCGTCGGGATCAACTCGCGGCCTTCGCGCAGCATGTATTTTTCGGCAATCAGCCCCTCAATCGTCGCCGCGCGCGTGGCCGGCGTGCCCAAACCCTTTTCCTGCATGGCTTCGCGCAGTTCGTCGTCGTCGATGGTCTTGCCAGCGCCCTCCATCGCGCCCAGCAGAGTCGCTTCGGAGTAGCGTGCCGGTGGCCGGGTTTTCAGGCCCCGGGCATCGACCACTTCGACGCGGACCATTTCGCCGGGTTGGACCGGCACCAGGGTCTTGCTGTCCTTCTCGTCGGTGTTCTCGTCCTCGGCTTCCTTGCCGTAAATCGCCAGCCAGCCCGGTTTGACGAGCACCTTGCCTTCGGTTTTGAAGTTATGGTTGGCAACAGCCCCCACGCTCGCCACTTCGTGTGCATCGCTGCCCCCCGACAAGGCCGTGCCTTGCTTGGGGCGGCCCGGCGCTGCGGCCACTGTCGAAATCCTCGTCGTGACGAGGTATTCGGCGCTGGGAAAAAACACCGCCATGAAGCGGCGCACCACCAGGTCATACAGCTTTTGCTCGGCTTCACTCAAACTACTCGGCGCCTGTAGCGTTGGGATAATAGCGAAGTGATCACTTACCTTGGCATTGTCGAAGATGCGCTTATTGGGCTTGATGTAGTTGCCGTTGAGTGCCGTCAGCGCGTGCGGCGCCAGGTGGCGCATGCCGCTGTCAGCCAGCATTTCAAACGTCTTTTTGACCACCGGCAGGTAGTCTTCGGGCAGCGCGCGCGAATCGGTTCGCGGATAGGTCAGCGCCTTGTGGCGCTCGTACAGGCTTTGCGCGATGGACAGCGTGGTCTTGGCCGAAAAACCGAACTTGCCGTTGGCTTCGCGCTGCAACGATGTCAAATCGAAGAGTTGGCCCGCCGCCTGCGTGGTGGGTTTGCTTTCTTCGGTGACCGTAGCCGGCTTGCCGCGCACGGCTTCGGCAATTGCGATGGCTTCGGGCTCCGACCAGACGCGGTCGGCTTTCAGCTCGGCATCGGGTTCGGCGTTGTCGGCATTGGCTGCCGATTTTTTCCATTTCGGGTCAAACCATTTGCCGGGGTATTCGCCCGCTTCGGCCACAAAGCTGGCGTGGATTTCCCAGTAGTCCCGGCTGACAAACTTGCGGATTTTCTCTTCGCGCTCCACGACCACGCTCAGTGTCGGCGTCTGCACGCGTCCCACCGTGGTTAAAAAGAAACCGCCATCGCGCGAGTTGAAGGCCGTCATCGCGCGCGTGCCGTTGATGCCAACCATCCAGTCAGCCTCGGAGCGCGAACGCGCCGCATCGGCCAGGCCCTGCATCTGCTTTTCGGTGCGTAAGGAGTCAAAGCCATCGCGAATCGCAGCCGGCGTCATGGACTGCAGCCACAGCCGCTTGACCGGGTGTTTGCTTTTTGCGTACTGCTGGATCAGGCGGAAGATCAACTCGCCCTCGCGCCCCGCGTCGCAGGCGTTGACGATGGTGCCCACGTCCTTGCGCTTGGTCAGCCTGACGATGGCGTTGAGCCGCGTCTTGGTCTTGTCCATGGGCTTGAGGTCAAAGTGCGGCGGAATGACCGGCAGGTTGGCAAAGCTCCATTTGCCGCGTTTGACGTCAAACTCCTCCGGCGCTTGGATTTCCAGCAAATGACCCACGGCGCTGGTGACGACGTATTTCTCGTTCTCAAAATGCTCGTCCAGCTTCTCAAACTTCCCGGCGACCGGTGTGAGCGCTTTGACGATGTCGTTTGCCACGGAAGGCTTCTCGGCAATAACCAGTGTTTTCATTTTTTTAATCTCGCTTTAATCACAACATTTAATCTCAATATTTAATCTGGCTACAATTCAGCATCTCGCGTGCGCACGCGCACATGCGCGCACCCGTACGTATTAAACATACCAAATTTTTTGGCTGTGTTGAAAAAATCTTTTATCGACCCCAAAAAAATATCCATCGTGGCAACAAAAACACCAACCAACAAATCTGCAGGTAGAGCGGTAAAAACAGCCACTTCGCCTCTGAAACCAGCGGCAAAAGCCTCTACAAAACGCATCGCCGTTCGGGACTCTGGCGTGCATGGCAAAGGGGTGTTTGCCGAGGTGGCTATTGCCGAGGGTGAGACTTTGATTGAGTACAAAGGTGAAATCATCACCTGGCCTGAGGCCTTGCGCCGCCACCCGCATGACCCAACTGACCCGAACCACACTTTCTACTTTTCTATTGACGAAAAGCACGTGATTGATGGCAAAGTGAATGGCAATTCCGCCCGCTGGATCAACCATTCGTGCGACCCCAGCTGCGAGGCGGATGAGCAAAATGGCCGCGTTTTCATCAAAGCGCTGCGCAATATCAAGGCGGGTGAAGAGCTGAATTACGACTACGGCTTGGTGATTGACGAGCGCTACACCCCCAAGCTCAAAGCTGAATATCCGTGCTGGTGTGGCGCTAAAACTTGCCGTGGCACCTTGTTGGCGCCCAAAAGAGCGCCTAGAAAAACACCAAAAAACAACCCACAAGTTGCTTGATTTTTTTGATTTCGTGGAATGAACGTCGTAAAAAAAACCGCATTTCCGACTATCAAATGGCCTGCCGAGGCGATTTGGGAACAAATTGTGCCGCTTTTGCCGAATTTCACGGTAGAAGTACTGCCTGAAATTGATTCAACCAACACCGAGCTCATGCGCCGTGCCAAAGCAGGGCAGTCGGAGCCTATTTTGCTCATCGCAGAGAAGCAAACCGCTGGACGTGGCCGGCTAGGACGCGAATGGCACGATCTGGGCGATAGAGCCTCAGACAGCCTGCCAGCACTGACTTTTTCACTAGGAATGTCGCTATCGCCCGTAGCCTGGTCAGGCTTGTCGTTAGCGGTCGGTGTGAGCATCGCGCAAAGCCTGCACCCCAGCATTGGGCTCAAATGGCCCAATGATTTGTGGCTCAGTGACGCAAAAGGCGACCGAAAATTGGCTGGCATTTTGATCGAAACCTGCACAGTGGGTGACCAGCGTTATGTGGTGATTGGCGTGGGCATCAACATCACCCAACCCGCGCAACAGACCATGGCACAGCAGCCAACATTGCGCACACCAGCAGCATGCTTGCAAGAGCTTTTGCCTAACATCACGGCACCAGCGGCCTTGCAGCAGCTCATGCTGCCGCTGGTGCAAGCGATAGTGCTGTTTGCAGAACGTGGTTTTGCCCCCTATCAAACGCGTTTCAATGCCTTGGATGTGCTGAAAACGCGCAAGCTATCGGTAGACGGCAAGGGCCACATCGAAGGACTGGGACTGGGCGTGAACCACAAGGGTGAATTGATGGTGCAAACCACGCAGGGGCAAACCACTGTCAATAGTTCAGAAGTCAGCGTTAAACCGCTTTAAGTTATCCGTTTTAAGTTACTCGCTTTTAAATCACATGTTGCTTCGACTCTTTGTTTTTGCCTTGCTTGCCGCGAATGGCCTGTTTTACGCGTGGTCGCACGGCCACCTCAGCGCATGGGGTTTGGCGAAACCGACTCAAAGCGAGCCGTATCGAATAACCGAACAAATCGAGCCTGAGCGCATCGTCATTCGGCCAGTCAGCAACACTGCGACGGCACCAGCACCAGCACCTTCAGCACCCACTGTGACAGCAGCACTTTTGGCTAGTCCTAGTCCGACTACACCTACTTCTACACCTACTTCTACACCTGCACCCGCACCGACAAGCTGCGTGATGGCTGGCGTTTTTAACGACCAGCAAAGCACCGCATTGAAACAAGCGCTGGACGCCAAACTGCCGGACTTGCGCTGGCGTTTCGACACTCTTTCCCTTCCAGCGCGCTGGATTGTTTACATGGGCAAGTATGCCAACAATGACCAACGTGATTTGAAAAAGAAACAACTCGATCAAATCAAAGTCCACTACGAGGTGTTGGCGGAAGCGAATTTAGAACCCGGCTTGTCGCTGGGCAGCCACACGTCGCAAGCGGCAGCCAACCAAGCCTTGCAGAAGTTGATCAAACAAGGGGTGCGCACCGCCCGGGTATTGCAAGAAACGCCAGAGCAAAGAGGCCAATCCTTGATCATTCCAGCCATTACTGACCTCAACCGTGCCAAACTGAATACGGTGTATGCATCGTTGGCGACGCAGCTGGCAAACAAACCGCTTTCCGCGTGTAAAAACTAAGTCAAACCAAGCGATTCGTTCAAATTTTCGTTGCCAACTTAAAGCGCAATGTAAACAAAGCCCCAACAGATATTTTTCCTGGGTGCGCATCTTCAACCGTCAAGACGGCTTGGTGCTTTTGGGCAATTTCCTGCACAATGGCCAAGCCCAAGCCTGAACCATCGGTATTGGTACCCAACACGCGGTAAAAAGGCTGCATCACCAGCTCGCGCTCCGCTTCGGGAATACCAGGGCCGGTGTCTTCCACTTGCAAAAACACGGCTTTTGCGATGCCATCAGACGTGACCCTAACGGTGACGATGCCTGGGTGTTCCGCGCTTGAGGGGGTGTAGTTCAGCGCGTTGTCCACCAAGTTGCGGATCATCTCTTTCATCAAGGTAGGGTTGGCCTGCACCACGGCACTGGCGTCGTTGACGGATAAGCCCTCGTAGCCTAGATCTATGCGTTTTTCCATCGCGCGAGGAATGGCGTCTTGCACCACATCGCGCGTGAGCACCACCAAATCGCAGGCTTGCAAGGTCATCACATTGCCGCCACCTTCCGCCCGTGCCAAAGCCAACAGTTGATTCACCGTATGTGTGGCGCGAATGCTGGAACGGCCAATTTGTTGGAGCGACAGTTTCAAATCTTCCGCGCTGGCGCTTTGCCGCAGTGCCAAATCTGCCTGCATGCGCAAACCCGCCAACGGCGTTTTCAATTGGTGCGCCGCATCTGCCAGGAAGCGCTTTTGCGTCGCCATGGAGTCTTTCAAGCGCGTCAACAACCCATTCACCGAAGAAACAAGGGGGACGACCTCTTGCGGCACTGACGTCTCATCCAACGGGCTCAAATCGTCCGATTTACGCGCCCGAATCCGTGCTTCCAGTTGATTGAGGGGCCGCGTGCCGCGTACCAGCGCCAGCCACACCAACAGCACGGCCAGCGGCAAAATAACAAATTGCGGCAACATCACGCCTTTGATAATTTCAGTCGCCAGCACCGACCGTTTTTCACGGGTTTCCGCCACTTGCACCAAGACATCACGCGCGCCCGGCAGGTCAGATTGAATCCAAATCGCCGCAACACGTACCGGTAAGCCACGAATTTCTTCATCCCGCAGCTTCACTTCCCAGACCGACGTTTTGATGGTTTCTGGCGGTGCCGGAACATCTTTTTCACCACTCACCAGCTCACCCTGCAAGCCTATGACTTGGTAATAAATTTGGTCGGCATCGTCTGCCCGCAGCAACTCTCTGGCGGGTTGCGGCAAGTTAAATTGCGACTGCCCATTTTTAACAATCACCAACTGAGCCAAGGCCCGCACGTTGTACTCCAAAGCGCGGTCAAACGGTTTATCCGCGATATTTTGCGCCACCAACCAGGTCAACGCCAAGCTTGCCGGCCACAGCAAGAGCAAGGGCGTCAACATCCAATCTAAGATTTCGCCAAACAGCGAGCGCTGCTCGCGTTTAAAAATACCGCCTACGCCAGTTTTTTTGACGACATCATTCAAGGCGCTATTTTTTCCAGACAGTAACCCAAACCGCGCACAGTGGCGATGCGAATGGGGCCTTTTTCGATTTTTTTGCGCAAGCGGTGGATATACACTTCAATGGCATTGTTGCTCACCTCTTCACCCCATTCACACAGGCGTTCAACCAACTGGTCTTTGCTGACCAAACGGCCGCTGCGTTGCAGCAACACCTCCAGCAAACCCAGCTCACGGGCTGACAGTTCCACCATTTTTCCGTCTATGGTGGCCACACGCCCCGCTTGGTCATATTCGAGGGGTCCATGCTTGATGGTGCTGACCGCGCCACCCATACCGCGCCGCGTCAAAGCCCGCACACGGGCCTCCAGCTCTTGCAAACTGAACGGTTTGGCCATGTAGTCGTCAGCCCCCAAATCCAACCCTTTGACACGCTCTTCCACGCTGTCTGCCGCCGTCAAAATCAGCACCGCCAGCTTGGAACCCCGGGCGCGCAGGCGCTTCAGCACTTCTAAGCCATGCATTTTGGGTAAACCCAAATCAAGAATCAGCAAGTCAAACTCGGTATTCGTCATCAGCGCGGCATCGGCTTGCGAGCCATCGGGCACATGGTCTACGGCTGCGCCAGAGCTGCGCAAAGTGCGTAAAAGTCCGTCAGCTAATACTTGGTCATCCTCGGCAATCAGAATTCGCATTGTTGTCTCCTGCATGGTTTTGCTTGATTTTAGACTTTTCCAGCTTCTAAATACCATTCAAAGATATTGCACAATAGGCCGGTGTTAAACGTCCTGCAAATCACCTTCCCCTTCTTCGCCCTGGTGCTGTGTGGCTACATCGCCGCCCGCCGGGGCATTTTGCCGCTGGCAGCCATACCCGGGCTGAACAGTTTTGTGCTGTTTTTCGCCTTACCCTGCATGCTGTTTCGCTTTGGCGCCTCCACACCCATCGCGCAATTGCTGGACGCCAGCGTGTTTGGCATTTACCTGTTTTGCGCTTTGGTGATGGTGGCTTTCACGATTGCGGTGACTAAAAACAAACGCATCGGCTGGAACGACGCTTCGCTGGGCGCGCTGGTCGCCGCTTTTCCAAATACCGGCTTCATGGGTGTCCCCTTGCTGGTAGCTTTGCTAGGGCAGCAAGCGGCAGGGCCGGCGATCATCACCATCGTGATCGACATGGTCATCACCAGTTCGCTGTGCATCGCCCTGTCGCGCTTGGACGGTGCGGACGAGCACGGCTTCAGCAAAGCCGCCAAAAATGCGCTCAAAGGCATGCTCACCAACCCCATGCCGTGGTCGATTTTGCTGGGTGCTCTCGCCTCCGCCGTCAGTTTGACCCTGCCCAAACCCCTCGCCGTCACCCTAGGTCTATTGGCCGATGCCGCTTCCCCGGTCGCGCTTTTCACCATTGGCGCCGTCCTGGCGCGCTCACAAATGAACTCACATGAGCAGATCGCTTGGACTGAATACGTGCCGGTCGCAGCGATCAAGCTGTTCATTCACCCCGTCTTGGTGCTGCTGGTTGGGCTGTCTGCCAAACAACTAGGCGCCCCCTTGGACACATTCACCTTGACCGTCATGGTCCTGATAGCCACCTTGCCCAGCGCCAGCAACGTATCACTCCTAGCCGAACGCTTCGGTGCCAACAACGGCCGCATCGCCCGCATCATTTTGGTATCAACCGCGCTGGCATTTTTGACGTTTTCAGGGGCAGTGGCGCTGTTACGGCCTTAAGTCACATAAAACGTTCAAAAATACGCTTTAAATATGACTCTAGCCGGCGTATTTATAGCCTAAAGTGCTATAAAAAATATAGCTAAAAGTACGCTGTGCAATCGATTAATTATTTGCTAGCTTTGCCAATTTGATGATCTTTTCATCTTTTGAAAGCGTAGCGACAACTTGATCTAAAGTTTGCGTCCCGTTAGCTTCTACCGCGACCTTGGAAATAGCATCGATCAATCGTTGATAAAAATCCTCAGCACCAGTCAATCTATGCCAAAAATTTTGTCCGATAAACAGTGGGTACGAATGCTCAACACTTAACTTTTTGTAATGGTTGCTCTCTTGGTTTGGAATACCGTAAAGAATGCCAATAACCATATCATCTTGGCGTACCGCGATATTGTTAGTGCGCCCTAGGTTGCGCACCGCTTTGAAGTGATTATGGATTGTGGTGACATCGTCTTTATTGATCGTGTTTGGCCCCAGTTTCGCTTGGCAATATTTTTTGCGTCCATCAATGCAATCGGTGAATTCAATGTCAATGCCCTGCGTCGTAGAGCCAAACGCATTTCCCAAAACGTCAGAAATGAATTTCTGCATATTTTGACCAAAAGAAGTCGTTATTGAGCTACCCATCACTCTGGGATAAGCGATGGCTTTGGCAATTGACTCCGGGGTTAACTCACCCGTCATAAAGACAGCGAGATAGGGCACCAAAAAGGGATTGATATCTAAATTCTTAGTTTTTGTCAGCTTTGCAGTGTTAGCTAAGTGTTTCGGCAAAATGGTTTCTCTGAACCATGTCTGGGCTTTAAGCAGAAGCGCCTCTTGTTGTTTTTTATCCATATTTGTCTTTCTTAAGTTATGGAATTGTAATTTGCGAAAGATAATATTTAAATGTACAAAAACACAGTATAATAACCACTCTTAAACCTTATACATGGTTATTATGAAAAATTTCTACCAAATCGCTGAAGTTGCAGACATGTTGAATGTGTCGACCGCCACGCTTAGGCGCTGGGAAGATTCAGGCAAGTTGCATTCAGTTCGGCACCCGATGAACAATTATCGCGTTTACAAAGCCGAAGACCTCAAACAGTTCGAGCTGATTGGGTTTACCCAAGAAGTGCGGTTCGAAGCACACAAAGAAGTCGTCCCCAAGCAACGCTATACCGTCATGGAGCTGTTTGCCGGCGCGGGTGGTTTGGCACTGGGCTTGGAGAAGGCAGGTTTGCGCTGTACGGTTCTCAATGAACTCAACAAAGACGCTTGCAACACATTACGACTCAACAGACCGCAATGGAAAGTGATTGAGGGCGACGTTCGGGAAGTAGATTTCACGCCTTTTGAAGGTGAAATTGATGTTCTCACGGGTGGTTTTCCCTGCCAAGCCTTTAGTTTTGCAGGTAAACGACTGGGGTTTGAAGATGCACGCGGCACGCTTTTTTATGAATTCGCACGAGCTGTAAAAATCGTCAAACCGCTCATCTGCGTTGGTGAGAATGTTCGTGGTTTGCTTGCCCACGAAGACGGCAAAACGCTACAAGGCATGGTTGATGTTCTCGATGAACTTGGCTATGACGTTGTGCCACCCAAAGTACTGAAAGCGATCTATCACGGCGTGCCGCAAAAACGTGAACGATTGCTGATTGTGGGTTTACGACGCGGTGAAGGCTTGAAATTTCATTGGCCAGAAATCGAAGACAAAATCTACAACTTAAAAGACGCGCTGAAAGCCGGCGATTTGTTTGATTGCGACGTGCCGTTTTCGCATGGTCAAGGCTACCCAGCCAGCAAAAAAGCCATCATGAACTTGATTCCGCCAGGCGGTTACTGGCGTGATTTGCCTGTGGATTTGCAAAAATCGTACATGAAAGGCTCGTTTCACTTAGGCGGTGGCAAAACGGGCATGGCTAGAAGAATCTCCTGGGATGAACCATCGCTTACTTTGACCTGCGCCCCTGCACAGAAACAAACTGAACGCTGCCACCCCGAGGAAACGCGACCTTTCACCGTGCGCGAATATGCCCGAATTCAGACTTTCCCAGACGCATGGCAGTTCACTGGCTCTATGACGGCGCAATACGCTCAAATTGGCAACGCCGTTCCTGTGAATCTGGCTTTTGCAGTTGGTACAGAGTTGGTTCGCACCTTGAATGAATACGTGACTAAAAACAACGCCCCCAAGGTCGCATTTAAGGTCAAAAAGCGAATTACCGGCAAAACTACGGTTTAAAAGGCATTTTTAGAAGTGTTTTAAGGCTCTAGCCGGCGTATTTATTGCCTAAACAGCTATATTATTTATAGCAAAATAAGGCCGTTTTTTTGTATCAAATCGCCAACGGATCCACATCCACAGCCCAGCGGATCATGCCTTTTTGCTTGGTGGTTTGCAAAACACCCTGCCATTGGCTCAAAAACTGCTGCAAAGCTTTGCGAGAGTGCGATTCGACGAGCATTTGGGCGCGCTCTACGTTGGCGATGCGCTGTATCGTCATCGGTACGGCGGGGTAGAGGGTGATGTGTTCGAAGCCGGGCACGGAACTTGCCAATTCGTTTGCTGATTCGCTGGCTGCCGTCAGGAAGGCCTGGGCGGCGTCTTGGGTGCGGGCTTCGGCTCTCACCAAGGCGCTGTAGCCGAAGGGCGACATGGCGGCCATTTCGCGCTCTTTGAGCTGCTGGGCGGCAAAACCGGCGTAATCGTGCTGTTTCAGCGCCAGATACAAGGGGTGCTGCGGGTGGTGGGTTTGCACCCACATCTCGCTGGCTGCGCCTTGGGCGGCATCACGCCCCGCACGGCCTGCTGCTTGCATCAAGAGGCTAAACAAGCGCTCTGGCGCGCGAAAATCGCTGGAGAACAGCGCACCGTCGGGATTGATGGCCGCCACCAGCGTGATATTGCGGAAATCGTGCCCTTTGGCGATCATTTGTGTCCCGACCAAGACATCCACCTCGCCTGCATGCACCTGCGCCAGCTGCCGCTGCAACGCGCCTTTGAGCTTGGTAGTGTCGGCGTCGATACGGGAAATGCGTACGGGCGAGCCATCGGGGCGTTTGACGTGCGAGAGCAACTCGGCCAATTGCTCTTCCAGCTGTTCGGTGCCGCGACCAATGGTGGTGATGTCCAAATTGCCGCAGGCGGGGCAAGCACGCGGCACGCGTTGCGTAAAACCACAGTGGTGGCAACGCAGGGTGCGGTCGATTTTGTGGAACACGCGGTAGGCGCTGCAATGCGGGCACTCGCTTTTCCAACCACAATCGCCGCAATGCAGCACGGGCGCAAAACCACGGCGGTTGAGGAAGAGCATGGATTGCTCGCCCCGGGCGATGCGCTCGGCAATGGCGTTCAGCAGCGGGGGCGATATCACCGTCTTTTTGGGTTGATGCTCCATATTCACAGTGATGACTTTGGGCAATACGCCGCCGCCAATGCGTGAAGCCATGGTCAGCCGCACGTAGCGCCCGGCTGAGCCATCACTGACCGCGCTGCTGTGGTGCCAGCTTTCAAACGACGGTGTGGCAGAGCCCAAAATCACCTTGGCATGCTCAAGTTTGCCGCGATAAACCGCCAAATCACGGGCTGAATAGCGTGCTCCTTCTTGGCTTTTGTAGCTCGGGTCATGCTCTTCATCCACAACGATTAATTTCAAATGCGGCATGGACGCAAAAATGGCCATGCGTGTGCCCAGCACCACGCGCGCCGTGCCCATGTGGGCGGAGAGCCAGCTTTTAAGCCGTTGTGGGTTGGTCATGCCGCTGTGCAGGGACACCACGGCTGCTTCGCCGTACAGCGGGCAAATGCGCGCTCTGACCCTGTCTTCGAGTTGCGGGGTCAGATTGATCTCAGGCACCATCATCAGCACCTGTGCAGTTGGATCACGTTGCAAAGCTTCCAACGCGGCGCGTAGGTAAACTTCGGTTTTGCCGCTGCCGGTTGCACCGAACAACAAAAAAGGGCCTGATTCAGTGCTTATTTTGGCTGTAGCCAGCGTTTGTTCTGCCTGAAGCGCTATATTATTAATAGCATTTTCATTGCTGACGGATATTTGAACCACTGCTTCTGCGGGAATTTGTGTGGTTTTTGTTCGTTTTAATCGACGTTCAACCTGCAAAGCATCTAGGGTTCGCAACTGCGGCGGTAGGGCTGCTAGAGCAACTTCGCCCAAGGAGCGTTGGTAATAATGGGCGGTGAATGCCACGAGCTTGAGCCAGGCGGGGGACACAGCTTGGATGCCAAGACCCGCCGTGATCGCCTTCACTTCGACTTCTTTGCCGTGCTTACTCAACATGGGCTCGGGCGGTAAATCCAATTTACGCCAAACGACGCCCAGCAATTCGCGCGAACCCAAAGGCACACGTACAAACGAGCCGACGGGCATCAATTGCTCGCTTTGGTACGTCAGCAGGCCTGCCAGCGGGCTGTGCGCGGGCGTTTGTACGACGATGGAATACCAATTAATCATCTGAGATTCATCTTGCGGTAGAGTAGGGTCATTGATGCATAATTTGCATCAACTTCTTGGGAACTTGTTTTTATGGTCAAAAAGGCACCGCGACGGACGGCTGAACGTATTTTAGAGGTCACACTGGATCTCTTTAACCGTTTTGGCGAACCCAATGTGTCAACCACGCTGATTTCAGCCGAATTGCGCATCAGCCCGGGCAATCTGTACTACCACTACCCCGCCAAAGATGAGTTGATCAATGCCTTGTTCGACCGTTTTGAACGCTCATTGAATGAATTGCTGAATGCCAGCGATGGCGTGCGCAACGTGGAAGATGCCTGGTTTTTCATGCACACCTTGTTTGAGTTGATTTGGCAATACCGCTTTTTGTACCGTGATTTGAACGATTTGCTGAGTAAAAATCGTCGCCTAGAAACGCATTTTCAAGCCATCTTAAAAAACAAAACGCATTCGGTGAAAGCCTTGCTCGACGGTATGAGCCGCAGTGGTGCGATGACAATAGACTCGCGCGAGGTTGAGTCCACCGCCACCAGCATGGTCGTTGTGCTGACCTATTGGCTGAGCTTTGAGTATGTGCGTGATCCACGCCGTGCGTTGGAGCCTGAGCATGCACAAGCGGCTTTACTGAGAGGTGCCCACCACGTGCTGAATCTGCTGACGCCCTACCTTGAACCGCAACAGCGCAGCCATTTGCTGTCCATCGTGGGCACTTATTCGTCGCCACAAAACGAATCAACCCTTTCTCTCACGCCTCACTTGGTGAAATAACAATATGCAGCTATGGACGCCTTTCCCCTACCTCGGTGACTACACCTACGATGCCGCCCGTGTGACTAAAAACTGGGCGCAACTACACGCGGGTGATGCTGAACCCTTGCCGACAAACACCAATTTGCTGGAAGCTTGGGCTTTGTTTCATTCGGGAGAGTTTCAAAAAGCCGTTGAATCAGGGCTGGCTTTGGGTATTGAAGGTATCACTGTTGCCAACAAAGCCACCTGCATTTACGCGACCTACCTTGAAGCCAAAGAGAGTACCAAGCTGGCACTTTTTATGGAAGTGGCTTTGCGCGCTGAAAAGCAGGCCAAAGACGCATCCCTTGCGGCGGAGTCGCTGCCCAATGCCTACTATTGGCAAGCCTATGCGCTGGGGCGCTACAGCCACGGTATCAGTGTGGCCAAAGCGTTGGCGCAGGGATTGGGCAGCAAGGTCAAAGTTGGGCTTGAAAAGACCATTGCATTGCAGCCCAAACACGCTGATGCACACATTGCACTGGGCACGTTTCATGCCGAAGTGATTGACAAAGTGGGCTCGCTGATTGGCAGCATGACCTATGGGGCGAAAAAAGAAGCGAGCTTCAATTTTTTTCAAGAAGCACTCCGACTGAACACCCATTCCGCCATTGCCATGATTGAACAAGCCAATGGCTGGGTCATGCTTGAAGGTGAAAAACTGCTGGCTGAGGCTACGAAACTTTACGTCATTGCATCGGCAACCCAGCCCCTGGACGCCATGGAACGCCTAGACGTAGACATGGCAAAAGCAGAATTGGCTGATTGAGATTGACTGATTAATTATGGATACCAAATGGTTGGAAGACTTCGTCAGCTTGGCGGAAACACGCAGCTTTAGTCGTTCCGCACAATTGCGTCATGTGACGCAACCTGCATTTTCGCGGCGCATTCAATCGCTCGAGGCCTGGGCGGGCACTGACCTGGTGGACCGCAGCTCGTATCCGACCAAACTCACAGCTGCCGGCGACACACTTTACGACCAATCGCTGGACATGCTGCGCGCCTTGCAAAGCACGCGGGCGATGCTGCGCGGGCATACATCTGCGGGACAAGATGTGATTGAGTTTGCCGTGCCGCACACACTTGCGTTCACCTTTTTCCCGGCGTGGATGTCGATGTTGCGGCAAAACTTTGGCCCCATCAAAAGCCGGCTGATGGCGCAAAACGTGCATGATGCGGTGCTGCGTTTGGTGGAAGGCAGTTGCGATTTGTTGATTGCTTACTTCCACTCGTCGCAACCGTTTCAGCTGGACGCCTCGCGTTATGAAATGGTGAGCTTGGGCCAAGAGGTGATTGCACCCTACGCCAAACCCGATGCAGAGGGCAAGCCGATGTTTGAATTACCGGGACGCGCGGGTCAGCCTTTGCCCTACCTCGGCTATGCACCAGGCGCTTATTTGGGCATGGTGGTTGACCAGATCTTGAAACAATCCAAAACAGCAATCCATTTAGACCGCGTGTATGAAACCGACATGTCAGAAGGCCTCAAAGCCATGGCGCTTGAAGGCCACGGCATCGCTTTTTTACCGCACAGTGCCATCAAAAAAGACTTGCGTGCCAAACGTTTGATCAGCGCCTGCCCCGCCGGTATGGGCGATTTGACCATGACCATGGATTTACGCGTCTACCGCCAAAAACCGACCGGCAAAGAAGCCAACAAGGGTGCAGCGCAAGCACTTTGGGAGTATTTGGTGGCGAATAGCGCGACTTAAGTTCGTGTTACCAGCTATGTTTGACGCTTTGTTTCTTTTTTTTGGGACAATAGGCGGATGACTACGACTTCAAGCTCCCCCGCAACCTCACCAATATTGACCATCACCCGACCTGACGACTGGCACCTGCATGTGCGCGATGGCGATGCGCTCAACACGGTGGTGCCGCACACCGCCGCCCAATTCGGCCGCGCCATCATCATGCCGAACCTGCGCCCGCCCGTGACGACAGCGGCACAAGCCCTGGCCTACAAAGCGCGCATCCAAGCAGCCGTGCCTGCAGGCATGACGTTTGAGCCGTTGATGACGCTGTATTTGACGGACAACTTGCCTGCCGACGAGATCCAACGCGCCAAAGACGCTGGCGTGGTTGCAGCCAAACTCTACCCTGCTGGTGCGACGACCAACAGTGATGCGGGCGTGACTGATTTACGCAAAACCTACAAAACCTTAGAAGCCATGCAGCGTGCAGGAATGCTGTTGTTGGTGCATGGTGAAGTCACATCGCCTGATATTGACTTGTTTGACCGCGAAGCCGTGTTTATCGACACGCAATTGATACCGCTGCGACGTGATTTCCCTGAGCTCAAAATCGTGTTTGAGCACATCACCACCCAAGAAGCGGCGAAGTATGTCAGCGATGCAGACCACTTCACGGCAGCCACCATCACCGCGCACCATTTGCTCTTCAACCGCAACGCCATTTTCACGGGCGGCATTCGCCCGCATTACTACTGTTTGCCGGTACTCAAGCGCGAAACGCACAGGCTCGCATTAGTTGAAGCCGCTACCAGTGGTAACGCGAAGTTCTTCCTCGGCACAGACAGCGCACCGCATCCGGCCCATCTCAAAGAACATGCCACAGGCTGCGCCGGCTGCTACACCGCCCACGCTGCGATTGAAATGTATGCCGAAGCTTTTGATGCGGCGCAAGCACTGGACAAATTAGAGGCGTTTGCCAGCTTCAATGGCGCAGATTTTTATGGCTTGCCGCGTAACCAAAGCACAATCACCTTGAAGAAAGAAAGCTGGACACCGCCTGAGAGCTTTGCTTTTGGCGAAACGGCGCTCAAACCGCTGCGTTCTGGAGAATCCTTGCCTTGGCGCATGGTTTAGAGACGATTGACTGGTCTGCGCCTTGGCTTGCGCCCTACCAAGGTCTTGCGGAACAAGCCGCCGCACAAGCCACGGAGCAGGCACACGTTTACGAACTGCTAAATAGCTTTGGCTGGGCGCCGGTTCGTTTCGTGCCGCAATCTGATTTGCCAGCACAAGAGCCCTACGAAAGCTATATTTACAATAGCAAACAATGCCCTACTCGTGACGGCTTGCATGATTTTTTCAATGGTCTCTGTTGGATTCAATTTCCTCAGACAAAAACACGGCTGAACCAACTCCAAGCAAGGCAAATTGAGCAACTCGGCTCCGTCACCACCCGCGGCCCAGTCCGTGATGCGTTGACGGTGTTTGACGAAAATGCTGCTTTTTTATTCGCCCCGCCAGCGCTTTGGCAAGCGCTTTTAGACAAAGATTGGCAACGCCTTTTTGTCACTTTGCGCCCTTTGTGGGCGGAAGCGACATTGGTCTTGTTTGGTCATGCCCTTTTAGAAAAACTGGTCATCCCGCGCAAGCCCATCACGGCGCATGTGTTTGTTTGCAACTATCCTGATAGCGCCGAACTGCCCAACTTAGAAACTATTGATGCTTTCATAGCCTCGGATTTGACCGCAGAAAAATTAGCTACCAAACCGTTTGCGCCGATTCCCGTTCTGGGTGTGCCTAGTTGGTGGGCAGCCAATGAAAATCTGAATTTTTATGACGATGAAACGGTATTTCGCAAACCTCGACCTTGATTTTTAGCCGTTTGCCCTTACTATTCGCCACATCGGCAATGGTTTGCCTTTTAGAAAGTGAAAATTAAACATGAAACGCATATTTTTGTTCATTTTGACCAACTTGGCTGTGATGGTCGTTTTGGGCTTGATTACCAGTATTTTCGGTCTGAACCGCTATATCGGCCCCAACGGTGTGAACCTCACTTCTTTGCTTGGTTTTTCTCTGGTCATGGGTTTTGGCGGCGCGATTATTTCGCTCTTGATCAGCAAACCTGTCGCCAAATGGAGCCAAGGCGTCAAAATCATCAACGAACCACAAAATGCTGACGAAGCCTGGATTGTGCAGACCGTGCGCCAATTTGCTGACAAAGCCGGCATTGGCATGCCTGAAGTGGGCATTTATGAAGGTGCACCGAATGCGTTTGCAACCGGTGCGTTTAAAAACTCCGCCTTGGTCGCGGTATCTACCGGCTTGCTGCAAGGCATGACCAGAGAAGAAGTGGAAGCCGTGATCGGCCACGAAATCGCCCACGTTGCCAATGGCGACATGGTGACCATGACCTTGATCCAGGGCGTGATGAACACCTTCGTGGTCTTCGCCAGCCGCGTGATCGGCTCCTTGGTGGACGGCGCCATGCGCAAAGGCAGCGACAGCTCAGGCCCCGGCATTGGCTACATGATTACCACGCTGGTACTGGACATTGTGTTCGGCTTTTTGGCCAGCATGGTCGTGGCCTGGTTCTCCCGCCACCGTGAGTTCCGTGCCGATGCCGGTGCCGCCAAACTCATGGGGCGCAGCCAGCCGATGATCCATGCGCTGCAACGCCTGGGTGGCATGACACCGGGCGAATTGCCGAAAAGCATGGCGGCCATGGGCATTGGCGGCAGCATGGGCGCTTTGTTCAGCACCCACCCGCCGATGGAAGAGCGCATCGCCGCGCTGCAAAATCCGCAGGCTTAATCCTTACACCCCCGTTCACCCTGAGCTTGTCGATGGGTTCTTGAAGACTTCGACAAGCTCAGTCCGAACGGTATTTCTGTATCGACATTAATGTCGCTCAAGCAAACTGAGCGCCACCGCCTCGGCCACCTTGATACCATCCACGCCGGCGGACAAAATGCCGCCTGCGTAGCTGGCACCTTCACCTGCCGGAAACAGCCCCCGCACGTTCAGACTCTGAAAATCATCACCACGCGTCATCTTGATAGGTGACGACGTGCGTGTTTCGACCCCTGTGAGCACGGCATCCGGCAAATCGAAACCTTTGATTTTTTTACCAAAAGCCGGAATCGCATCGCGTATGGCTTCAATCGCATAACTGGGCAATGCCGCCGCTAAATCAACCAATTTCACACCTGGTTTGTACGAAGGGACTACACTTCCTAGCGCCGTGGAAGCAACACCTTTGACAAAATCATCGACCAATTGCCCAGGGGCTTCATAGGTACTGCCACCCAGAACATAAGCAGCGGACTCCAAGGTGCGCTGCAGCTCAATACCTGCCAACGGATGCTGGGATGGGAAATCTTCCGGCGTGATGCCCACCACAATGCCGGCATTGGCATTGCGCTCGTTGCGTGAATACTGGCTCATGCCGTTGGTCACGACGCGACCGGGCTCGGACGTGGCTGCCACCACGGTGCCGCCGGGACACATGCAGAAGCTGTACACGTCACGGCCATTCTTTGCATGATGGACCAGTTTGTAGTCGGCAGCACCGAGGGCGGGATGGCCGGCGTACTTGCCCAGCCGTGATTTGTCGATCAACGACTGCGGATGCTCGATGCGAAAGCCGATGGAGAAGGGCTTGGCCGCAAGGTAAACAGCGCGGGAATGAAGCATTCGAAATACATCGCGCGCGCTGTGACCCGGTGCGAGCACCACGTGCCGGCTGCGGAAGGTCTCGCCGCTTGCGAGCATCACGCCTTCGATCTGGCCCTGTTCGAGCAGCAGATCGGTGACCTTGCTGTCGAACCGCACCTCGCCGCCGAGTTCAATGATGCGCGCACGCATGGTGGCAACCACGCCGGTGAGCCGGAACGTGCCGATATGCGGCTTGCTTACAAACAGGATGTCGGCCGGTGCACCCGCTTGCACGAACTCCTGCATGACTTTGCGCCCGTAGAATTTCGGATCCTTGATCTGACTGTACAGCTTGCCGTCCGAGAACAAACCCGCGCCGCCTTCGCCGAATTGCACATTGGACTCCGGCGTCAAGGTGTTCTTGCGCCACAGTGCCCAGGTATCCTGCGTGCGCTGACGCACTTCGCGTCCACGTTGCAGCACAACGTGTTTGAACCCCATTTGTGCCAGCAGCAGGGCTGCGAATAGTCCGCACGGACCAAAGCCGATGACGAGCGGTCGCTCCGGCAGATCTGCTGGAGCCTGGCCCACGGGGTGGTAGCCGGTATCCGGCGCAGGTCCTACGTTGCGATCATGGGCCAGCCGCCTCAGTATCCCGGGTTCGTCACGCACGCTCAGGTCGATGATGTACACGAAGCTGATGGTGTTGTTCTTGCGCCGCGCGTCGTAACTGCGCTTGAACACGGTGAATTCCAACAGTTCGGAAGTCTGGATGCCCAGTCGGTTCAAGATCGCCTTGCGCAAGGCATCGGCAGGGTAGTCCAGCGGAAGGCACAGTTCGGTGATGCGGATCAAAATGGTATCCTGGCCGGT
>JAYUCJ010000267.1:0-1013 GCA_043740415.1 Polaromonas sp. | reverse complement strand
AAAGCGATTGTGGCTGCGTATCCAGACGCAGCCCGGCGCGACTCGCAGCAGGTGATCGACGTGCGTAAAGACAATGAGAAATTCATGTCGCCCATGTCACAGTTGGTGGGTGCCGAATCCGAGATCATTGATATTCGCGAGCGCCTGCAAAAGCTTGATCGTGAAATCGGGCAGCAGTCATTTGTCAAATCGCTGGTACTTGAAGCCGAAGCCGCTGCCAACAAGGCCCAAAGCGGTAGCGACAGCGTCCGCCAGTTGTCTGATGTTATTACGCAAACCAGCAAGAAGGTCAAAACCGAAGCTGAGCGCGAAAAGCTCCTCTCGCTGGCGGCAGATTTGTCGCAAATCAGTGCACGCTTTCTGTCGCAGGCGCAGTTTGTCGCCAAACCGTCGGTGCCCTCCCGGCCTGAACGCCCAACCCCGCTGATGGTTACCGTGCTGGGTGCGTTATTGGCCGGGTTTCTGGCTGCCCTTTACCTGTGGCGCCAACGGATTATCGAGGTGCTCTGGCGCGATGAAAGCGAAAAGATGTGAGGATTTTGCCGGCAGTATGGCCCGGCGAAGGGCTTTGATGGCTGCCGCAGCGCGAATCAACCCTGCGAAATGCCCCGCATTTTGCGCCAATACGTTTTTAGGGTTTAATTCGTCCTGCCAGGAGTTACCAATTTCTCCTGCCCTGTGTTTTTAATTGAAAGGAATATATCTTGAGCAACCTAATCGATATTCAAAGCCAGATCCAGAAGCTGCAAAAACAGGCGGCCGATATCAGGAGCCGTGAATTCGACAAAACAGTCGAAGAGATTCGCGCGAAGATGGAGGCATTTGGCATTACCGCCAAAGATCTGCAGACCGTTAAACGTGGCGCTCGCGGTGGTAAGGGTAAAAAACCAGCCACAGCCCGGAAGTCGGTTAAGGGCGCCTCTTCCAAAAAGCCAGGCAGCCCGGTAGCAGCCAAATACCACGGCCCCGCCGGTGAAAGCTGGACCGGTCGTGGCCTGACACCGCGCTGGCTG
>JAYUCJ010000266.1:0-19364 GCA_043740415.1 Polaromonas sp. | reverse complement strand
ATTGCGCCGGATAAGGCGGCTTGGGATTGTGCTTTCTTGGCATTTCGGACTCCTTCTTTCATAACGATAAGGTGTCCGTCTAATCGGGTCAACTCCACCTTTGTTCCGCACCCCATTCTTCGTCGCTGTTCCTACCGATTCCAAGTGGCAGAACATGAGTGACTTGATCGGCGCCGCCAAAGCAGCTCCCAACAAGATCAACTTCGGCTCTTGGGGTATCGGCAGCCCGGGCCATTTGGGCGGCGAACAGCTTGAGTTACTCAGCGGCATCGATATGACACACGTGGCCTACCGCGAGATGTCGCAGTTGTTCACTTCAGTCGGCTCGGGCGAGTTGCAGTGGAGCTTTGGCAGCCTTCCCTCCAGTCAGGGCATCTACAAGGCCGGTAAGCTGCGCTACATCGCCGTGGCGGCAGCCAAGCGCGTGCCACAAATGCCCAACGTGCCCACCATGGCCGAGGCTGGCGGGCCGGCTGGTTTTGAAGTCAACTCCTTCGTATCGCTGCTCGCGCCCAAAGGCATTGCCGCTGACGTAAAGGCCAAAATCCACGCCGACGTTCTGAAAGTGCTGGCCGATCCCGAAGTCAAGGCTAGATTCGATACTTTCGCCTTCGAGACCATCACCTGGTCGCCCGACCAGATTCGCCAGAATGCCGAAGCCAAAGGCAAAATCTACCAAGAACTGGTTAAGCGCAAGAATATTAGCCTTGATTAAGTAAGCGAATGGTGGTCAAGAAAGTCCGCCGTTTTTTTATTTCACCTTGCCAAGTCCAACCCGGTATTCCTTCAGCTTGACTTCATAGTCAGCCGCGTCACCATAGGCTAAAAAGCGGTTGTAATGTTTGTGGGTGCCCAAAATCTTGTGGGCATGTTTGATAGGGCAGAAATATTCTTCGGTCCGAGCCAAAATCTCGCTCATGTAGCCCATCAAGCCGTTGCCGTATTCACAGTAGGTGCAGTGAAATTTCTCGATAAAGTTCAAGTATCCCAGCTGGTGGCGGTCGAAAACCATGTAGTCTGAGCGTTTGACCTTGGTGATGCCATAGATGGGGAAGCAGGCGAATTGATAGAAGCTAACGAACAGGTCAAACAGCACCATAGGCACAATCATGCTGTAAATGATGGGGCCTGTGATCAGGTTTTGCGGGCGGTTGGTGACCAGCCAACGGAAGAAGTTTTTCTTTAACTTGCGATGCGCGGTTTTGACCGAGCTTTCAAATTCAATCCGCTTGCCTTTGATCACAAAGAACATTTTGCTTTCTTGCTCGTGAACGGCGGTGCGCAGTTCCTCTTCAAGCACTGCCATCTGGCTGAGTATTTTTGCTATATTTTCATTCATGTGAATTTACCTATTAAATATGCCTCTAGCCGGCGTATTTATTGCCTGAAGCGCTATTGAATGAATAGCAAAATTAGATGCTTAACGTGTCGGTGTGTCGGTTGCTTTAAGCGTTTGCAAGATGGATGCATCCAAAACATCGCCTTGCACGCGCCTAGCACCATCAAAACGCACATTCCAGTACGGAATGCGCATATCTTCAATCCGCACACTTGCGCCGGTGCGGGGAGAGTGGATGAATTTGCCTTCACCCAGGTAGATGCCAACATGACTAAAGGTGCGTTTCATGGTGTTGAAAAACACCAAATCGCCTGGTTTAAGCTCGCTTTTGTCGATTTTTTGGGTCGCATTGGCTTGCTGGTCTGAGCTGCGCGGCAGCACCAAACCAATGGTTTCTTTGTAAATGGTGCGTACAAAACCGCTGCAATCAAAACCCGTTTCAGCACTGTTGCCACCGCGCAGGTAGGGGATGCCAAGGAATCCGATGGCGGTGCTGACCAAATCTCCCGTTCGCTCACTGACTTGACTAACCTGTTGGCCGACTTGCTGGACGACCGATTGCGTCACGCTTTGGCCAACGTTGACAATTTGCTCGCCTTTTTGAACGATTTGGCCGCCGATTTTTGACAAAATGCCTTTGCTGATCAACAGCGCTTGCATATCGTCTGCTGGTGCTTCGGAATTGACGGCAAAAGCAGGTTGAGAAATGCCAAAACCTAACGACAACACGACTGAAGCCACCAGCTTGCTAAGAATCAGTATCGGTTTTGCTGGTGGTAGTCGGTTAAGCATGGTGTGCAGCGTAACCCGATTAAGCAATGAAGTCAAGTTAAACAAATCGTGTAAGTCATTGAGTGATATAGACTATTGTTTAAAAGTTTGCACTATTACAGATACATCTAGTTTTTCAATCAGACCACCCTCGCGAACGCCGCGTATGGGGCAGGCATCTAAATAGTCGCGTCCAATGGCTAGGCGGCAGTGCGAGTCGCTGGCGAAAATGCTGTTGGTCACGTCCACGCTAACCCAATGTTCGCCCAACCAAACGTCCACCCATGCGTGGCTGGCGGCTTCGTGGCTGTTGCCTGGGTCAACGTAGCCGCTGACATAGCGCGCGCTGATGCCTAAACTGCGACAAGCCGCAATCATCACATGCGCATGGTCTTGGCAGACGCCGCTGGCTTGGTTAAACGCTAGCTTGGCAGTGCTGGTCACATCCGTATTACCGGTGACGTAGGTAATTTTTGAGCAAATCGCCGTGGCTAAAGTCAACACATCCTGCCCGTTTTGCAGGCCATTTGGCAATACTTTGCGCGTGAAAGCATCAAGTTCACTGAATCCAGCGGTCAAACTGGTTGGCACCATATATGCAATGGTCGGCACGGCTTGTCCAGTATCTTCCTGGCCTAACACACCCTCAACCAAAGGCGTCAAGTCAACCGTGCCTTCTACCAAAATATTCAAATCTGAGTAAGGCGTGTTAACAACATGGCTGTGGCTCAGGTTACCAAACGCGTCGGTAAACCCGGTTATCTTGCCCGGTGAACTGATGCGCCAATCGACCATACGTTGGTGCGCGTCCAAGCGCGGCGTCAGGCGCAGCAGCTGGATCAAATGCTTGGGCGCATCGTCATAGTGGTAGTGCGTGTTGTGCTTGATGATGAGTCGCATAATAAAATCAATTTTTAGGTATTAAATAGGGTTGTAGCCGGCGTATTTATTGCCTAAGTAGCTATCATTTTTATATTAAATATCTTTATGTGAATTTGGTCAAGCAACCAAGAAGTCTTGACTGATACCGCGACCAATCAGGTTGATGCTGACCAAAAACTGCGTCAAATAGGCATGCAAACCTTGCTGCAAAATATCGTCAATATGCGTGAATTGGATCTGCGCCTGTAGCAGACCTGCGGCTCTGAGTGTTTGAGCACTGCGTTTGTTGGCTAGTTTTTGCAGATGGTTGCACAGCGCATTCATCGCCGCCAAGAGTGAACGCGGCATGTCTGCGCGCAAGATCAACAGCTCAGCGACGCGCGTGGGCGTGATCGTGTCTCTGTAAGTTTTACGGTAAATCTCAAAGCCAGAGACACTGCGTAAAATAGCCGCCCAGTGGTAATACTCACCCTTGGCGTCCCAGTTTTGCAGTTCTGAAGTTGCACCCTCGAAAAATTTGACGTCTATTAAGCGAGCCACGTTGTCTGCACGCTCAAGCGCCGTGCCTAGCGCTACAAATCGGTAAGCATCATCACGTGGCATGGTGCCAGCAGTCACACCACGCGTTAAATGCGAGCGGTGTTTGACCCATTCGAAAAACGCTGGCATGTCTTTAACCCAAGCGTCGTTTTCTAGGCGCGTTTGCAACTCTAACCAAGTCACGTTGATGGTTTGCCACAGCTCGGTGGTGATAGCACCTCGTACAGCGCGGGCGTTTTCACGGGCAGAGTAGATGGTGTTGTAAATGCTAGAGCTATTGCTGGTGCTGGAGACCATGAAGCGCAAGACAGATTCGCTACTTAGCCCACTGTGCGCCGCTTCGTAAGCGGGCACCAGCTCGGAAATCAATAAAACAGCGCGGGCGGTTTGTCCACGCTGTAGCTCGCTGCGTCCACCTGCCAGCAAACTGCTTTGCAGGTGAATATCCAGCATGCGGGCGGTGTTTTCAGCACGCTCTGTGTAGCGTGCCATCCAAAATAAATGATCTGCGGTTGAACTTAACATGTTTAATCCCTTATGCCTCTAGTACCCACGTGTCTTTGGTGCCACCGCCTTGCGATGAATTGACCACCAAAGAGCCTTCTTCCAAGGCAACACGGCACAAACCACCTGGTACAAGCTTGGTTTCTTTGCCGCACAGCACGTAAGGACGTAAATCAATGTGTCTAGGCGCAATGCCGCTTTCGACGAAGGTAGGGCAGGTGGACAAAGCCAGCGTGGGCTGAGCGATATAGCCTTCAGGTTTCGCAATCAAGCGCGCACGGAAATCTTCAATTTGCGCTTTGCTAGCAGCAGGTCCCACCAACATGCCATAGCCACCTGCGCCATGGACTTCTTTAACCACCAAGCTGGATAAATTGGCCAGCACATACGACAACTCTTGCGGCTTGCGGCATTGGTAGGTGGGTACATTGTTCAAAATAGGGTCTTCGCCGAGGTAAAACTTGATCACGTCTGGGATAAAAGGGTAGGTTGATTTATCGTCTGCGATGCCCGTACCTACAGCATTGGCGATGCTGATTCGACCCGCGCGGTAAACCGACATCAAACCCGGCACACCCAACGTCGAGTCCGCTTGGAACACCAAGGGGTCTAAATAGTCGTCGTCAATGCGTCTGTAAATCACGTCAACCCGTTGCGGACCTTGCGTGGTGCGCATGTAAACCAGCCCGTCGTCAACAAACATGTCTTTGCCTTCAACCAATTCCACACCCATTTGCTGCGCTAAAAAAGCGTGTTCAAAGTAGGCCGAGTTGTACATGCCTGGCGTTAAAACCACCACATTGGGCTCATCCACCCCTATGGGCGCGCTGGCTCGCAGGGTTTCCAAGAGCAAATCCGGGTAATGTTCAATTGGCGCAATCGGCATCGCATTGAACACTTCAGGAAACAAGCGCATCATCATTTTGCGATCTTCCAGCATATAGGACACACCGGACGGCACACGCAAGTTGTCCTCTAAAACGTAAAACTCGCCTTGACCAGCACGCACAATGTCAACACCGGCAATGTGGCAATAGTTGTTGCCAGCCACATCAACCCCTTGCATTTGTGGGCGGTATTGCGCGTTTAAAAAAATTTGCTCGGCAGGTACAACGCCGGCTTTGATGATGTTTTGGCTGTGATACACATCGTGGATGAACATATTCAGCGCTTGCACGCGCTGAATCAAGCCTTTTTGCAAGGTCGCCCATTCTTTGGAGGGAATCACGCGGGGAATCAAGTCAAAAGGAATCAGCCGCTCCGTGCCGGCATCATCGCCATAGACGGCAAAGGTGATACCCACTTGTCGAAATGCCGCATCAGCTTGCGCCCGTTTGCCAGCCATGGCCTCAGGCGAATAGCTTTTCGCCCAGTTTTGGTAAGCTTGATAGTGGTCTAAAGGCTGCTTGCTTGATGCGCCGTTTGTGGCCTTCATCTCAGTATTCAAGCCATACATCTCATCGTAAAAAACCATGGCAACCTCTAGCTTTAAAATGAACATTCAAATAAACAGTGACACAAACATTGTCTCACCAATAAAAAAGACTTTTCTCGACCAGACCCTTAGCGAATCGAATCAAAACCCTAATCTACGCCTACTACTTCACACTTAACGACGCTTTTATATGTTACTTACCAGCTCAGAATCTCAACTCGTCCTTATCGACTATCAAACACGCTTGCTGCCTTCTATCCACGAAGGCAATTTAGTCATGGCTCAAGCACTCAAGCTAGCCCATATCGCCAAGCTACTACGCGTGCCTACCTTCGGTACAGAACAAAACCCTGACGGCTTGGGTCATAACGATCCAGCACTGAAGGCGTTTTGCTCACAAACCTTGGTTAAAACACATTTCGACGCCTGCGCTGAAGGTTTGGGCGATTTGCTGCGTGATATTGGCACGCCTAAGCCTTCACCTAATGCAAGAAGCATGCCTAAACACATGCAAAAGGAACCTGAAAATCAGCGCCCTACGATTGTGTTGGCAGGTATGGAGACGCATGTGTGCTTTTTGCAAACGGCGCTGTCGCTGATTGAAGAAGAATTTGACGTGTGGGTGGTGACGGATGCCTGCGGTTCACGTACCGAGCGCAACCGCGATGCTGCTTTTGACCGCTTGGCGGGTAACGGCGCAGAGTTGGTAACGGTTGAAATGGTTGCTTTTGAGTGGCTAGAGTCGTCTGACCACCCGCAATTCAAAGCTGTTTTGGATTTGATTCGCTAAATCGTTGAATCACTAAAGACAGCAAATTTAATTTACACGGCGGTACAGCAGCACGTCTTCGTTGTCATCCGTGGGTCTGCGCATCTTAGTCACAAATTGCCAAGGCGACATGTTTAAGCTGGACAAGCTTTGCTCAGTGTCAGCATCCACAATCAGCCAAGGACATCTCTCAACTGCGACATCGTGTGCGGCTGAATTGGTTTCTGTCACTGGCGAACTTGGCTTCTCTGGTTTGAGCAGTTGCAATTTCATAGACCCGTGGTAAGCAAACGCGGTCGCTTGCCCAGGGCTTAGTCCATAGATTTGTACGCAGGGTTGCTTACCAATGGTTTCTGCCACGCGCTGCACCAAAGGCGCATAGCTTCGTGCAAAGTCCAAAATCGGCAACCACAAAGTCATCAACAACAGCCAACAAAGCGCCGTACCACCCGCTGGCAGCACCATACTTTTCCACATGGCTGTGCGATGCCGTCCAACGCGCCACAGCACCAAATACACCCAAGACAATGTACCTAGAATAGCCACTAAAAATGGCAGCCATGAAAAACTAGGTTCGTAGCCGGGAACCAATTTATTCACAAACATGATAGATTTAGACGAAGCACCTGTTTGCATGGCAACCCAAATACCCCAAATCAACAAACCGACAACACTGAAGAAAAATAGCGTAAACCAGTCAATCAGTGCTGACAAGCGGCGCTCAAGCGTTGGAAGCGCAAAAGCGGCTAGGGTGGCCATGGCAGGTAAGCCGAGCAGTAGCGCACGATCAGAAGTACCAGTGAACAACATTGATACAACAGCAACACCTGCAAACAACAAGGGCAGGGCGACGTGCAAACTGCTGTATTGACGGCGCCATCTCCAAAGTGTCCAAATCGCCAAAGGCCAAGCTGGCCATGCAAACCACAACAGCAAGCGGCTGGCGGTTTGAGCTTCTTCCCAAGTGGCATTGGGCAGCGTCGCTGTGAAACGCCATACATTCAAAGTTGTCGCCAAAACCGCTGCACAAGCAACGCAGAAAACCATCCACAAACCGTAATGCAAACGGTCAATGCGTTCTATGGCATCACGTTTGTTATCTTCAAACTGTACATCGGTTGCAAATATAACAGCGCTTCCCAAACCCAATGCCAAGGCTACAGTCGGCGCTCCGCTCAGTGTTAAACCCAGCAAACCAATTAAAAACGCAGCAGCTGCAGCAGCCCTGTGATACGGCATAGCTGAAACGGCATAAAAAGTGACGGCTGTGAAACACACTTGCGGCAGCGCAGGCGTCGTTTCATGGGAAAACTGGGCAAGTCCTAAGCAGGCAATCAAGGCTAGCAAGCCACCATCCGCAATAGTACGGGCATAGTCTTTCGGCTTGGCTTCACCACCAAAAGCAAAAACCACGGGCAGGGCGCGCGGACTTCTGGCTAAATAGTAAACGCCGTGCCACGTTGCTAGAAAAGTTAATACCAACAGCAACATGAATGGCAAGCGCACCGCAAATGCTGGTTCTAACCAACTAGGCGCTAACTGCAATGCCCATGCACCCAGCCAATAGGGCAACAAGGCAGATCCATCTGCAGCTTGTCCTAAAGATTGAGGTGCAAGCCAACTGCTTTGCCCATTGAAAATTTCCAGCATGTAGCCGAACGCAGAAACATCCGCATTTTTCCAGGGCTCACGTCCAACGAAACCAGGCAAGATGTAAGCCAGACAAAATAGCCAAAGTATGCGACGCGACAAGCGTTTCGTCACGCTTTGCGCAACGATGGCAGGGCTTGGAATCGACGTCATGGTTGTCTTAAATAGTGACTAGATACTGTATTTTGAGCAAAAAAAAGCAGCACGACGCATCGTGCTGCTTTTTCTGACTCAATGCACGAATTAAATCAATGCAAGAGTTAAGCAGCTGTAGCTTCAGCAGCCACTTCAGTTTTTGCAGGAGTTTTGCCGAAACGGTTACGGAAGCGCTCAACGCGGCCGCCCATGTTGTCGACAGATTTTTGTGTGCCCGTGTAGAACGGATGTGACTCGCTAGAAGTATCGAGTTTGTACAATGGCAGCTCGCGACCGTCTTCCATTTTCACCATTTCTTTGGTGTTAACGCATGAACGAGTCACAAACTTGAAGTTGTTGGACAAGTCCAAAAAGCAAACTTCGCGGTAATTTGGGTGAATGCCGTCTTTCATATCTATTCCTTATTCTTTAAATTCTCGATAAAGCGAGATCAATGTGGCCAGCCACGAAACCCTATGCTTCGCACTTGTCCGGTTAGCCTTTGATTATCGCATGAAATATGTAATAACAGAAGGCCATATTTTGAACCAATACAATTATTGGCAGCAGATTGGAAATATTATGTATAATGCGAATCATTCTCATTAAATGAAAGACTTTCCATGAAAAAGCAAATCGCCTTAGCCATCCTGTCCTTAGCTGCCATCAATGCGTTCGCCGCGACAGATGAGTTCACATTGACCATCAAGAACCACGCGTTTGAACCTAAGGAGCTTAAAGTTCCTGCCGGCAAGAAAATCAAGCTTGTAGTGGTGAACGAAGACGCGACACCGGCTGAATTTGAAAGCAAACCGCTTGGTCGTGAAAAAGTCATTCCCGCCAAAGCCAAAGTATCCATCAATCTTGGACCGCTTATGCCTGGACGCTACGGCTTTGTTGAGGAGTACCACGAAACCGAAGCTGCCGCCCAAGGCACTATCGTTGTCGAATAATTCACTGGAACAACGTCATGTTCGCTGCAGCGATCATTGTATTTCGTGAGTCGCTAGAAGCTTCACTCATCATTAGCATCATGATGGCCGCCACACGTGGCATTCCTATGCGTGGGCGCTGGGTATGGGGTGGCGTTCTACTAGGTTTGGTGGGCTCCGCGCTAGTCGCCTCTACCATGGAAATGATTACGAACCTCGCCGAGGGTATTGGTTCAGAACTATTCAACGTTGTCATCTTGATCACCGCCATTTGCATGTTGGCTTGGCACAATATTTGGATGTCCGTACATGGCAAAGAGTTGGCCCATCAAATTTCAAACACGGCTAGTGCGGTCACGGATGGCAGCCGTGAGCGCTCCGTGATCCTAGTTGTGGTAGCTCTTGCGGTACTTCGTGAGGGATCGGAAACGGTTCTTTTCCTCTTTGGTGTAGCGACCGGTGGGGGGAACGGTATCCGTGACACCTTACTGGGAGGCCTGATGGGTCTTGGTTCTGGTGCCGTCGTTGCCGCACTTCTGTACGCGGGGCTGCTGAAGATCCCTGTGAGATGGTTTTTTGCTGTTACCAGCGCTCTGGTACTTCTATTGGCCGCGAGCATGGCATCTCAAGTTGCGCGTTTGCTGATCCAGGCAGACCTACTTCCAAGCTTGGCAATGCC
This sequence comes from Polaromonas sp., assembly GCA_043740415.1. Lineage (GTDB taxonomy): Bacteria > Pseudomonadota > Gammaproteobacteria > Burkholderiales > Burkholderiaceae_C > Aalborgiella. The sequence continues at coordinate 9,728 of JAYUCJ010000266.1, read as the reverse complement.
AATATGGGACACCTCTGGTGTTCTGTCACAAAACACCGCACTGGGAACAATACTTCATGGTTTGGTTGGCTATGAAGCGCAGCCTGCGGGAATGCAAGTTCTTGCCTATGTGGTGGTTTTCACGGCCATTGCGATTGGTATGAAGTCGGTTTCAATGAGATTGCGACCTGTTCGGTAGTACTCTAGATGTCGTTCCAAGTGTCTGTCCTCGACTTGGATGATGGTGGCAATCTAGCTATTGCACTAAAAAATCGATCTAACAAGTTAGCGTTTGGAGTTTGAGTCCAGTTAGTATAACTTGCTGTGTGATTGGACAATGTTTATTGCAAAAAATAGAAACCGCATATACTTCATACGATGTATACAGGGATGAATGCTTGTAACCATTGAAGAACCTTCATTTCTTGCTATAAAAAAAAGAGCGCGTAAACCTACAAACAGCCGTTTAACAGGACGCGCGCGGAGAGCAGGGCGCATCACTGCGTTACCCGCGAAACTAGATATCTGCAATCCACGACCAAATCGCGGCTCAGAAACTGGTATTTGTAGCAAATTTGCCACGTTCAGAGGTGCGCGGGTATCCCTTGCACGCTGTACGCAGCCAGTAGACATGGGGTGACCCCCCATACCCCCTAGGAATGACGCTCAGTGAGCCTAGCGCGGCGCTAAAGCGCTCGCGCCTAGGCTTCCCTGTGCGTCTTACCTCAGGAGTAACAGGAAGGAAAACACGGCAGCAGCCGCTAGCATCATGGTTTAGAATTGCGTTCATTGACGTTGCCTTCATCGACGTTGGTCACAATGCCTGGAGTTCCAGCCGAACTCGCAGGCATTACTTTTTGGTAAACAGGATATTGCGGCCGCCAGTCAGTGGGGACTTCCGCTAAGAATGTTTCCCATACCTTCGAATAATCATTGGCAGGGAAGCATTTACCTTGAGATGAAGCACGAGCCATGACAGCATCATTGAACATAGCAGACAAACCTTGCGCAAAAAAATCACGCTGCTCTTGAGGTGTTAATGCTGAATCTTCCATGTCTGGTTTAGCAAACCAAGAAGCCACCAAATAAGCCTCTACAGCAAGTTTTTGGACATCGGCAAGGGTGAGCCAGTCCCACGGTTTAGACGTTGGTGTAAAACCATCTTTGCGCCGTTGACGGTATGTAGCCGTATGACGTGAATGCTGTTCTAAGTTTTTATTAATCATTTTGCAACCTCTTTTGTGCTGGTTTTGGCGACATGAGGGCGCAAGTTACGCTGAGCTGCGGGGCAGGGTAAACCCCATATTTCAGGTGTTTTTCGTTCATCGGTGAACATTTCGTGAGGTGTTACTTGCGTTCTCAACGAAACAGCTGAATTTGTAACATCCGCTGGTTTTGTCTCATCGGTGAGACTTTGGTGAAGTGTTACTGGCACTTCACCTTGCAACTCAGCTTGCAGCGCTTTAGCGGCAAAAGCGCTGCACTCGCTGTTGTGGGTTGTTTTTGCATACAACACCTCAAACATCGCAGCCTTACGGCACAGCAAAGACCACCAGCTGGAATCCTGCGGCTTGAAGCCGTGCCCCTCAGGCGTGTACAAAACACCTGCCGTCATGTGCCAGCCAGCCCAAGCAGGGTTTGGGAACTCCTGATGGGGCATCAAACGAACCAGCTTGTAAGCGCTGTACGGTACTTGGTGATGACCGGTTTCCCAGTTGTGTATAGTTCGCTCAGAGACGCGAAGAAGCTGCGCAACACTAGTGCGAGTCAGACCTAAATCACGGTACATCGTACGGAAGCGAATGCTAGGCATATTGCGGGTTTGCGGGCGTTTTGAGTGTTTACCTTTCGATAAATTGTACTTCATACGATGTATATTATGTTAAATAACAAATTGACCAAACCAACACAATGACAGTTAAACGACCCTTCGCCATCGTCAGTGCCATGCACGACGAACTTTCGCAACTCCTCGCCCTCATGCCCGATGAACACAAACAAACCCGTGCTGGGCGTGAATTTTGGCTCGGGCATTTGCGTAGGCATGAGGTGGTTTTTGTGCTTTCGGGCATTGGCAAAGTCGCTGCTGCGACCACCGCAACTTTACTGATTGAGCACTTTCAAGCCAGTCAAATCGTGTTTACCGGTGTTGCTGGCGGTTTGGGTAAAAACGTCAACGTGGGCGATTTGGTGGTTGCGGACAGCTTTTTGCAACACGATTTGGATGTTTCACCCCTATTTCCACGCTTTGAAATGCCGGGTTATGGTGTAGCTACTTTGTATGCCGACAGCCATTTAGCCGAGGCTTTGAAGCAGTCTTGCAGCCAAGTATTACGTGATTTACCGCATGTGCTGGAACTAGAAACCATGGCGTCGTTTGGTTTGAACCAGCCTCAGCTGCACCAAGGCTTGCTTATCAGTGGTGACCGCTTTGTCTCTACGACAGCTGAAAGCTTAAAACTGCAGCAAGACTTGCCGCAAGCACTCGCGGTAGAAATGGAAAGCGCCGCGTTTGCGCAGGTTTGCCACGATTACGGCGTCCCATTTGCCGCCGTTCGCACGATTTCTGACCGTGCAGACGATGATGCGACAGTCGATTTCAATCGTTTTCTAAGCGAAGTTGCCAGCCATTACAGTGCCAGTATCATTGACAATTGGCTAAAAAACACGCCATCGATCAGCTCCGGTTAACGCTGTGGTTTGATTTTGTAGATGGCGTTGTTGCGATCCGCGCTCATGTAAATCACACCGTCCGCCCCCACGGCCACACCTGTGGGCACATAAGGCGGTGGTAAACCAGGACCGGCTTCCAAACCGATGGGTAAGTTGTCTGCAACCGTGCGTCGAGAGCCATTGGCCGGGTCAATCTCGACCAATCGGCGGGCAGCCGTTTCGGCAACGATGAATGTGCCCCACGGCGTTTGCGCCACGCCTTCTGGCAACGCAAGTTTGTCAGCTACCACGGTTTTGCTGCCATCGGCTAGGTTGATGCGGGTTAAGTTGCCGGCGGCTTCTGTGACGTACAACGCGCCATCTTTGCCGACCATGATCTGCACAGGGCCTGCTAACCCTTTGGCGATAACTTTGCGCTCTTTAAAATCCGCACCACTGGCGCGAGTGACTTCACCAGTGGCGATTTCCGCAAACACCAAGCTGCCATCGTCTAAAAACAAGGTGTCCATAGGCGCTTTCAGGCCATGAATCGTGGTGACGGTTTTTCTCGTAGCTCGATCAATAATTTGCACGGAGCCCGTAAACCACGACGACAAAGCAAACTGTTTGGCCGACAAACCCACCGCAAACGGGTACTCCATGTCGGATGATTGCATGCGAAACACATCTTTCACCGCGCCGCTTTTGATATTGACTTCGCGAAAGGCAAACAAATCAGCCACCCACAGCGTGTCGCCATCCAGCTTGATGCCGCCTGGCACGGACAATTGACCGCCCGTCAACAAACGCAGCTCACCCGACGCCGGGTTGTACGACTGCACCGAGTTGTCAGCCATGTTGGACACATAAATCATGCCATCGGGCGCAATCGCCAGGTTGTCAATAGCCGGTTTCAGCTGCATCATAACGGTCTTTTTACCGGTTGTCAGCTCCACTTTGCTCAATTCGCCCGTGTTGGTATCGACCACCCACAAATTGCCTTTGCCGTCTAAATTTGCGGCGGCGGGGATTTTGAACTCGCTGTTGATCACGGTGATGGCGCCATCTGCCGGATTCATCTTCGCCACTTGGCCTTTGAACCAAATGGGGCCATAAATCATGCCGTCTGGTCCGACTTCAAAGCCGTTGAAACCGCCCATGTCTTTGGCAATCAAACGTGGTGGTTTGAGACCAGCGACGTCAATTTCATGCATCGCATCACCCAAAAACACTTGGGAGGCGTAAAGTTTGCCGTTCTTCTGGTCAAAAGCCAGTGAGTTGATACCCGGCAAATCTTTCGCCAAAATACGAATCGGCGCAGCGTCGTTTTCGCGGTAGCGCACGATACCTTGCAAATACGATGTCCAAGCCATCTCGCCCTTCGGCCCAATGGCGATGTCGTCGGCCTCCCCTTCGGGCGCAGCAATGAAAACCTTGGTCGCGCCAGTCGTGCGATCCACTTCCCACATGCTGCTTCCTACAACCGTTCCAGCCAGCAAACGTCCTTTTGCGTCGACCGCTAACCCGTGGACACCATGAAATGCTGAAGGCGCAACCAGCACTTCTGGCGCAGCCCAAGCAGCAGGGCGTGACGGTGGCATCGCTGTGCAAGCGGCTAAACCCAGGCTAATTACAAGCAATCCAAGTTTCCAAAAGCTTTTCATGTGCATCTCCTTTTCTAATTTAGCGATTTAGTTTAGTCTGCGTCACTGGAATTACTAGGTCTCATGAGAGACATGTTACATATGAAAAAACCTTAAAACCGCACTTTAAACGTCGCAAACAACGCCGCGCTGACTTTCGCCAACTTCGGTACAGCGTACACATCTAGCCCTATGTGCTGCGTTTCAACCGACATCAAAGGCAACAGCACGGGTGTGATGACTGCCTCTTTGTAACCCGAGATCAGCACGGCTTGCAAACCCAGTCTGACTGGCCCATAGCTGTACGGTAGCCACTGCGCACCGGCGTAAACGCTGTCGCGGTTGTTGCTGTTGATGTACCCGCCAGCGGTCAAACGGGTGTTTTGCAGACCCGTTAATTCCTCAAACCAAGGCGATTTCCACTGCAAGGCCAAGCCAGGGTTGTCTTCTCGGAAACCGCAGGTTCTGCAGCTGTGGTACGCCAAGCCGCCTAAGACCACCCATGGATTTTCAGAAACAGCTTCATTTTTGACCTTAATTTCGATACCAGCCGGCGTATTTATTGACTGTTGCGCTATTGAATTAGTAGCAAAAAGCAAAGCTAAGAGAGCAACAGAACATGCAAATGCGATCCAACGTTTTTTCATAATTTGCCTCACAATCATCCCCAAACCAGTAAAGCATCGCGCCCATCGACCGCCAAAGTCACTTTTTCACCAAACGGCAGCGTTACCTTGGTCGCCACATGCCCCATTGGTAAACCGGTTAGCACAGGGCATTTCACCTGCGTGCGCAGCCAGTCGACAACGCTTTGCAGCTTGTAGCCTTTGTCTGCTTGCGGGAAGAGTTTGTAGTTGGTAAATTGGCCAAAAATAATGGCTTTTTGCTTACCCAAAACGCCGGCGTGCAGCAGCTGCGTCAAATTCCGCTCGATGCGGTAGGGGTGTTCGGCCACGTCTTCGATGAACAGGATGCCGCTTTTGTCGGTCGCCGCAGGTGGCAAATACGGTGTGCCGACCACGCTGGTCAACACACTGAGGTTACCGCCCCACAGCGTGGCGTTATGGATATTGAAACTGCCAGCAAAACTGCTAGTATTAGGGTCTTTTTGAGCTATAGTCGGCGTATTTATTACCTGAGCTGCTATTTTATTAATAGTATTTTGCGGCTTCTCAATCGGCATTCGCCATCCCGCCCCCTCGCCCTGCCCGACCAGCAAGTCGTCAAAACACGCTTCCATGATGCAATCAGGCGAACCGTCTTTTTCCACAACCTGCCCAAAATCGCCACACACCGACGGCCCAGCCCAGCTGGTCGCACCGGTTTTGGCCAACAGCGCGCATTGAAACGCTGTGAAATCGCTGTAGCCGACAAACAGCGTGCCTTTTTCAATAGCTTTAGCAACTGCTTTGTAGTTGATACCGCCCAAAATCCGACTGATGCCGTAGCCACCGCGCGAGGTCAGCGCCACATCCGCACCACTGGCAGCCGCGCGGTTGATGGCGGCAATACGTGTGGCGTCATCTCCCGCAAAGCGCAAATGCCCGGTCAACGCGTCCGCGTCAAGCTCAACCTCATGCCCCAAACCCTCAAGCCGCTTGATGCCGCGCTTGAACGCGGCTTTGTCGACCACGCGGCTAGAGGGGGAATAAACGTAAATATGGCTCATAACTTCAACTTATCTAAATATCACCTAAAAACATGAACCGCAAGTTTAGCAATCTCCTCGCCATGCTCTTGCACAAAATGTCCCGCTTCGTCCAAAACCATGGGCTCTGGGCAACCGTTGATCAACTTTTGCAGCCCACGCATGGCGTCCAAGCCCAACACAGGGTCTAACGCGCCCACGGCCATCAAGGTGAGGCCATCCCACTCGTTTTGCCAAAAATCTCTGGCTTTGCGGGAAATTTCTGCACCGTCAGCGTCTTCTGAATCCGGCACCATGGGTGGGAAGGCGCGGGTGGCTGCTCTGAAACCGCTGTCTTGGAATGGCGCCATGTAGGCCGCGCATTCTGCTGGGCTCATCTGCGGGTTGCCGCGTGCAAAGAGTTTGTCGATTTTGAACTCTGGGTTTTTTCGGCACATCTCGCGCCAGTCTTGAAAACCTTGGGTCAAAGGCACATCACCCGTGCCCAAGGCGGTGTTCATCACCAGCAAGCCCTTGATGCGATTCGATTTTTTGTGAAACTCATGCGGCAGCGTCAGCCCTAATATGCCACCCCAGTCTTGCACCACCAGCACGATGTTTTGCAAATCCAGGCGCTCAATCAGCTCAATCAGCACCTGCCGGTGCCAGGTAAAGGTATGAAAAGCGTCCTTTTTCGGTTTGTCGCTTTTGCCAAAACCGATCAAATCCGGTGCGACCACTCTCGCCCCAGCCTCTATGAAGGTGGGAATCATCTTGCGGTACAAATAGCTCCAAGCGGGGTTACCGTGCAGGCACAGGTAGGTGGTTTGACCGAAGGCTTCAATCGCCACTTCCGCCTCGCCCTCGTCCAAATAATGCAGTCGTAAACCCTCCAAAACCGGCAAATTGCTGACGTAGTGCGGCGGCCACGGGTAGCCGGGCAAGTTATCAAAAGCGGCATCAGGCGTGCGCAAAGCATCGCTGCGCAGTGGGTGTTTCAGCTTAGCTTCTTGCTTGATAACTTCGCGTTTGTCTTGAAAAAAGGTCTGCAGCATGCTGCTGGCTTCATCCGCCAACACGCCGCCTTCCACCTCGGTTTGGTGGTTCAAGGCGATGTTGCTGAACAAGTTGGTGACAGAGCCTGCCGCGCCCGTTTTGGCATCAGCCGCGCCAAAAACCACGCGTTTCAGCCGCGCATGCAGCATCGCGCCCGCGCACATGGCGCAGGGCTCCAGTGTCACAAACAGCTCGCAGCCTTCTAACCGATAGTTGCCCACGGCTTTCGCCGCCGCACGTAAAGCGATGATTTCAGCATGCGCGGTCGGGTCATGGTCGGCAATCGGTGAGTTGCGCCCCACCGCAATCACCACACCGTCTTTCACCACCACAGCGCCCACAGGCACCTCGCCCTTGGCTGCAGCCGCTTGCGCCTGTTGCAGGGCGAGCGCCATGAACGTATCGTCTTCGATGTCTTTGGGAACTAAGTACATGCGGCTGATGTTACCCGCACTTTACGTGGGTTTGGCTTTATTTGAAGCGGTTTGAGCTACTTCTTCGCATTCGGAAAAAACAACTGCTCGCCGCCAATTTTGTAGCTGGCAATCACCGCCTGCCCCGCGTTTGACACCACCCAATCGACAAACTTTTGTCCCTCAACCACTTTGGTTTGCGGGTGCTTGGCGGGGTTGACCAGCATCACGCCGTATTGGTTGAACAAGCGGTTGTCGCCTTCGACCAATATCGCCAAATCAGCGCGATTTTTGAAGCTCAACCAGGTGCCACGGTCTGCCAGCACGTAAGCGCCTAGGCTAGAAGCCATGTTCAGCGCTGGCCCCATGCCGCAGCCGCACTCCTTATAACCACTGCCTTTATTCTCTGTGGATGCAATCTTCCAATAGCGCAATTCTGCCGCATGCGTGCCGCTTTTGTCCCCGCGTGAGATGAAGTTGCCATTGCCAGCCGCCACTTTTTTAAGCGCTTCAATGATGTCGTTGCCTTTTACCTTGGCAGGGTCAGCCGCTGGGCCAATCAAGACAAAGTCGTTGTACATCACCGGGAAACGCTTGACCGCAAAACCGTCGGCCACGATTTTCTCTTCCGCCGCTTGGTCGTGCACAAACAGCACATCCGCATCACCGCGCCGTCCCATGTCCAGCGCCTGGCCGGTACCTAGGGCGACGACTTTGACATCAATACCGCTGGCTTTTTTAAATTCTGGCAGTAGGTAGCTGAACAGGCCGGATTGCTCCGTGGATGTTGTTGATGCAACCACGATAGATTGCGCTTGCGCAGGGTTTGTTACTACTAAATTAATAGCAGCATAGGCAATAAATACGCCGGCTAGGTGCTTAAATGAAGGAGAGAATTGCATGATTTATAAAGTTTAATGAGTTAATATGAATAAGAAGCTTAAAGATGCGAAAAGATGCGGTATCGTAGCGACTAATCCATTTTCCAGCGATATGAAACGCCATGCATAGGCTACAACTCCACTACACACTCAGCAAAGACACCAGCCCAGCGACGGTGCGCAACCCCTTGATTGATTTGCTGCAAGCCGTTTCCACCCAAGGATCGATTTCAGCGGGTGCACGGCTGCTCGGGCTGTCGTACCGCCACGTGTGGGGTCAGCTGAAGCGTTGGGAGACTGAGCTGGGCGGTGAATTGCTGATTTGGGAAAAAGGCCAATCTGCCCGATTGAGTGAATTTGGCAGCAAGCTGATGTGGGCCGAACGCCAAGCGCAGGCGCGGCTGGCTCCGCAAATTGAAGCCTTGCGCGCGGAACTCGAGCGTTCTTTTGCCGTGGCTTTTGACGATGCCAGCCACGTCGTCACCCTCTACGCCAGCCACGACGATGCGTTGAGCCAGCTGCGCGAGGCAGCCATCACCCAATCATCAGATTTGCATCTAGACATTCGCTTCACCGGCAGCGTAGACGCCATTCGCGCCCTGAATGAGGGCCGCTGCGTGATGGCGGGGTTTCATACCCTAGAAAACATCGGTAAAAACACGTTAACGGAGCGTATTTACAAACCGCTTTTGAAGCCCGGCCTGCACAAAATCATAGGCTTTGCCAGCCGCACCCAAGGTTTGATGGTCGCGCCAGATAACCCGTTGAAAGTGAACGGTTTGGCAGATTTAACCCAACCCAGAGCAGGCAAACCCATCCGCTTCACCAACCGCGCACTGGGCACGGGCACACGCGTCGTATTGGACGAATTACTAGCTGCAGCGGAGCTAAACGCGTCAGATATCACCGGCTACGACCACACCGAGCCGTCGCATGCAGCAGTCGCCCACGCCGTGCTGTCTGGCCAGGCAGACGCCGGCTTGGGCATTGAAGCCGCCGCGGTGCAAGCGGGTTTGGGTTTTGTACCGTTGGTCAAAGAAAACTACCACTTGGTTTGCCTTAAATCCGCCTTAGAGCAGCCGGGCATCGTTGCGCTACAGGCCTTACTGCAAACTCCGCAATGGCAAACGCAGATGACAGCTATTCCAGGCTATGCGACTTCGCAAAGTGGCGAGGTGCTGTCGATGCGTAGGGTGCTGCCGTGGTGGGATCTGCCGGTGAAATGATTCAATGTGATCATGCCTGTTGCGGGTCAGACATGGTTTGTGAGTATAGTTTTATCTCATCAATGCTTGGCGGCTTGTCCTGTACTCGACATCAGCTTGTCGGTATAAGCCACAGCCAAAGCACTGAGCAAGAAGGTGATGTGAATCACCGTTTGCCACATCAGCATTTGCTCTGAATAGTTGGCTGCGTTGATGAATGTTTTCAGCAGGTGAATGGACGAGATGCCGATGATCGCCATCGCCAGTTTCAC
>JAYUCJ010000265.1:0-1015 GCA_043740415.1 Polaromonas sp. | reverse complement strand
AGGCGTTTTAAATCCCAATCTTTTACGAGGACGGTTATTCAGTCTGTCCAAGATCATGTCCAGTTCTTCTTGCGTGACTGTCGACAGATCACGCTGTTTTGGCAAGTACTGCCGAATCAAGCCGTTGAGGTTCTCATTGCTGCCGCGTTGCCAGCTCGCATAAGGCCTGCAAAAGTAGGACTGACAGCCCAACGCAGCATCGAGTTCTTGATGCCTGGCAAACTCCTTTCCATTGTCCGTCGTCACCGTCTTGACCCGGCCAGCAAAAGGTTTTAACAACTGGATCATGGCCTGACAAGCGCTTTCAGCGCTACCGTCCGCTAGCAACGCAGCCACAGCAAAGCCCGACTTGCGCTCAACACCGGTCAGTATGTGGCTGCCGTGAAACGGCCCGACGACAGAGTCAACCTCCCAATGGCCGATCTGTGATCTAGCTTCAATGTGAGCTGGACGCTCGTCGATACGCACCTGGTTGGCAATAGCGCCGCGCCTATTGCGGTTGCTGCCATTGCAGCGCTTTCTGTACGGCTTTTGGCAGCGCAGATACCAATGCCAGCAGCCTCCTGCCCTCTTGTCACGGTAGATGTAGCGGTAGATCGATTCGTGGCTGATATCGAGCTTGTCAGCGATCTGCTCTGGGCTTTGCTCGAACAGCAGATAGTGATCAACGCGGTGCCAAGTCATAGTCGCAATAGTCAAGGCATTGCGAGAGCGCACAGCTCGCAAGCTGGCTCGTTGCTGGGCGAATTTGGCATCGTAGCCAGCGCCGCCGCCGTTGTTGGCGATCTCGCGGTGCACGGTGCTTTTGCTGTAGCCAATGCCTTGCGCAATAGCGCTAACGGGAAGGCCTTGGGCTAAGCCAATTTGAATTTGGTATCGTTCGTCTGAGCCGAGATGTTTGTTCATGTGTTGCTAACTTTGACTGTGGTAGGTCGGTAAATCCTCGCAGCGAATGCCGCTTCGGCTCACCTTCCCACACTATAAAAGTCGCAACTCGTAGTTGAATCTGCCTTGG
>JAYUCJ010000264.1:0-1015 GCA_043740415.1 Polaromonas sp. | reverse complement strand
TGGTCAACAGCCGTGTCATGGTGCGCTTATTTGATGCGAAGTTGGAGTTGTGGTGTGCTGGGGAGCATACCTTGACGCTCACTCGCTTATTTACCAAGAGCGGTATGCGTGGGCGCAGCATCAACTACCAGCACGTCATTGAATCCTTGATAAAGAAACCACGTGCCTTTCGTTTTGCGCAGTGGCGTGATGCACTATTACCCAATGAAGACTATCGGCGAATCTGGCAACATGCCAATACGCAGCTACCCGCCGATGCTGCTTGTAAATACATCGTCGGGCTATTGCATCTGGCTAAAAAAGCACACTGTGAAGCGGCGTTGGGGCGTTATGCCCTAGCACAAATCGAACAAGCCAGTCGCTTCAGTCTATCGGAGTGTGAACGCCGGTTTCTAAACATCATACCCATCGTACCCAATCTACACGTGCGGCAACATGCATTAAGTGACTACCAGGCGCTATTGGCGAGGGTGCCAGCATGATGAACCATCCAAACTTAAACACGCACAATGCGAGCCTACCACTCATGCTAAAACAGTTGCGCTTAACCGCCATTAAAACTCAGTGGCAGGCGCTGGCACAAAAAGCCATCAGCGAGCATTGGGCGCCTGACCACTATCTGTCCGAGTTGTGCCATATCGAATTACTGGCACGTGAAGACAAGCGCCTGCAGCAATATCTCAAGGATGCCACACTGCCAGTAGGCAAGCAATTGGGTGGCTTTGATTTTAGTGTATTGCAGGGGGTGACGCAGGTGCAAGTCCATCAACTGATCCAGCAGAATGGCTGGGTTAAGACGGGTGGCAATTTATTGGTATTTGGCGCCAGCGGTGTCGGTAAAACCCATTTGGTGAGCAGTATCGGCTACGGCTTGGCTGAGGCCGGCATCCGGGTCAAATTCATGGCGGCGACCGCATTGGTGCAACTGCTGCAACGGGCCAAAGCTGAACTCAAGCTCACGGAGGCGCTCAATCGGCTTGATAAATATGCGGTATTGATTGTAGATGATATTGGC
>JAYUCJ010000263.1:0-6797 GCA_043740415.1 Polaromonas sp. | reverse complement strand
CGACCACTGGAAAAAAGCGCCTGATGAGCCGCTTCAAGGCGAGGGCATCACGCAAATCTTGGAAGGTGGCGAGGTGTTTGAACGCTCAGGTTGCGGCTTTTCGCATGTGCGCGGCGCAAAGCTGCCGCCGTCTGCGACCCAGCACAGGCCAGAGCTGGCAGGTGCGCCGTTTGAAGCTATGGGCGTGTCGCTCGTTTTCCATCCGCGCAACCCGTATGTGCCGACTGTGCACATGAATGTGCGCATGTTGTCGGCGACAGTACCCGGCAAGGAACCAGTCTGTTGGTTCGGCGGCGGTATGGATTTGACGCCGTACTATGGTTTTGAAGAAGATGCGGTGCATTTTCACCAAACCTGCAAAACGGCGTTGACACCGTTTGGTGACGATAAATATCCGCGTTTCAAAACTTGGTGCGATGAATACTTTTACCTGAAGCACCGGCAAGAACAGCGCGGCGTGGGCGGTGTGTTTTTTGACGATTTTTCAGAGCTGGGTTTTGAGCAGAGCTTGGCGATGATGCAGTCTGTCGGCTCGTCATTGCTGGATGCGTATTTGCCCATCGTCAACCGCCGCAAAGACATGCCCTACACCGAGCGCGAGCGTGAATTCCAACTGTACCGCCGTGGCCGTTATGTGGAATTCAACCTCGTGTGGGACAGGGGCACGCACTTTGGCTTGCAGTCGGGCGGGCGCACGGAGTCGATTTTGCTGTCCATGCCGCCGCTGGCGAGTTGGTCGTACCAGCGGCCGATCGAGGCAGGAACGGCGGAAGCCAAGCTTTACACCGACTTTTTGCCAAGGCGCGAATGGCTCAGATAATGGCTGAAGAAGTGCCCGTAAAAGCTAAATCTCAAAAACGCATCGGCATGTACGGCGGCGCGTTTGACCCGCCGCACAACGCACATGTGGCGCTGGCACAAGCTGCCATCGAACAGCTGGGGTTGGATACGCTGCACGTCATCCCCACCGGTCACGCATGGCACAAAGCGCAGCAGCTAACTTTGGGGTTTCATCGGTTAGCAATGGCGGAAAAGGCGTTTGGCCATATACCCCATGTTTTTGTCGATCAACGCGAGGTTTTACGCACAGGCGCCACCTATTCCTTGGACACTTTGCGCGAGTTGCAGGCTGAAAATCCAGACGCGCAGCTTTACCTCGTTATGGGTGCGGACCAAGCGGTGGCGCTGCCAACTTGGAGTCATTTTGCCGAAATTGCTAAGCTCGCTATAATATGCGTAGCCGAACGTGCAAATACTACAGGTAATATAAGTTATATATCTACTTTGAACAGCCTCAACTGCCGTGCCATTCACATCGAATTGCCCATCATGCCTGAGAGCGCTACGGACGTTCGCGATCTGGTTTTGCACCACAAACCCGTCAACCATTTGTTACCCAGCTCAGTCGTTGCCTACATTGAGGCGCATCGTCTTTATCAGTAATATTTACATCATTTAATTAGAAAAACACTCGCATGACCACAACTACTTCAGACAGCGCCGCTAAAAAAGACATCCAAAAACTCCAGCGCGTCATCGTCGATGCGCTTGAGGACGTCAAAGCCCAAGAAATTGTGGTGTTTGACACTGAGAAGCAAACGGCATTGTTTGAGCGCGTGATGATCGCCTCCGGTACGTCCAACCGCCAAACCCGCGCTTTGGCCATGAGCGTGCGCGACGCGGTCAACAAAGCAGGCTTCGGCAAACCCCGCGTTGAAGGTGAAGAGAATGGCGAGTGGATCATTGTTGACTGCGGCTCCGCCGTCGTCCACGTCATGCAGCCCGCCATTCGCAGCTACTACCATTTGGAAGAGTTGTGGGGCGATATCCCAGTGCGTTTGAAGTTTGGTGCTGAAAAAGTGGCTTCTAAGACGGCTGCTAAAACTCCCGCCAAGAAACTCACAGCGACGCAAGAAGCCATGATTCAAATTGATAAAGGCCCAGCCAAACCCGTGCCAATGACGCTCAAACGCTCTAACGCAGCCAAAACCGGCGTGGCTGAAGCTTTCCCGTCCAAAGCGGCGATCAAGAAGGAAGCGGCGATCAAATCAACCAAAGCAGCGGCGGCCAAGAAAATAGCGGCAAAAACACCGGCAGCGAAGAAGGCAGCAGCGAAAAAAGTAGCCGTTAAATCAACGGCAGCAAAAACAGCAACTTCAGCAGCGCCTGCAAAGGCTGCAACCAAGGTTGCAGCCAAAAAAGCACCGGCGAAGAAAGTTGCGGCTAAAAAGGCTTAAATCGTCGATTTTGCTCTTGCAAACCGCTTTATACGGTCAAAATGAGTGCATTTTCAGCTCTAGCCGGCGTATTTATTGCCTAAAGTGCTATGAAAATAATAGTAGTTGCTGTCGGTAAAAGCATGCCAGACTGGGCGCAAACCGCGTGGGACGACTACGCCAAACGCTTTCCGTTTGAACTCAAGGTCGAGATCAAAACAGTCAAAACCGAACCCCGCAGTTCCAAAACGCTAGAAACCATCTACGCCGCCGAGCGCGAACGCATTGAGGCGTGCATTCCCAAAGGCACCCGCATCGTCGCCCTAGACGAGCGCGGCAGCAACCTCACAACCATGGCGCTGGCCGGCAAACTCAAAAACTGGCAGCTAGAAGCCGCAGACGTCGCCCTGGTCATAGGCGGCCCCGACGGCCTCGACCCAGAATTCAAAAAAGCAGCCCATGAGCGGATTCGTCTGTCCGATTTGACATTGCCACACACGTTTGCCCGGGTTTTGCTGATTGAGCAGCTTTATAGAGCCTGGTCGATCAATGCGAATCATCCCTACCATAGAGAGTGATTCGCAAAAAGATTCCCAATTTACTGACTTTGATCCGTGCCCGTAGTGCGTGACTCTTTTTTTGTCGGTATAAAAGCAGCAAGAATTGGAGCGATGAAAGCTATTGGGGCGAGATATGTTGACACGACACCAATGCCAACAAGAGACGCCTCAAGCAGCCACGCCAGCGCGACACCCAATCCTAGTCCACAAAGAAATGTTCGAAATGTTGAACGTGTCATGGAGATAGTCCTTACATATTGATTTTCCGATAGAAGGCAGGTTCTTGGCTGATAGTATTTACCCAATTTCAACTTTAGGGAAATTCGAAGCGATTAGTATCAACACAAGCATGAGGATGGCAGCTACTCCAAATTCCAATATAAAATTATCCCAGCCCTCGAAGATACCATGATCCAGTCCTTCCGGCCCCGCATTGTATAAAAACATTAGTTGGTCAATAAGATCAAACAGCAGTTCACCCAAAGCAAGGCCACACATCCCCACGATTACCACCCAGCCGACTACGGTGGGATAGAAAAACTGCACGAAAGGAATCGTGGCTATTAGAAGAAGTGGCCAGAGATCTATGACTAGTGTCAAGTTGTGCGGGTAATACAAGAATGCTGACATACTATAAGCGAGAACCAGAATTGGAAGTGCAGCTGCAACGATATACACCCCTCGCTTCGAGTTTGAACGTTTTCCCAATAGCAAATGCCGGAGATGATCCAACATAAATAGTTTTTTCTGCATGATTTAATATATCACTTGATTGCGCTGCATTAATAGTACGTGATGGCCTTTTCCATGAAATCTCTTTAAAACCACATGCCCTTCATCTACCTAGCTTCCCAAAGCCCACGCCGCAGTCAACTGCTGGATCAAATTGGCATACCGCATCACATCTTGGTGGCGGATGCTGCAGAAAATGCGATTGAAGATGCTGAATCTCTTGAAATTGCTCTTAAAAACGAAGTACCTAAAGCCTATGTGATGCGGGTGACGGGGTTAAAGTTGGATGCTGCCGTGGCACGCATGAAAAAACGTGGCTTGGCTGCTGCCCCTGTGCTGTGTGCAGACACGACGGTGGCGATGGGGCGGGTGATTTATGCGAAGCCTGAGAATGCGGCGGATGCGGCGCGGATGTTGGCTGAGTTATCTGGGAAGACGCATAGAGTGCTGACAGCGGTTGCCATGGCGCATGGACGCAAGCGCGTGAGTTTGCTCAGCGAATCTAAAGTGACGTTTGCGACCATGACCAAGGCGCAAATTGCCAACTACGTCGCCACGGGCGAACCACTGGGCAAGGCGGGCAGCTACGGTGTGCAGGGCATGGCGGCGGGGCTGATTGAGCGGATCAGTGGCAGTTATTCGGGCATCATGGGTTTGCCGTTGTTTGAAACGACGCAATTGCTGCGGCAAATTGGCTTTCTTAAATAGGTTTATTAAATAAGTTTTTTGCTGAATTACGCTGAATTGCAAAGGCATAATTCAAACATGCAGCAAGAAATACTGATCAACTGGTCACCCCAAGAAACGCGCGTCGCGGTCGTGGAAAACGGCGCGGTGCAAGAGATGCATGTCGAGCGCAGCTTGGAGCGGGGCATTGTCGGCAATGTTTATTTGGGCAAAGTGGCACGGGTGCTGCCGGGCATGCAGTCGGCGTTTATCGATATTGGTTTGGAGCGGGCGGCCTTTTTGCATGTGGCGGATTTGGTCAGCAGCATCAATCTGCGGCATGCAGAGCCTGATGACAATGGCAAAGACGGTGGTAAATCAAGTAAAACTGTAGACGTGCCATTGCAACTGCCGCCCATAGAAAAGCAAGTCTTTGAAGGCCAAACCCTGCTGGTGCAAGTCATCAAAGAACCCATTGGGACCAAAGGCGCGCGGCTGTCAACGCAGATCAGCCTGTCGGGGCGCTTGCTGGTGTTTTTGCCGCAAGACAAACATATTGGCGTGTCACAAAAAATACCTTTGGAGCAGCGCAAGCAGCTGCGCCAGCGGTTGCAAAATTTGGCGACCGCTGCAGCATCGCCTGCTTCGTCCGGCATTGATGATGTGGGTGGCTACATTTTGCGCACGAACGCGGAAGAGGCTGAAGATGCTGAGTTGGCCGAAGACATCAGCTACTTGCGCAAAACCTGGGGGCGTATTCAAGACGCGGCCAAGCGGCTGCCACCTAAGTCGGTCGTGCACCAAGATTTGAACTTGTTGCAGCGGGTGATGCGCGATTTGGCGGGTGAGCAAACGCAATCCATCCGGCTTGATTCGCAGGTGCAATATGAAAAATTGCTAGCATTCGGCAAAGAATTCATGCCGGCTGCAGCGGAAAAACTGCACCACTACAAAGGTGAGCGACCGATTTTTGACTTGTTCAATATTGACGATGAAATTGGCAAAGCGCTGGGTGCGCGGGTTGATTTGAAGTCGGGCGGCTACCTCATCGTGGACCAAACCGAGGCGATGACGACGGTGGACGTCAATACCGGCGGCTATGTGGGTGCGCGGAATTTTGACGAGACGATTTTCAAGACCAATTTAGAAGCCGCGGGCGCGATTGCGCGGCAGCTGCGTTTGCGGAATTTGGGCGGCATTGTGGTGCTGGATTTCATCGACATGACGCGCGCAGAGCACCGTGTCGCTGTACTGGCAGAGTTTAGAAAACACTTGGCACGTGATCGGGTGAAAACGGCTTGTAGTGATTTTTCTAGCCTAGGTTTGGTAGAAATGACGCGCAAACGCACCCGCGAATCGCTTGCCCACATGCTGTGCGAGCCCTGCGCCGTGTGCGCGGGCAAAGGCATTGTGAAAACGGCGCGCAGCATTGCGTATGATATTTTGCGAGAGATATTGCGCGAATCGCGCCAGTTCAACCCGCGCGAATTCCGCATCATCGCCGCGCCCAAAGTGATTGAGCTGTTTTTGGACGAGGAAAGCCAGCATCTGGCCGAGCTGAGCGATTTCATCGCCAAACCCATTTCGTTGCAAAGCGAGAGTGCGGCAGGGCAAGAACAATACGATGTGGTGTTGCTGTGAGCGCGTGCGCCATGGGTGAAGATGGCTTGCCACCCGCTTTGTACGAGGCAAATGTCTCGGCGAACGCATTGCCGATTCCGATTTTGGTCTACCACCAAATTTCTGATGCACCGAAAAAAGGCGCACCGTTTCGCGGTTTGTACGTGTCTTCAACCACTTTTGCGCGGCAAATGGCGTTTTTGAAAATGCTGGGTTACACGGGCATGTCGATGACGGATCTGCAACCGTATTTGCGCGGTGAAAAAACCGGCAAAGTCGTTGGCATCACGTTTGACGATGGTTATTTGAACAACCTTGTAAACGCTTTACCGACCTTGCAAAAGCACGGATTCACATCCACCTGTTACGTGGTCGATGGCTTGCTGGGCAAAACCAATCTGTGGGACGAAGGCATTGGCATCGCCCAAACCCCGCTGATGACGGCTGAACAGCTCTTGCAGTGGCAAGCCGGTGGGCAAGAAGTGGGCGCGCATACGCAAGACCACGTTGATTTGCTAACGGTGAGCGAAATCATGGCTTGGAAACAAATTGCCAAGTCTAAAACGACTTTGCAAACCTTGCTGGGCAAACCTGTGAACCACTTTTGCTACCCCTTTGGCAAATTTGACGAACGCCATTCAACCATGGCCAAGCAAGCCACGTACGAAACCGCGACAACAACAATGCGTGGCCGAGTGCGAAGCGCTACAAACTTACTTACGCTGCCGCGCGTGCCGGTGCTGCGCAGCACCTCGTTGCCCGTTTTTTGGTTGAAAATCGCCACGGCTTACGAGGATGATAAAAAGAAGGATAAGGTTTGAAGATTGCTGTCTTTAACCGCATTTTTTCTAAAAAAGCGGGCGGGGCAGAGCGGTATTCCGTCGCTTTGGTTGAGGAGCTGGCCGCCAAACACGAGTTTCACGTTTTCGCGCAAGATATCAATCACAACTGGCCGGGTGTGACCTACCACCGTATTTCGGCACCGCTGCGGCGCTTCCGCTGG
>JAYUCJ010000262.1:0-19500 GCA_043740415.1 Polaromonas sp. | reverse complement strand
AGGGCGTGGAAAAAAACATCAATCCATTCACGCATGGTTCGCAGATCCACACCGACATCTGGAAAACACAGGGACTCAAACAGGCGCTCGACAAATACAATTTCGACGCCGCCTTCGGTGGCGCGCGCCGTGATGAAGAAAAATCGCGCGCCAAGGAACGCATTTTCTCGTTCCGCTCGGCCCAGCACCGCTGGGATCCAAAAAGCCAGCGGCCGGAACTCTGGCGCCTTTACAACGCGCGCAAGCACAAGGGGGAAAGCATCCGGGTGTTTCCGATTTCCAACTGGACCGAACTGGATATCTGGCAATACATTTATCTTGAGAAGATTCCCATCGTGCCGCTTTATTACGCCGCAGTACGCCCGGTGGTGGATCGCGATGGCACGCTGGTGATGGTTGACGATGACCGCATGCCGCTGCGCGAAGGCGAAGTGCCGATGCTGCGCAAGGTACGCTTTCGCACGCTTGGCTGCTATCCGCTCACCGGCGCGGTCGAGAGCGAGGCCGATACGCTGACCGAAATTATTCAGGAGATGCTGCTGACCAGAACCTCCGAGCGGCAGGGCCGGATGATCGACCACGATACCGCGGCATCCATGGAAAAGAAGAAGCAGGAGGGCTACTTTTGATGAGCCCCCACGTTCGCGGCTGCGCCGTTTCACTGCCCCTCGAGGGGGCTCCGGTCTCTCTCGGGGCGGCCCAGCGGGAGACCTTCTGATGGCACACGTATCGGAAATGATCGCTGAGGATATCGAGAAATATCTTGAAGCCCATCAGTACAAGGGGCTGCTGCGTTTCATCACCTGCGGTAGTGTGGATGATGGCAAGAGCACCCTGATTGGGCGCTTGCTGTACGAATCCAAGATGCTGTTCGAGGATCAGATGGAGGCGCTCGAAGCCGATTCAAAAAAAGTCGGCACCCAGGGCGGTGATCTTGACTTCGCCCTGCTCGTAGACGGGCTCGCCGCCGAGCGGGAACAGGGTATCACCATCGATGTGGCCTACCGTTTCTTTTCCACCGACCGGCGCAAATTCATCGTCGCTGATACGCCTGGCCACGAGCAATACACCCGCAACATGGTGACCGCCGCCTCCAGCGCGGACGCGGCTGTCGTTTTGGTCGATGCCAGCAAGCTGGCTTGGGCAATGGATCCGCTTTTACCAGAGGGACAGCTGCCGCCCGCAAATCGTGGTCACGATTTGCTTCCTCAGACTCGCCGCCACAGCCTGCTGGCGCACTTGCTGCGCGTGCGTTCCATCGTTTTCACGGTCAACAAGCTGGACGCGGTGGAGAATGCCGAGCTGGCTTTTGCCAATATCAGCGCGGCACTCTCCAAATTTGCCACGGCTGCGGGAATCACTGTAGCCGCCATCGTGCCGATTTCTGCCCTCAAGGGATGGAACGTGGTGGACGCCAAAGCCGGTTGGGCAGCGTATGACGGACAAAGTTTGCTACAAATTTTGGAATCTTTACCGACGACGGCGGCTGAAACCGCGCAACCGTTTGCATTTCCGGTGCAGTGGGTGGAGAAATTCTCATCCAGCGCCGACACCTCACAAGGCCGCCGCGTGTTCTGGGGCCGTGTGGCGACGGGCAGCGTCAGCGTGGGCCAACAGATCAGCATTTTGCCGAGTGGCCAGACCGCCACCGTATCGCAGGTATTGGACCGGACCCGCCGCCCCGGCAGGGTGGATGCCAGCCAGAGCGCAGGTATCGTGCTGGATCGCGAAGTGGATGTGTCGCGGGGCGACTGGCTGTTGGCGGTGGATACGTTCACGCCCAGCCGCGAGATCAAAGCCACCATCGCCTGGCTGGACGATGAGCCGCTGATTGCCGGCCGCGCCTACTGGGCGCTGCATGGCCACCGCTGGGTCAAAGCCAAGATCAAGCGTGTGGTGCACAAGCTGGACATCAACACACTAGCCGAGCTGGAGGCGACGCAACTGGACCCGAACGCGATTGGCCACGTTGAAATTTCTTTGCAAGAGCCGATTGCCGCTGTGCCGTACAAGCTGTCGCGCGGCATGGGGTCGCTGGTGTTGGTCGATACGGCCAGCCATAAAACCTCTGGCGCTGTGTTGATATCCTGATTTCACCGTCGTAATCTCGTAAAATCAAAGTATTACCGTTCGGACTGAGCTTGTCGAAGTCTTCAAGAACCCTTCGACAGGCTCAGGGCGAACGGGTATTGAATTAGTTAGTAACCATCATCGTTTTAAGCACACCATGACCCATATCGTTTCTGAATCCTGTATCAAATGCAAATACACCGACTGTGTGGACGTGTGCCCGGTTGACTGCTTCCGCGAAGGCCCGAACATGCTGGTCATCGACCCCGATGAATGCATCGACTGCGCCGTCTGCATCCCCGAGTGCCCGGTCAACGCGATCTACGCGGAAGAAGACGTGCCTGCGGATCAACTCGCGTTCATCAAATTGAACGTCGAATTGTCGCGCGCAGAAGGCTGGAAGAGCATCACCAAGCGTAAACCAGCCTTGCCTGATGCGGACGACTGGAAAGACGTGAAAAGCAAGATTGGCTTGCTGGTACGCTGATAAATCCCAACATGAATCAGCCCATTGAAACCGATGCCCTCGTCATCGGCGCAGGGCCGGTAGGCTTGTTTCAAGCTTTTGAACTGGGCTTGCTGGGTATTTCAAGCCACATCGTCGACACCCTGCCCTACGCGGGTGGTCAATGTATGGAGCTATATCCCGACAAGCCGATTTACGACATTCCAGGCACAGTCGCCACCACGGGGCGGCAGCTGGTGGCATCGATCTTGGAGCAGCTCAAACCCTTTAAACCCGTTTTTCATTTGAGCCAACAAGTCAACGCGTTGGCGCGGCAGGCGGATGGGCGGATTTTGGTGGCAACTTCGGCAAATCCATCATCGGTAAGCCCATCTTTTTTAACCAAAACCATCTTCATCGCAGCGGGTGTGGGCGCTTTTCAGCCGAAAAAGTTGACGCTCCACGGTTTGGACACCTTTGCGGGGACGCAGCTTTTCTACCACCTAGCTACTGAAGATGACTTTGCCGATAACTTTGTGGGTAAGCAAGTCACCATTGTAGGCAGCGAAGACACGGCGGTGGAAGCGGCCATTCAACTCGCCAAATTGCCGACCAACAACATCACCCTGCTGCACCGCCGTGATGTGTTCAACGCCACGCCCGACAAGCTGGAGACGATGCGAAATCTGATTGAAGTTGGGAAACTGCAGCTGCGCATCGGGCAGATCGCCGGTTTTGAGGAGCAACAAGGTCAATTGACCGCCTTGCAAGTGACGGATGTGGATGGCAAAACCGCGCCTTTGCCTGTAAATACGCTGCTGGTGCTGCAGGGTTTGTCGCCCAAGCTTGGCCCGGTGGCCGATTGGGGCTTGGACATGGCGCGCAAACAGCTGGCCGTGGACACCGAGAAATTCGAAACCAGCGAATCAGGCATTTTTGCTGTGGGTGACATCAACACCTATCCCGGTAAAAAAAAGCTGATTTTGTGCGGCTTTCACGAAGCGGCGTTGGCGTCTTTTGCAGCAGCGGCGATCGTTTTCCCCGATACGCCGACGCTGTTGCAATACACCACCACCAGCACGCTTTTGCACCAGCGTTTGGGTGTGACATATTCGTAACGTCTGGCGACAACTGCTGGTTAAATATCTGCATTTCAATCAAGTAGAATCAAATTCAGCCTGAGGCGATCCCTCAACATTCTCTCCCTCAACATTCTCTCCCTCAACATTCGCATTCCTGCAGTCTAACTTTCTCTGATTTCTACATGCCCGTAAATTCCGCAGTTACTACCGCAGTTACTACCGCAGTTACCTCCGCAGTCAATTCCGCAGTCAAACAGAAAAAGCAAGCACCCGAATCTTTTAAAATCAAAAGTGCCCACTTGCAAACCGTGGCGTTGATGATCAAGACGGCGGACTGGCATGCTCTGGCGGCAGATCTATCTGCGAAATTTGGTCCCCTGGGCGAAACGCCTGATTTTTTTGAGCGCGACGCGCTGATCCTCGATTTCTCAAACTTGGATGCCAACCTGCCTGTGCAGGATTTCGCGCCATTGTTGAAGGTGCTGAAAGCCTGTAGGCTGGTCCCCGTGGCGGTACGCGGTGCCAATGCCGCTTGGGTTGAAGCAGCGCGCGCCTGTGGCCTGGTAGAAGCGCAGATGGATATGCCGCGTACTAGTCCTGTAGCTGCTGCGGCAGCGGTGCCCACGCTCACCGAGATTGTGGCACCCGAAGTCGTCATCCAAGTTGCATCTCACACAGCGACCCGTGAAGTTGCGGGGGCTGCCACCATGGTGATCGACAAGCCGCTGCGTTCAGGGCAAAAAATCTATGCTCGCGGTGCCGACCTGGTGATCTTGGCCATGGTTAACCAGGGTGCCGAAGTGGTGGCCGATGGCAATATTCATGTCTACGCCCCCTTGCGTGGTAAGGCGATGGCCGGTGCCAGTGGCAACGTCCACGCGCGGATTTTCTCGACCTGTTTGGAGCCGGAGTTGATGTCTATCGCCGGCATCTACCGCACCAGCGAAAAGCCCCTGGCCGACGATGTGCGCGGCAAGGCGGCACAGGTTCGCTTGAGCAACGATGGGCAGGACAAACTGCTCATTGAAGCGTTAAAAACTTAAAGACTTAACTTAATAACTTAATTTTTATACTTGAAAGACATTTGACTTATGGCAAAAATCATCGTGGTGACTTCCGGCAAAGGTGGCGTTGGCAAAACGACCACCAGCGCCAGCTTTGCAACTGGTTTGGCTCTGCGTGGCCACAAAACGGCGGTGATCGATTTTGATGTCGGCCTGCGCAACCTGGACCTGATCATGGGCTGCGAACGCCGTGTGGTGTATGACCTGATCAACGTCATCCAGGGCGAAGCCAACCTGAACCAAGCGCTGATCAAAGACAAACAGTGCGATAACTTGTATGTGTTGGCGGCCTCGCAAACCCGCGACAAAGATGCGCTATCGCAAGATGGCGTCGAAAAGGTGCTGAACGATTTGTCCGCCATGGGTTTTGAGTACATCGTCTGCGACTCCCCCGCCGGCATTGAAACCGGTGCTTTGATGGCCATGCATTTCGCCGACGAAGCACTGGTGGTGACGAATCCTGAAGTCTCGTCGGTGCGCGACTCAGACCGGATATTGGGCATGTTGTCGAGCAAAACCAAACGTGCGATTGAGGGCAAAGACCCCATCAAAGAGCACCTGCTGATCACCCGCTACAACCCGACCCGCGTCAACCAGGGGCAGATGCTGTCGCTGGAAGACATTCAGGACATTTTGCGCATCAAACTGATTGGTGTGATTCCCGAGAGCGAATCGGTGCTGCAAGCCTCGAATCAGGGTGTGCCGGCGGTGCACATCAAGGGCAGTGATGTGTCGGAAGCCTACAAAGACGTGATTGAGCGGTTTTTAGGAGCCGAGAAAGCCATGCGGTTTACCGAAGCGCCCAAGCAGGGGCTGTTGAGTCGTCTTTTCGGGGGCAAATAAAGTGATGTCATTTCTCTCTTTTTTCATTGGCGAGAAAAAGAAAACCGCCAACGTCGCCAAAGAGCGGCTGCAAATCATTCTGGCGCACGAGCGCAGTGGCCGCAATGCCGCCGAGCCCGATTACCTGCCCGACCTGCAACGCGAGTTGATCGCGGTGATCTGCAAGTACGTCAAAATCAACCCCGCCGATATCAAGGTGAATCTGGAGCGCCAGGACAACCTGGAAGTGCTGGAAGTCAAGATCGAGTTGCCTGAGTTACGGTAACTTGGCGCTGGTCTGCAGCAAGGCAGACCATTTGTAACATTTCGAAAATTTCACGATCTACTGATACGTTCTGGCATAAATTAGGGAAAACCATGTCCCCCTACTGCATGAAAGTATATACATTGGTCTAGGGTGTATCAAAGCTATTGATCGGTTTTACCTATGATAGCTTCCTATCGTTGCACAACCGTCATCGATATGCACTCTTAACTTAAACCAGGAGATAGACTCATGAAATTGAAAGCTTCCCTAGCCATTGCTTTTGGCTTGATGGCCGGTATGGCACACGCTGCCACTGAAATCGTCGTGGCGACTGTGAACAACGGTCACATGATCGAGATGCAAAAACAGACCAAACACTTCGAAGCCGCGAACCCGGATATCAAAGTGAAATGGGTCACTTTAGAAGAAGGTGCGTTGCGCGCCCGCGTCACCACCGATATCGCCACCAAAGGCGGCCAGTTCGACGTGATGACCATAGGTATGTACGAAACACCCATTTGGGGCAAAAAAGGCTGGTTAAAGGAGCTCAAAACCAGCGCTGCTTATGATGTAGATGACATGTTGCCAGCCATGCGCGATGGCTTGTCAGTCGGCGGCAAGCTGTACGCAGCTCCGTTCTACGGCGAAAGCTCAATGTTGATGTACCGCAAAGACTTGATGGACAAAGCTGGCGTGACCATGCCTAACAACCCAACTTGGGTTCAAGTGAGAGATGCCGCAGCCAAGATTCACAACCCTAAAGATGGCGTTTACGGTATCTGCTTGCGCGGCAAACCAGGTTGGGGCGACAATGCGGCATTCTTGACCACCATGGTGAACACCTTTGGCGGCCAATGGTTTGACATGAAGTGGAAGCCACAGTTGGAATCCAAACCATGGCATGACGCTATCACGTTCTACGTTGACATGATGAACAAATACGGCCCACCAGGCTCTGCCAACAACAGCTTCAACGAAATTTTGGCTTTGTACAACGAAGGCAAATGCGGTATGTGGGTTGATGCGACCATCGCAGCGTCTTTCATCACAGATCCCAAGCAATCTAAAGTGGCTGACAAAGTGGCTTTCGCACAAGCACCAACCATGGTGACACCTAAAGGTGCCAACTGGTTGTGGGCATGGGCTTTGGCCGTACCAGCCGGTACCAAGCATACTGCAGAGGCACAAAAATTCATCGAATGGGCGACTTCAAAAGAGTACGTCAACCTGATCGGCAAAGAAGTGGGCTGGGGCAATGTGCCAACAGGTACGCGCAAGAGCACTTACACCAATGAAAACTTCTTGAAAGCCGCCAAGTTTGCAGCTGCCGAGAAGGCCGCGATTGACAGCGCCAACCCGAACGACGCCACTTTGCCAAAGAGCCCGTACGTCGGTGTACAGTTTGCCGCGATTCCTGAGTTCCAATCCATTGGTATTGCAGTGGGTCAACAACTGAGCTCTGCCTTGGCTGGAAAAATCAGCGTGGATGCAGCTTTGAAAGCTTCACAAGCTGCGGCTGACCGTGAAATGAAGAAAGCCGGTTACTACAAATAATGTAGCAACTTAAGCATATATTATGCCGGCTAGACACGAAATAGCCAGTATATTTAGCAAATCTATTCACTGGCGCACGGAATACTTTTAAATATAAAGTGCGTCAGATGTATAGCTTGAGCCGTTTGAGTACTTCGTGCATCTTGTGATTTTTATACATTCACACCCCTCTGGGCTAGCTCCATGAATCGTTTTTTACCCCGTATGTTGATGGCGCCAGCCGTAGCCACGCTCTTCCTGTGGATGATCGTGCCACTGGTGATGACCATCTATTTCTCACTCATCCGCTACAACCTGATGCAGCCAGAAGCTGTGGGGTTTATTGGACTCGAAAATTTTGAATACTTCGTCACTGACCCGTCGTTCGGTGAGGCCGTGAAAAACACCTTGCTGTTGCTGGGCAGTGTGATTCTCATCACCGTTCTTGGTGGCATCGGTTTGGCTTTGTTGATTGACGATCCGTTTCCAGGACGTGGCTTGGTGCGTATTTTGTTGATTTCCCCCTTCTTCGTCATGCCCACCGTCAATGCCTTGCTGTGGAAGCACATGATGATGAACCCGATTTATGGCGTACTGGCGCAGGTTTGGCAGTTTTTTGGCGCGACGCCAGTAGACTGGTTGACCGACTTCCCCTTGTTCAGCGTCATCGTCATGGTGTCATGGCAATGGCTGCCTTTTGCCACCTTGATTTTCATCACCGCCTTGCAATCCATGAGCCGCGAACAGCTGGAAGCCTCGCGTATGGATGGTGCCACTTATTTGCAGCAATTGCGCTATTTGTACATTCCGCATTTAGGCCGTTCTATCGCCGTGGTGGTGATGATCGAGATGATTTTCTTGCTCAGTGTGTTTGCAGAAATCTACACAACCACGGGCGGTGGGCCAGGTGATGCCAGCACCAATGTGGCGTTCTTGATTTTCAAGCACGCGTTGCTGAGTTTTGATGCAGGTGTGGCCTCTGCCGGTGCTTTGTTTGCCGTCGTGCTCGCCAATATTGCCGCCGTTTTCTTGATCCGCATGGTCGGCAAAAACTTGGATAAGTAAATTAATAATTCAAAAACACCATGACAGCTTCACCTAAATCTACGATGACGCCGCTGCTCGCATTGCGAACTTGCGTGGCTTGGTTTTTCACCTTGATCTTGTTTTTCCCCTTGGGATGGTTGGTATTAACTGCATTTAAAACCGAGCTCCAAGCCATTTCGGTCCCACCGCTGTTCATCTTTCCACCCACATTGGAGAACTTCAACGAGGTTCAAGAGCGCAGCGATTACTTGAGCTATGCCTTGAATTCAGTGATCACCAGCGTGGTTTCAACGGTACTTGGACTGGCTTTGGCAGCGCCAGCGGCGTATTCGATGGCGTTTTTCAAAAGCAAACGCACCAAAGATATCTTGATGTGGATGTTGTCTACCAAAATGATGCCGGCAGTGGGCGCGCTCGTCCCCATTTATGTGATGGCGCAATACGCTGGTTTGCTGGATTCACGCACAGCGCTGATCATCGTCTTCACCATGAGCAATTTGCCCATCATGGTGTGGATGATGTACTCGCATTTCAAAGACATTCCCTCTGAAATTTTGGAAGCATCACGCATGGATGGTGCCACTTTGTATCAAGAATTCCGTCATGTATTGATGCCATTGGCCATGGGTGGTTTGGCTTCTACTGGCTTGCTGTGCTTGGTTTTAAGCTGGAATGAAGCATTTTGGGCGCTGAATTTAAGCGCTGCTAAATCGGGCACCTTAGCAACCCTGATCGCCTCGTACTCCAGCCCAGAAGGTTTGTTTTGGGCCAAGTTATCGGCCGCTTCTTTGATGGCCATTGCACCTATCGTGGTGTTCGGCTGGTTCAGTCAAAAGCAATTGGTGCAAGGTTTGACTTTTGGTGCTGTTAAATAAATTTGAAATTGGAAAGTTTTGTATGGCTTATCTACAACTAAAAAATGTCGAAAAATTCTTCGGCGAACACCGTGCCATCAAGGGCATTGACTTGTCCATCAATCCTGGCGAATTCGTTGTCTTTGTCGGGCCTTCAGGCTGCGGCAAATCAACGCTGCTGCGTTTGATCGCTGGCTTAGAACAAATTGATGGCGGTTCATTGGAACTTGAAGGTCGCGACATTACCAACCTGCCTTCCAGCAAACGTGATTTGGCGATGGTGTTTCAAAGCTATGCCCTGTACCCGCACATGAGCGTGTTTGAAAACATGAGTTTTGCGCTGAAATTAGCCAAAGCCGACCCTGCGGTGATCCAAGAAAAAGTATCACAGGCGGCTAAGATTTTGAATCTGACTGATTATTTGCACAGAACACCCAAAGAGCTCTCGGGTGGACAGCGCCAACGTGTCGCCATTGGCCGCGCCATTGTGCGCGCACCCAAGGTGTTTTTGTTTGACGAGCCTTTGTCAAACTTGGATGCTGCGCTGCGTGGCCAAACCCGTATTGAAATTGCCAAATTGCACCGCGATTTAGGCGCAACCACCGTGTATGTAACCCATGACCAAGTCGAAGCCATGACGCTGGCTGACCGTGTTGTGGTGTTGCGTGATGGCATGATTGAGCAAGTCGGCACACCGCTGGAGCTGTATGACAAACCAGCCAACCAGTTTGTCGCACAATTCATTGGCACGCCGCAAATGAACATTGTGTCCGTGGCCGATTTGGCGCAACTTGGCAACATTCCTGGCATCAACGCACCTGCTGATGGTTTTGTTGGGTTACGTCCAGAAAATGTACTGTTATTGCCTACGGGACAAGGTC
This sequence comes from Polaromonas sp., assembly GCA_043740415.1. Taxonomy (GTDB): domain Bacteria; phylum Pseudomonadota; class Gammaproteobacteria; order Burkholderiales; family Burkholderiaceae_C; genus Aalborgiella. The sequence goes on along the minus strand of JAYUCJ010000262.1, from coordinate 9,434 downwards.
AATTTCAAGCCAAAGTTGAACTGGTCGAAGCGTTGGGTGCGGAAACATTGATTTATGTGACCACCGATCGCGGCACGCAGCTTGTCGCACGGCAAAACACGCGTACCAATTTGAGTGTTGGGTCTGATGTCGGCGTCAGCATTGACGCGGCGACAGCCCACTTTTTTGACGCCAAAGGCCGCGTAACAACGGCTGCAAAAACACTATGACAACAGTGGTAGCACAACCTTTAGTGATGCTGCATCTGGGTGTGGGCTCGTTTCACCGAGCACACCAAGCCCTGTATATCCACCACCTACAAGCTTCGGGCGACCTTAGGTGGCAGTTAGCGGGTGGCAATATTCGTGCGGACATGGCCGACACCATGGCTGCCTTAGCGGCGCAGCATGGCGAATACACTTTAGAAACCATCACCCCTGCAGGTGTGCACGACTACACACGTGTGACGTCCATCAGCCGAATCATTCCGTTTGAACCTGCATTAACGGCGTTGATAGCCGTAGCAGCCCATCCGACTACACGCATTATTTCGTTCACGGTGACTGAAGCTGGCTATTATCTTGATGCAAACAACATACTTGATACGTCCATCAGTGATGTATCGACTGATTTAGAACTGGCACGCAAACATGCGCCTGGCAGCACCATTTACGGCGCATTGACCGCTATGCTGCGGCAGCGTATGTTGTCAAACAGTGGCCCGGTAACCTTGCTCAACTGCGACAACTTGCGCCACAATGGCGACCGCTCGCGTAGTGGTTTGCTGCAGTTCATCACTTTGCTGAGTGATGTTGAATTACTGGCTTGGGTGACTGCCAACACAACCAGTCCAAACGCCATGGTTGACCGCATCACCCCGCGTCCAACGGCTGATGTTGCCGAACGCGTCTTAAAAGAAACCGGCTGGGCGGATGCCGTGCCCGTGATGGGGGAAAGCTTTATTCAATGGGTGATTGAAGACAATTTCTGCGCTGGCCGTCCTGCCTGGGAAAAGGTGGGCGTTGAAATGGTGGCATCGGTTGCGCCGTATGAAGAAGCAAAAATTCGCTTGCTCAACGCCGCACACAGCTGTATTGCTTGGGCGGGCACGTTGGTGGGCTATCAATACATCCATGAAGGCACGCACGATGCAACCATTCGCAAATTTGCGTTTGACTATGCGACAGACGATGTCATTCCCGTTCTGAACACGCCAGAAAACCCCAGCCCGATTGATTTAGCCGCCTACCGCGACGTTGTTTTAGACCGTTTCGGCAACCCAGCTATTCGCGACACCAACCAGCGCGTGGCGATGGATGGCTACTCAAAAATCCCGGGGTTCATAGTGCCTACTATTCGAGAAAGACTCGCTCTCGGTGCGTCAATTTCTAGCGTCGCTATTCTGCCAGCCTTGTTCTTGGCATATTTACAGCGGTGGCACAAAGGGCAAATTGCTTACGAATACCAAGACCAAGCCATGAACGTAGAAGCTGCTCACGCCATGTGTGATGCAACAGACCCCATCGTCGCCTATTGTGCTGATGCGGTGTTGTGGGGCGACTTAGCGAATGATCCACGGATGGTAGCGGCGATGCGACAGGCTTATCAACAAGTTAACCAATTTATTGAGAATCACAGATCATGAATGAACAAGTGAATAAGCGTTTACTTAACCGTCACGCTGTTTTAACGGGTGCTGGGGGTGGCATAGGTGCGGCCGTCACTGCGGCATACCTGCGCGAAGGTGCGCGCTGCAGTGTGATTGATTTGCCAGCAGAAGCTTCTGACGAGATTCAAGGTTTGGCAGCACAGTACCCAGGCCAAGTGAAATACATAGCCGCGAATGTGACCAAGTCGGCTGATATTGACCGTCTGGTGCAAGAAGCCAGTGATGCGTTTGGCCCTATCCATGTGCTTTACAACAACGCTGCTATTTTCGACATGGCGCCCTTGTTAGAGAGCGACGAAGCCATGTACGACAAAATGTTTGCCGTGAATGTGAAAGGCGCTTTTTTTGTCATGCAAAAAGTGCTGGCACACATGGTGGCACATCAAACGCGTGGTGCGGTCGTCAACATGGCATCGCAAGCTGGCCGCCGTGGCGAGGCATTGGTATCACACTATTGCGCGACCAAGGCTGCCATCATCAGCTACACGCAAAGCGCTGCTTTGGCGATGGCACCGCACCATATTCGCGTGAACGGTATTGCCCCAGGGGTGATTGCTACGCCGATGTGGAAACATGTTGACGCCTTGTTTGCCAAATACGAAAACTTGCCTTTAGGTGAGAAAAAGAAACAAGTTGGCCTTGCTGTTCCCTTGGGCTACATGGGTGACCCCACTGATATTTGCGGTGCTGCTATTTTCTTGGCCAGCGACGAGGCTTCTTACATCACGGCACAAACACTCAACGTTGATGGCGGCAATGTGATGAGCTAGCGTTATGATGTGTTTAGTTTGATTCATGTTATGACGACAACCGCTTCACCCCCAAAATCAACGCGCCATAAAACGCGACAACCCGAGCTGGAGGCTGACTACAACCGCAGCACAGCCCTGGGTTACGAGCCTACAAATGAAGTTGGTTTTATTCGTTGCCTAGACCACGGCTACCCGACCCCACTGGCGCGTTGGCATTGCCATGAAGAATATGAATTGCATATGATCACCGCAACCTCCGGAAAAGCCTTTGTTGGCGATTGGATTGGCCCTTTTGAACCTGGTCATGTGGTCTTATGTGGACCCAAATTGCCGCACAACTGGATTTCGCTCGACATTCCACCAGAAGGTGTTGAACAGCGGGATTTGGTGATTCAGTTTCAACATACGCCGATTGAGCAAGCCAGCAAAACCATTCCAGAGTTCGCTGAACTATTGCCGCTTTTAGAGCGCGCTCGCCATGGCATCGAATTTTTTGGCTTGTCTGAAAGTAGCCAATCGCATTGGCACCATGTCAAAGAATCCAAAGGCTCACGCCGTTTGGCTGCCTTTCTTGAGTTGATGACAGATCTGGCGCGCTGCACAGACTACCGCATGCTTTCTAGCGTGCAAATGCAAGGTGTAGACAACGCAGCTGAACTTGACCAAATTAACGTCGTGGTAAACCGGATCACCGAAAACATCGCTTCGCCGCTAACGGCAGCTCAAATGGCGGAAGTCATCAGCATGAGTGAAACTCGGTTTTCACGTTTCTTTAAACGCTCCACTGGCCATACCTTCACGGATTTTGTCAATCAAGTACGCATTCACCGTGCCTGCCAGCTGCTGATGAGCTCTGACCGCTACGTTACCAACATTTGCTACGACGTGGGCTTTAACAATGTCGCCAATTTCAACCGCCGCTTTCTAGAACTCAAAGGCACCACGCCCACCGAGTTTCGCAAACAAGCTGAAAACCGTTTTGGTGGCGCTTTAAAATGAAGGTGAACGCGCACTTTCATACATGGCTTGCAGCATTTTTCAATGACGACCTTAACATTTCAAAAGCATATTCTTTTCTTATGCCAAGATTCTGCGCAAGTAGCCGCTCAACTTAGCGGAAAATGCCTGATGCTGGCACAAGCCAGCCCCCTACGCGACGACATTTCTACCGACGAAATCACGCCTATGGCTATTTTGAGCCACTACGACGACAAACTCGCCCGCTATGCGCATACCGGTTTCAAAGCTGGCAATGAATTGCCGATCGGCGTAAATGCTATTTTTAACTCGGGTATCGAGGTCATCGTTGCGGGGAATCGGTATAGGAAAGGTTCATCAAGGGAGCACAGCCCTGCAGCTGAAAAACTAGCGGGCGTCAAACTCGTCATCGCACGCAGCTTTGAGCGCTTGTATCGGCAAAACGCGGACAACATTGGATTATTGATATCGACTGACTTTGGACTGATTGAACGTATCGCAGCAGGTGATGAAATTACCCTTGACGAGCTGGTGGCAGACCGCGATGCATTGGCACAGGCGATTTTGAAAAGCGGTGGTTTGCTGCGATTCGGGCAGACGCATTTGACGTCAGTGGATGTCGCTCCCGAGCCCAAAGCATTCCATGGACAAACTTATTTTGAAAAAATCATAGCGCGACACGCATTGGTTACGCCATGGACAAGCGCCCAGAACACAGCAGAAACCACGGGTTCGGGCACTTTCGTGCGGGCCGACTGGCGCTTCATCCACGAGTACTACACCGGCATGGCTGCTCACATGTTGCACAGCACCTTTGGCAAAACACTCACGCTGCAAGCGCCTGAATCAATCATTGTGTTTGAAGACCACACATCCTACGTCGGCAGCAGTCCTGCGCATCTGAAGGGCGGCCTGGTGCCCAATGTGTTGGCGATGTGCAAGGCACAGCGTGATTTTGCGAACGATTACGACTTGCGCTTTCACCGTACATTGACTGAAGAGGAAGCGGCACTGGACGACGGCAGCAATGTGACCGGCATCTCCCACGCCATGATGGCCGAACACTATGCGCTTTCCGGCCAAGTGGTGGTCGGCACCGACTCGCACACGCCACACAGTGGCGCGCTGGGCTGCGTTGCTTTTGGTGTGGGCACTACAGACATGGCCAATGCCTATGTGACCGGTGCGGTGCGCATGACGGTACCCCAAACACTCAAAATTGAACTTAACGGGCCGCTTGCCATCGGCATCACCGCTAAAGACATTGTGCTGCATCTGCTGGCACGAAGCGATATCAAGGCCAGCGTGGGCGTAGGCAAGGTGTTTGAATTCACCGGCTCAGCCATTGCCAGCTTATCGATTGACGAACGCGCCACGTTGACCAACATGACAGCTGAACTCGGAGGCTTGACCGGTATCGTCGCGCCCGATGCGCAAACGCTGGCGTTTTTGCGGGAACGACGCGGTGTTGACTTTGTCATAGCACCATGGATGCACAGCGATGTTGATGCATATTTTGATAGCATCATAACCATTGATTGCGATGGTTTTACGCCGATGGTGGCATCACCTGGCGACCCGGGAAATGGCCTGGCATTGAGTCAACTTACCGAAACCGTCAAGATAGATATTGCCTACAGTGGCTCCTGTACCGCCGGTAAACGGGAAGACTTTGACCATTACCATGCAGTGCTGGCGTGGGCAGTGCAGCGCGGGTTGAGCGTGCCCCAGCACGTCAAACTCTACCTGCAGTATGGCACCACGACGTTGCGCGACTACTGCATCGCCCAAGGCTACGACCAGACTTTTGCCCAGGTAGGTGCGCAGATATTGCAACCCTCCTGCGGTGCCTGCGCGAACTGTGGACCTGGCTCGTCCAGCGAGGCGGCGCAAGTCACCATCAGTGCCATCAACCGCAACTTCCCCGGTCGCAGCGGCCCTGGCCAAGTCTGGCTGGCCAGCCCGCCCACCGTGATGGCCAGTGCGCTGGCGGGGGAGTTGATCACATTTGAGCAGCTAAAGAGCAAGTTTGCAAATGCGTCTGCCGTTTGCTGATGACTGCGCCGACCCTAGTGGCTTACTCCTTCAGCTATGAGAATCATTAAACTTACGCCATGAACCTACAAAAGTCACCCTCCTCAACTGCCACCCTACGTGAAGTCGGCTTGCGCGACGGCTTGCAAAGCATTCAAACTATCCTCCCCACAGAACACAAACTCACCTGGATTGCAGCTGCATATGCTGCCGGCCTGCGCGAGCTGGAGGTCGGCTCCTACGTGCCCGCCCGACTGTTGCCGCAATTGGCCGATACGGCCGAGCTGGTCGCTTTTGCAAAAACACTGCCCGGCCTGGTCACCTCCGTACTGGTGCCCAACCTCAAAGGTGCCGAGCGCGCGTTTGAAACACAGGCCGATTTGATGTTGCTGCCGCTGTCCGCCAGCCACGCGCACAGTTTGGCGAATCTGCGCAAAACGCCAGATGACGTGGTTGCCGAAATCAAGCTGATTCGCGCTGCACGGGACGCCAGCGGCGCCAACACCCTGATTGAGGTCGGCATGAGCACGGCCTTTGGCTGCACTATCCAAGGCAAAGTCGAACCTGCCGAGGTGCTGCGCCTGCTGCAAGCCGTGCTGGATGCCGGCGTAGACCGCGTCGGCTTAGCCGACACCGTGGGCTACGCCGACCCGCGCATGGTCAGCGAGTTGTTTGAAGCGGCCTTCAAGGTCGCCGGCGACAAGCTGAACTGCGGTCATTTTCACGACACGCGCGGCATGGGCATGGCCAATGTGTATGCGGCTTGGGAAATGGGTGTGACGCGGTTTGATGCCTGCTTGGCCGGCATTGGCGGCTGCCCGCACGCGCCAGGAGCCAGCGGCAATGTGGCAACTGAAGACGTGGCCTTCATGCTCGCCAGCATGGGGGTGGAAACGGGCGTGGACATTGGCAAGCTGCTCGCACTGCGCCAACAGCTGGTGGCCTGGTTGCCAGACACCCCCACCCACGGCACGCTGTGGCGTGCGGGTTTGCCAAAAACTTTCGCGACAACAAGAACAGTCTGAGAAAATCACCCTATGGCACAAGCTTCTTCACATACATCCCAACAAAAACCCAAACCCAACCTGCCTCTGGCTGGTTTACGCGTCGTCGAATTCACCCACATGGTCATGGGCCCGACCTGCGGCATGGTGCTGGCAGACATGGGAGCAGAAGTCATCAAGGTTGAACCGATTGACGGTGACCGCACCCGGCATTTGCTGGGCTCGGGCGCGGGTTTCTTTCCGATGTTCAACCGTAACAAGAAAAGCATCGCCATCGACCTGCACAATCCCGAAGGTGCCGCCATCGCCCGCCAACTGGCGGCCAGCGCCGATGTGGTGGCCGAAAACTTCAAACCCGGTACCATGCGCAAATATGGGCTGGATTACGCCAGTTTGAGCGCGGTCAATCCCAAAATCATCTACGTTGCCCACAAGGGCTTTCTGCCTGGTCCCTACGAGCACCGCACCGCACTGGACGAGGTCGTGCAGATGATGGGCGGCTTGGCCTACATGACCGGCCGTCCCGGCGACCCGCTGCGCGCGGGCAGCAGCGTGAACGATATCATGGGTGGCATGTTTGGCGCGATTGGCGCGCTGGGGGCGCTGATCCAACGCGGCATCACCGGGCGTGGGCAGGAGGTGCAATCCGCCCTGTTTGAGAACAACGTCTTCCTGGTCGGCCAGCACATGCTGCAATACGCCATCACCGGCGAGGCGGCCGCTCCCATGCCCGAACGCATTTCGGCTTGGGCGTTGTATGACGTCTTTACGGTCAAAAATGACGAGCAGATCTTTCTGGCTGCGGTCAGTGATGCGCAGTGGATCACCTTTTGCGACGCCTTCGGTTTTGCCGACCTGAAAGCCGACCCCGCCTTGAGAACCAACAACGATCGCGTCCGCCTGCGCCCCACCTTGTTGGCGGATTTACGCCAGCGTCTAATCCAATACACCGCCGCCGAATTGACCGCGATTTTTGAAGCCAAGGGCCTCCCGTTTGCCCCTATCGTTCGCCCCGAAGAGCTGTTTGACGACGAACACCTGCTCGCCACCGGCGGCTTGGCTGACATCAAGCTGCCAGATGGCGAGCGCGCTGGCCATCTGGCGGCATCCACGCTGTTTCCCTTCACCATGGACGGCGAACGGCTGGGCGTGCGACTTGACCCGCCAACCAAAGGCGAACACACGCAGTCACTCTTGGAAGACTTGGGGCTGGATGCTGCCTGCATAGAATCCCTCAAAGCCTCGGGCGCAGTGGCCTGAAAGTGGCTTGAACTAGCCAAATTAATCGCTTTTCATCAAAATAAAACATCTCGGAGACAAGCATGACCCTTTCCAGCAAACTCAACCCTCGTTCAATGTCTCGCCGCGACAGCCTGATCCACCTCAGCGGTACAGCCGCAGTCATCGCCACCTTGGGTACGCCCGGCGCACTGTGGGCGCAGGCATCTGACAAACCGGTCAAATTCATCCTCCCCGTCTCGGCCGGCTCGGGTGTGGACGGCATCGCCCGTGCGGCGCAAAACGCGCTCAGCAAAGCACTCGGACAGCCGGTGGTGATTGACAACCAGCCCGGTGCAGGCGGCGTGGTAGGCACTGCGGCGATGATCAAGTCCGTCCCTGACGGTCAAACCCTGAGCTTTGTCTCCAACAACCACGTCATTTACCCCAGCGTTTTGAAATCTATTCCATTCGACCCGGTCGCTGACATCACCCCGATAGCGGTGATTGGCGCAACACCGCTGGTCTTGGTCGTTCACCCCAAAGTCCCGGCCAAGAACATGAAAGAGCTTGTTGCGCTGTTCAAAGCCAACCCCGGAAAATTCAACTATGCCTCTAGTGGCAACGGCACGATTTTGCATTTGGCACCTGAAATGTTCAAAGACGTTACGCAAACCTTCGTCACCCACATCCCCTACCGCGGCGTCGGTCCCATGGTGTCAGACATCTTGGCCGGTCAGGTCGACATGGGCGTTTTGGCCCTGCCGTCAGCCATGGCGCACATCAAGGCAGGCACAATGAAGGCGGTCTGCGTATCTGCGCCACAGCGCATCGCAGCTGCGCCAGATATTCCCACCTCCACCGAGCAAGGCTTCCCTGGCTACATGGTTGAGGGCTGGATAGCCGTGGTCGGCCCCAAAGGTTTGCCGGCAGATCAGGTCAAGCGCATCAACGCAGCCTTGGTCGCCACGTTTGCAACCCAAGAGGTCAAAGATGCTATGGCTAAACAGGGCAACACCATCAACGTCTCCACCCCCGAATTTGCAGCCAAACACTTCAAATCCGAACTGGTGAAATACGCCGCTTTGGTAAAAAAAGCCGGCGTTGTGCCGCAATAACTCAAGAAATGCACCGTCAAGGTGCATAGTCAAAGTTACTCCTTAATTTTACTTTTAAAACTCTAATTTGCTATATATTTCATAGCTTTTTAGGCAACAAATACGCCGGCTAAAGCCATTTTTACCCTAAAATACGCATGTATTCAAAATTTAAGCCAAAGAACCACCATGTCTAAAACCCCAATACGCTCGCTGATCTCAACGATTATCATTTTGTCCATCATCCTGAATCTACAAGCATGCGCGGTCATCACCGTGGCGGATGCAGTGGTTTCAACCACCGTTAAAGTTGGCGCGGCAGCGGTGGGGACGGCTGTTGACGTTACCCGTGCGGGGGTCGGCGTGGTGACTTCTGTGGTTAAATAAAAATAAAATCTCGTCTATTTAATTTAATAATATTTGAGAAAGTTAAACCTATGAAACACAAAACACTGGCCATCATACTGATTGTTTTACTGGGCGGCATGGCCATGTATTACAACAAATCAGCGTCTGAAAATGTTAATCCTAATGCTAATGCCAACGGCGGCAATACCCCTAAGGTTGAAAAAAGCAATTAATCGCATTTAACGATGCTATTTATTTAGGCTATGTCACTCTTAATTAGTGGTATAAATAAAGCCATGTAAATCAAGTACATAGGAGCTGTGATGAAGACAGAAGACTTCCAAACCTTGAGTGC